>JBBKVK010000322.1:0-66017 GCA_037968395.1 Saprospiraceae bacterium | reverse complement strand
CGAATCCCTCACTCTCCGCATAAAAAAAAATTAATTGAGATTCTTTATATATGATTTCATAATTATTTTTACTTTTATATTTATTTTAAAAACATTCTATAACTCAAAACGTAAATCACAGTTATTATGCGCAAGATTTTATTTATAATTGGAGTATTTTTCTTAGGTGCCACTTTTGGGGCTACAGAAATTTTAGCTCAAGGAGAAGGAGAAACAGCTTCAACTGGTTTCCAGTTACTCAAAGAATATTTCATTCAAGGAGATTGGAAATTCATGAGTCTTGTACTCATTTGTTTAATATTAGGTTTGGCTTTTTGTATTGAAAGGATTATTACTTTGAATATTGCCTCAGCTAACACAGACAAATTATTAGGGAATATTGAGTCTAGATTAGCTGAAGGAGATGTAGAAGGTGCAAAAGAAGTTGCAAAGTCTACACCTGGACCAGCAGCAAGTGTCTTATTTGAAGGACTTAGAAGTTCTGCAGGAGGCCCTGAAGCTGTTGAAAAAGCAATAGTTTCTTATGGCTCAGTACAGATGGGACTTTTAGAGAAAGGATTAGTTTGGATTTCATTATTTATAGCTTTGGCTCCAATGCTAGGGTTTATGGGTACTGTAATCGGGATGATTGAAGCCTTTAATAGAATTGAAACTGTAGGGGATTTATCACCAGCAGTCGTAGCAGGGGGTATTAAGATCGCCTTATTGACAACCGTATTCGGATTAGTAGTAGCAATTATTCTTCAAATATTTTATAATTATATAGTTTCAAAAATTGATAGCATCACAAATAGAATGGAAGAAGCATCTATTGGATTAGTCGATGTAATGCAGAGAAACAATATTTTTAAATAATATTTAAGAAAACTAATTTGTTATGTACGATTTTTTAGTAAAAAAAGGAACCACTGTAGCCTTCTTAGTAGGGATTGCAGTGATATTAATATTCTTGATAACTACGGTGTCAGGATTAAATAGTGCAGGATTTGATACAAGTACAGATCTTATGGCTCAAGGTAAAGATGCAGTTGCTGGAATGGATTTTTTTGATACAGGTATAGGACTGACCGTATTACTAATTGTCATTGCAATAGCATTGATGGTATTTTTTGGCATTGTTGGGTTAGTAAAATTTCCAAAGGCTGGTGTTAGATCAATTGCGACATTTGCAGGCTTAATAATCTTATTCTTTATATTAAGAGCTGTTGCTCCAGGAGATGTAGGTGAAAGGATAGCAAGAATCAGAGATAATTTTGAAGTTACTGATAGTATAAGTGGTTACATTGGTGGAGGTATTGCAACCACACTATTTTTAATTGTTTTTGCTGCTGTTGCAATGGTATTTTTTGAAATAAGAAACGCATTTAAATAATAAATTATGGCTAAAAGTAAAGCAAGAATGAGTAATGAGATCAATGCTGGCTCTATGGCAGATATTGCATTCTTATTACTTATATTTTTTCTAGTTACTACAACCATTGCTGAAGATAAGGGTATCTTAACAAAGTTACCACCATGGTCTGAAGAGCCACCACCAGAAATGAGATTAAATACCAGAAATGTTTACTCAATACTTGTAAACTCTAGTAATCAACTTTTGGTGAGAGGTGAACAAATGGATATTAAAACACTTAGAGATAACACAAAAATATTTCTTTCCAATCCTAGAAATGAGTCTGATAAGGCAGAAAGCTCTAAAAAGGCAATCATTTCTTTGAAGAATGATAGAGGTACTAACTATGAAACATATCTTGAGGTATATAATGAACTACAAGCAGCATATCGGGAGTTAAGAGATGAGTATTCTATGAAAAATTATGGAAAAGCATACGAAAAACTTGATAGAACTAGAAGAGACATAGTTAGAGCAGAAATTCCTTTGGTACTTTCTGAGGCAGAACCTACTAACTTTGGGGAAGAAAAGTAATAATAACTTTAATTAAATATAAAGTAGATGTCTAAATTTAAGAAGAAAAACTCAAAAGGTACACCAGCTATTTCTACTGCGTCACTTCCTGATATTATTTTTATGTTATTATTCTTTTTTATGGTTGTAACAGTATTAAGAGATGCTTCGCTTAAAGTGACGGTAGTTACACCTTCTGCTACAGAGTTGACAAAATTTGAGAAAAAATCTCTTGTTAATTATATTTATGTAGGAAGGCCAACTCCTCAGAATCAAGCTACTTATGGTACAAAGCCAAGAATGCAGTTAGGTGATAAATTTGCAACTGTTGACGATATTCCATTATTTCTTGAGCAACATAAAAGTACAATACCTGAAAGTCAGAGACCTGGAATAACGACGTCTTTGAGAATAGACGGAAAAGTAACCATGGGTATTGTAGGTGATATAAAAATAGCTTTAAGGAAAGCTAATCAATTAAAACTAAATTATTCTGCTAAGACAAGAGCTCAGCAATAAAAATTTAATTATAAGTAACTTTTTAAAAAGGGTCATGAATTTATTCATGACCCTTTTTAAATTATTGATATGTATTTATTTATAATATCTTTGCACTAAATAGATTTAATGAATCCAATTTTAGACCCTAATTCTTCAGAGTTTACTCCTGATGATCAACAGATAGAAAGAGCTTTACGACCTAAAGATCTCAAAGACTTTGCGGGGCAACCAAAAATTGTAGAAAATTTAAGTATTTTTATTCAAGCTGCTAAATTGAGAGGAGAAGCTTTGGATCATGTGCTACTTCATGGTCCTCCTGGATTAGGAAAAACAACATTATCCCATATAATTGCAAATGAACTAGATACGGGTTTGAAGATGACATCTGGACCAGTATTAGAAAAACCTGGTGATTTAGCTGGATTACTTACAAATTTAGAAGAAGGGGATGTGTTATTTATCGATGAAATACATCGTTTAAATAACGTTGTTGAAGAGTATTTATATTCAGCAATGGAAGATTATCGAATTGATATCATGATCGATTCTGGGCCTAACGCTAGGTCAATACAATTGACACTTAATCCATTTACCTTAGTTGGTGCAACCACTCGTATGGGGCTTCTTACATCACCAATGAGAGCTAGATTTGGTATTACTTGTCTGTTAGATTATTATGATGTACCTACTTTAAAAAGCATCTTATTTAGAAGTGCAAGTATTTTAATGATTGAAATGGATGAGGACGGTGCAATTGAAATAGCGAGAAGAAGCCGAGGTACACCAAGAATTGCGAATGCATTGCTACGGCGAATAAGAGATTTTGCTCAAATAAAGGGCAATGGTAAGATTGATAAGAAAATCTCAATGTATGGGCTAGAAGCCTTAAACGTAGACGAAGGAGGACTGGATGAAATGGACAACCGGATACTAAGTACTATTATTCAAAAGTTTAAAGGTGGACCTGTGGGAATATCAACGATAGCCACTGCTGTTGGAGAAGAAGCTGGTACAATAGAAGAAGTTCATGAGCCATTCCTAATTATGGAAGGATTCATTCAAAGGACGCCACGAGGACGAGAAGTTACAGATAAGGCATATAAACACCTAGGTATACCAAGATACCCTGGACATCAAATTGGTTCTTTGTTTGATGAATGATATTTAAGACTATAATCTACGCTTGAGCTGTAGGAGTAAAGTTTATTGGGGGAAATGGAGGTTCATTTTTACTTTCAATTTTGCCATATTGAGCCTCATATTTTTTCAAGTTATCCGCTAGAGCTTGTAATAATTTTTTAGCATGTACAGGAGTAAGTACAATTCTCGACTTTACTTTAGCTTTTGGAACATTTGGTACCATTCTAATAAAATCAACAACAAACTCAGTATGACTATGTGATATAATTGCTAAGTTAGAGTATATACCTTCAGCCACATCTTCAGATAATTCAATATTTATTTGATTTTTATTTTCGTCAGCCATAATTTTTTATTTTAGGTCAAAAGTAATATAATTTATCTTTTTGAATATCATTTGTAGTGATATTGGTAGTATAAATTGATAATATCGAGAATATTCTAATTTAATACTTTAGAATGGATTTCTGTCACTTTTCTATTAATCTCTGAAAGTTTCTCATCTAAAATAGTATTGAATGTAGAATACGTGTCACTAAAGCTTAAATGTGCATAATATTGCCATACCTCTTCTATTTCATTATAAGGTAATTTGTATGGCCTATAAGTCTCATTATCCGAAGATAATAATATAGATTTTTCTGCAGATAAATTGTTTAACCTTTTATATACCACACCGTTTTCCTTACTTACCACTACATAAGTTTTATTACTCTTGATCTCGGCTAACCTCTCAATAAAGGAACAAATTACAATTGAGCCAGCTTCTAATGGGAGCATAGAATCACCTTTAATTTCAAATCCTCGATATGTTCCAGATGGTACATTTGGAAATACAATTTTAGGGAGATCTTTTATGAATTCTGGATCAGTGCATCCATCTAAGTACCCAGCTGCAGCTTTAGTTTCAACAAGTTCAATATTACTGTGGTTGTTTGAATCAACTGTGATTGCTAACACTTTGAAGTCATTAGACCTTCCTATATTAATATTTGATTTGTTCAGTTTCGTTTTTAACAGTTGATCAAGAGAGATGTCAAACGTTTTAGCAATTTTTTGCATCATATTAATGTTAGGCTCAGTATGCGACCTTTCATAATCTCCCAAGGTAGTCCGCGGTAAAGAAAGTTTGTCAGCTAAATCTTGTTGTGACAAACTGTGATGTTTTCTCAAGAATTTTAAATTCGATCCTAACATTAATATATATTTTTTACAAATATACTATATATAGACGAAATAATCGATATATAGGACTGTAAAATCGACATAATATAATTTTTATCTCTTCTTAAATTCTATCTATTATTAGATAAGATGAAATGATAATAGCAAATATTGATATCGTAATATTCCAATAGCTGTGTTTAACTTTCAATAGAGAGACAAAAATATAACTCAAAAGTAGTGTAAAAAAAACAATAACAATTTGTCCTATCTCTACTCCGATATTAAATGGTATAAGAGGTCCTAGTATGCTCTCTTCTTTGTCTAATAATGCTCTAAAAAAATAGGAAAATCCCAGACCATGAATAAGGCCGAAACTAGCTGCAACTGCATAATTATAATTAATGTTTCCCTTAGCTTTTGTTGAGATTATATTATTAATAGCTGTAACTAATATAGTTATCGGAATTAACAACTCTATGACATAAGATGATATGGATATTATATTAAGAGCGGCTAAGCAAAGAGTTAATGAGTGACCTAGTGTGAAAGCTGAAATAAGAATTAGTACTTTTTTGTATTCTTTAAGTGAATATATACTGCAGAGTGTTAGCACATAAAGTATGTGATCATAGCCTTGAAAATCTAAGATGTGATCAAATCCAAGCTTTAAATAGGTAGTAAACATATTATAATAGATTCGATAAAATTAATTAATTTTCGAATTCATAACAACCAATATCTGGCTTGCTTGCGTCTCTTGTAAAGCCTAATATATCACTTGATATGCCTATGGTTGGAGTGGCTTCCATTTCTGCAATTGACATGGTATCCAACCTGAAATCTTGTTCTTCTAAATTTCTAAATAAAGTATCAGATGAAGTAGAATTTAAACAAGAAATACAATTATCAAAAAATAAAGGAAAGGCATCGGAATCTAAAATATCTTTAACTTTAACTATACAGTGGTCAAACAGATAATTTAATAAACCTGGCTCCTGCTTTAATGTATAATCATCTAAATTAATCTCATCAGAGGTAGGACCATGAATTATTGAATTTTTTAAATTAATGTTATTTCGATAAAGGTCAACCGAAATTTGACATAATGGATCATTTTCAAGATCTGTACATTTGTAGTTGTTTATATAAAGAGCCTCCCGTTGAGATGATTTGCTCACTAGTGTACAATATTTGAAATCATAATCACCTCCATAGGTTAATTGCATATTATATGACCCGCAGCTGTGTAAAAGTAAATTATAACCAATAATGTTAGCATGGATTCCAATAATACCAGCTCCTCCAGTATTTTTAATTTCTGTATTTTTTATTTCTAATGATGCAGCACTATCTACAAGTACACCTATGATACCATTTTTAATAATAGCATGATCTATTAAGTTTCCACGACTTGTTGGCCAAAAGCGGATACCAACCCATTGTGATGAAATGTTCTCATACTCTGGTTCTAATCTATCTCCTTCAAATATGACAGGATTTTCAACAGTTCCTTGAACGGTTAATTTTCCATTAGGAAAAACAATTATTTGTCCATCATTATATACAAAATCTGGCTCAACGACAACTCCTCCATGAATGTGGATATGAGCGCCAGCTGGAATTATTAATTCACAGCTATCAATAATTAAAATACCGTAAATAACATATGGTTTTGGATCAGAAAATGTAATAGTACCCGAATTACAAGTTAGTCCTCTGATCTGTCCTTTTTGGCTGATATAATTTGCATTTTGCCCCCAAGCTATCAGTTTCATAGTTTTTTGAATGCCTGTCTGGGAAATAATGAGATCATCTTCAATCACAAATGGGCTAGCACTTAATGGTTGATTTGGGTCTATGGTAACCTCCATGAAAACATAAATGCTGTCATTACCCGGAATCTGGATATTAGATAAACTATGCCCTTGATAGCCGTCAACATTCATACGAAAAGGCGATATTTCACCAGATTTTATATTTATATCTAGCAATATTGGTTGAGATTCTGTGTTAAATATTTTTACTCTTTTTGTTATAGATCCAATAGTAGTAAATACAGTGTCAAATAGAAGGGTATCTTGCGAAACAAAAAAATTACTATCCGATAACTTGAAATTGTTATCTTTTCTACAAGAATTAAAAACTACCAATACTGTAAGCATTGGTAGTAATATAAATAACAGGCTTTTGGGCCTTATAAATAGGTGCATATTGGTTTGTATTATTCCGAACCTTTAATATTAAAAACAATAAAGCCACATTGTTTTTTATAATCCGATTTTTCAAACCAAAACTCTTTTGATTTCCTTATCGCTAATGAAACTAAGCTATTTTTTGTAAGAGTCGATTTTGCAGGATTAAATTCTGCATAATCAATCTTTCCGTTTTCGTTAATACATACTTCTACTACAACAGTCCCAGTTTGATCAGATAAAATAAGGATACTAGGTCTATCTAATATTTTTCTTTTACCAATACCTTGGCCATATATAGATAATGACAGATCTTCATCGATTTCTATTTTGTTAGGAGTATTGTCCTCAACAGGTATAGTTGAATTATCCTCATCATCTATTGGGACGGAATTTATTTCATCATCTACTACCTCTTCTGAATTGTCATTAGATTGTGTACTAGAATTATCTGCATTTGTAGGTGATGTACTCTCTTCTTCTGTCGAATCATCAGAATTGTCTGATGTTGATGAAGTTCCAACGTCTACTGGAGGTGTCTTAGTTGGCTCACTAGAATTAGTTCTTTTACCACAAAATTTTCTAGCATTTATAGCTCCTTTTGTAGAACCTAAGTCCTCCGCTGTATACCAATCTTCACAAGCTTTTAGCAATTCACCTTTGTCTTCATAAATATCTGCTCTTAACTCGTATATTCTTTCATCTTGCGATCCCAATGAGATAGCAGCAGTTAGCGAGTTTAAAGCGGGGTCAACATTACCCAGTGCATATTCGGTTTTTCCTAAGAGTGAGGCCGCACCCAAAGTAATACCAATTGCTTCTATTGATTTTAATATGTCATCTTTAGCTCCCTTAAATGCTCCAAGTCTATAACGTGTATTGGCTCTTAACATTAAGGCATCCTTGTAAACGGGACTAACTTTGATTATATCATTTAATTCTTTGATGGCATCTTCTAGCCTTTCCGTAGTCATTAGGTACTCTGCCTTGACGTATTTAAAACCTACTTCCTCTTCTATTTTTTGTGAAAACATACTACTGAAGGAGGTTAGCAATAATATCGTAATTATGGTAATTCGCATGTTCATTTTATACATTTAAATCTATGACGGTTTTTGCAAAGATAAAGATGTTAATAAAGGTTTAAAACCTTATTGCCATCTTTATTTTTTATATTATCACTATTAACGAAATTAGGGACAAAATAAGTATAAAATAGCAAAGGAGACACCTTTGTGCCTCCTTTTCGCTAGTATTTATCACCCTTTTATTTTTTAATTTTTTAACATCCAGAATATGATTTTTGAATTGTTAATTTGATTTGACCATTTTTCATTTGACGAATCTCGCAATTGTGGCCTAAATTGATTTTTATAGTTTTTAGATTTCCCTCATCATCTTTAATGAAAATAGTATTTTGATCAAGTTCTTCTTTTTGATCTGTACCATGATAGAACCCTTTAATAAGATGGAATACATCCATTAATCTGACACCTGATAACAATAGTTGAGTTCTGTAAGCATTATGGAATATTTGCTTTTCCATTGTTTCTCCACCTTCAAAAAAATGAATTATTTTATTTGAAGCTTCATTAATTGTAGTATCTGAATTGTCAGAAGGTATAAGGTGAATGTCAACCCAATTTTCTAATAGACTAAAAATAGATACACTGCCATGAGTTATCTCTGCATGGTATTGTGGCACTGCTAATGGTGACAGAAAGCCATCAAAAACATATCCAGTTTGACCTTCAAAATTAACTTTGACCCAACTGCCTCTTGCATAATCTATTTCTTGGATAGTGACACATATTTGATCAAAAGGCAAAACTGTAACTATTTTACCATAGGGAATGGTTAGGATAGCTGAAGCATTATTATCGGGTGTTTCTCTCAAATTTAGTCCTGAATATGCCACTACAAAGAGTTGTTGCCCTTCAGCAAAGAAAGTTGGTGATATTTCAGATTTTACTGGAGCGAGGAAGATCGTTAAGATGAATACTATTAATGCTGTGTTTTTCATGTTAAAAGATTTAAAATGTTTAATAAATAATTATAACACAAATATGGGGGTGAAAGAGGGTTAAAAACACAGAGGACTATTATCCGTAAAGGATGGACTATTAAGCGTAGTGAAAATGCAGATAGTGATAATACCGTTTAAACAGTTTAAAGTAAAGTATTGAGAATTAGTTTAGAAAACAACACAGCTTTGGCTATATTCAGATGTTATAAGGAGTCGTCAAAACCGTTTAAACGCTTTCCACCAGCAGTCTACACTCCATTTCTTCTCCGTTTAGTTTTCCTAATTGGATTTGGCCAATTGTATTGATTTTTTCTTGAACTTTAGGAGTCAGTATTTTAATATAGTTATCTGTAAATCCACTCATCATTCCGTCTACAGGAGATTCTTCAAATAAGACTTTCGCTTCTAGCCCTTCTTGGGATTTGTAAAATACGTCTTTTTTCATTTTAGACAATGACCTCAGTTTCCTGTTTCTTGCTTTTCTAACTGACATTGGGACGACATCATCCATTTCTGCTGCCAATGTATTTGCTCTTTCGGAATAAGTAAATACATGGAAGTAGGAAACATCAAGATCATTTAGAAACATATACGTTTCCATAAAATCTTCTTCAGTTTCTCCAGGAAATCCAACTATAACGTCTACTCCGATGCAACAATTTGGCATTACATCCTTTATTTTAGCTACTCTTTGAGCATAAAGCTCTCTTTTGTACCTACGTCTCATGGCTTTCAGCATTTTATCAGATCCAGATTGGAGCGGTATGTGAAAGTGTGGAACGAATTTATCTGAGGTTGCTACAAAATCAATTATTTCATCTGTACACAAATTAGGTTCGATTGACGATATTCTAAATCTATCAATGCCTGGTACTTTGTCTAACTCTTTGATAAGGTCAATAAACATATCATCCTTCTTTGGTTTTACACCTTCAATAACTTCTGTTCCATTACCAAAATCTCCAATGTTTACACCTGTTAGCACAATTTCCTTATTTCCAAGGAAAGCAATTTTTTCAGCATTATTTACAACATTTGCTATAGTATCACTTCTAGATGCTCCACGAGCTTGAGGAATAGTACAGAACGAACATTTGTAATCACACCCATCTTGTACTTTCAAGAAAGACCGAGTCCTGTCACCAAAAGAGAAAGCATCATGAAACGAATTGGCAGCACTTACTTCTCCAGCCTTAATCATTCCTTTACCTGTAGCTTTAGAAATGCCATTAACGTAGTCTAAAATGTTAAATTTTTCTGCAGCCCCTAAGACTAAATCAACTCCTTCAATATTAGATATTTCCTCTGGTTTTAATTGTGCATAACATCCAACAACAACTATTTTAGCATCTGGCGAATATTTCAACGCTCTTCTAACTTCATATCTGCATTTTTTATCTGCAAAGTCAGTCACAGAACATGTATTGATGACATAAATGTCTGCTCCTTCTTCAAAAGGAACGGCAGAATAGCCATGATCTTCAAATTGCCTTCTGATACTTGATGTTTCAGAAAAGTTGAGTTTACAACCTAATGTATGAAATGCTACGGATTGTGGAGTTGCCATATTGTTATTGCAAAATTTATGAAAGTTAACTCAATAAAGTAGGTTAAAGTTTTTCGTATATAAAGTTAGTCATCTTTGTGTAAAGGTGAATTCTAGCATTGTTTCCAATTATTCCATGGTTTCTGTTAGGATAGACATAAGTATCAAATTGCTTATTCGCCTTAATTAATGCCATTGTCATCTCTGCACTATTTTGCCAATGTACGTTGTCATCTGCAAGGCCATGTACTAATAAATAATTACCTTTAATCTGGTCAGCAAAGTAAACTGGTGAATTATCTTTAT
Organism: Saprospiraceae bacterium; assembly: GCA_037968395.1. Lineage (GTDB taxonomy): Bacteria > Bacteroidota > Bacteroidia > Chitinophagales > Saprospiraceae > JADKBO01. The sequence goes on along the minus strand of JBBKVK010000322.1, from coordinate 55,233 downwards.
ACCCTGATTCATTTTCTAAGTAAGTTCTCATAAACCTTTCAGTATAGACACTATCGTACCATTTCCAATTTGTCACTGGAGCTACAGCTATTGCTGATTTAAATATATTTGCTCCTTTGGCTATACATAGGCTTGACATAAAACCTCCATAACTCCACCCAAATATACCAATTCTATTTGCATCTGTAAAAGGCAAAGTAGCAATATATTTTGCTGCTTCTATCTGGTCAATGGTTTCATATTTACCCATTTGCAAGTAGGTCATTTTTTTAAACTCTTCACCTCTTCCTCCTGTTCCTCTTGGGTCTACACATACTACTAGGTATCCATTTTGTGCTAACATTTGATACCACCAATAATTATTTCCGCTCCATTTATTCACTACAGATTGGCTCCCTGGCCCACTGTATTGTGTCATGAATACAGGATACTTTCTTTTTTCGTTAAAATTAGTTGGTTTTATCATGTACCCATTCAATTCCACATTTTCAGAGGTTTTAAATTTAAAAAACTCTATTGGGTTGAGGCCATAATCAATTAAATGGTTTGCAAATTTTTCATTATTTTCTATTTCCCTTACTTTTTCATATTTACTATTATAAACGGTATAGTTTGGAGGAGAAATGGCACTGCTGTGATTTAGGATATAATAATCATAAGTACTACTAAATTGAGCATTGTTTGTTCCTTTTTGTGGAGTTATTTGCTTTTTGTTTTTGCCTTTTAGATCTATAGAATATATATATGTTTCTATTGGAGATACCTCAGCAGAACTATAATAAACCACACCTTTTTTCTCATCAACTCCGTATATTGTTTTTACATCATAACTTCCTGGTGTTAGATTATGTAGTTCTTGCCCATCCATGTTATATAAATAAATTTGGTTGTATCCTCCTTTTTCAGAAGACCAAATGAAATGTTTTTTGTCCTTCAAGAAAGTCAAGTCATCTGTAATGACAACAAAATATGTGTTTTTCTCATCAAGTAGGATTTTAGGTTTTTCAGATTTTGAATTAAATAAAAGTAGCTGAAGATGGTTTTGATGTCTATTTAGTTTGAAAACGACAAGTTCATTGTCGCCATTTGTCCATTTTATTCTAGGGATATAAATATCATTCATTTCACCCATTTGTAATTCTTTAGTCTTTTTAGAATCTACATTATAGATATGGGCCGAAACAATCGCATTTTTTTCACCTACTTTAGGATACTTAAAAGTTTCATATTCTGGATACATGCCGTCATTAAATAGAGTCATGGTAAACTCTGGCACATCGCTTTCATTAAATCGCATAAATGCTATATTACTTCCATCTGGAGACCAATAAAACGCTTGTGACATAGAAAATTCCTCCTCATAGACCCAATCTGCAGATCCATTGATAATATTATTCTTTTTACCATCCTTTGTAACTTGAGTGGTCTGGTTTGTATTCAAATCATATAAATAGATATCATTGTCAAGTACATAGGCAACTTTATCTGATTTTGGATTGAGTGTGGCATACATTATTTTAGAATCATGTATTTTTTTAACAGAACTAGTAGCCACATCATAAACATAAAAGTAAGCCTCTGAAGATCTCCTATAGATCGATTTGGTCTCTGATTCTAAGACAATTTTTGTCTCATTTTGATTGTATTTGTATGAAGAAATTGTTTGACCAAAGTCTTGTAAACTTTTGGGGTCCATAGTGGTCGAAACCTTTTCTCCAGAGATTAAGTCATATTTATTTATTGAGTTTTTTTCTAGTCTTGTATAATGTCTTCCATCATTCATGAAATTGAAACCTGGAACTGACTTTACATTATAGCTGTAGTTTTGCCAGAGATTTTCTAATGTAATTTCACTTTGAGCAATTATTGTTTGAGATATAAAGCTCAATATAAAAATGTAAATTATGTTTATCATTTATATTCTTTGAAGAATTTAATATGTTGTTGAGTTTTAAATAACAAGGTAGTAATAAGATGCAAATTTAGTAAAATCTAGTTTTTATAACTTCATTCTGTGTTAATAATGTAATATATGTCTTGTGATTTGGTAGTTTTAGGTCTGGACCATAGATATATGTCCTATTCTTTACACCTTAGATAGGTCAATAACTCAATTGGTTTCATAGATTTGTACCAACTTAACAATTATATATTGATAGTAGATGTAATCATTCCTGCATATAATGAAGAACATTCCATTGGAAAGGTCATTGGCGATATACCAAAAAACCTGGTAAGGCATATATTAGTGTGCAATAATGGTTCTTCAGACGACACAAAAAACGTTGCTTTACATCATGGTGCTATTGTTTTAGATCAACCTACTAAAGGGTATGGGAATGCTTGTCTAAAAGGGATTGAATTTTTAAAACAAGAGTCTACACCACCTGATATTGTTGTTTTTATGGATGGAGACTATAGTGACTATCCCGCAGAAATTAAATACATCATTGACCCAATAATGAATGATGGCTATGATTTAATCATAGGATCAAGGGCACTTGGCAATCTTGAGAAAGGCTCAATGACTCCACAACAAATATTTGGAAACTGGCTTGCAACCACATTGATAAAGTTGATTTACAAGTATGAATTTACAGACCTAGGACCTTTTAGAGGGATAAGTTGGGATAAGTTGATAGATATTGAAATGGAAGATCGTGATTTTGGATGGACAGTTGAGATGCAAGTTAAAGCAGCAAAATTTAAATTAAAAAGCAAAGAAGTTCCTGTTAATTATCGCAAAAGAATTGGTGTTTCAAAGGTGTCTGGTACGATCAAAGGCACTATATTAGCAGGGTATAAAATTTTATGGACAATTTTTAAATTGATATAATGGATTTAAGTGTAGCAGGTTACTTTTTTCTTACTGGATATGTGATAGCATTGATCTATGTTACCATATTTTGCCTGATGCAATTTCATTTACTATACCATTATCTAAAAAAATCAAAAGGCGATATTAACGAACCGCTGCTTACTGATGATAAGTTGCCATTTATAACTATACAGCTACCAATATATAATGAAAAGTATGTTATTGAAAGATTGGTTGATGCAATAGCAGATTTCGATTACCCTAAAGACAAATTTGAAATTCATATTCTAGATGATAGTACTGATGATACTATTGAAATCTCTCAGAGAAAAGCTAATGAGTATAGAAACAAGGGTTATAACATAGAGGTCCTGACAAGAGCTGACAGAAAGGGTTACAAAGCGGGAGCCTTAAAGGAGGGTATGAAAAAAGCTAAGGGAGACTTAATAGCTATCTTTGATGCTGATTTTTTACCAACACCTGATTTTTTAAGACGAGTATTACCTTCGTTTAATGATCCCCAGATTGGGGTAGTACAAACTAGATGGGACCATATTAATCAAGGATACTCTTTGTTAACAGAGCTACAAGCTTTTCAATTAAACGTTCATTTTACTATAGAACAAAAGGGTAGAGAGAATGGTGGTTTCTTGTTGCAATTTAATGGTACTGCTGGCGTTTGGAGACGTGAGACAATCGAATCTGCTGGAGGTTGGGAGGCTGATACTTTAACAGAAGACTTAGACCTTAGCTATAGAGCCCAATTAAAAGGTTGGAAAATTAAATTTCTGGTAGATGTGTTATCACCTGCTGAATTGCCAGCTGAGATACATGGTCTTAAGTCTCAACAACATAGATGGATGAAGGGTGGAGCAGAAACTGCTAAAAAACTGCTTCCAACCATTTGGAAGTCAAAACTAGCTTTTTCTAAAAAAATTCATGCAACCATTCATTTGTTGTCTAGTAGTGTATTCCTTGCTGTTTTTGTTTTAGGAATATTTAGTGTGCCTTTAATATTTTTAATCAATCCAGAAAATATTGATTTAACTTACTTTTCGATCTTTTTACTTTCTTTGTTTTCTTTGGTCTTTGTTTATTATTTTGCAAATGTTGGGACAGCATGGAAAGGTATATCTAAAACCAAAATGATCGTGAAATTCATACTAATATTTCCAATATTTCTGGCTTTGAGTATGGGTTTATCTTTGCATAATAGTATAGCAGTATTGCAAGGGTATTTAGGAAAAAAATCATCTTTTATCCGTACTCCAAAGTATGGCATAAAAAACTTAAAAGATTCATTTCAAAAAGCAAACTATTTAGACACTAAAATATCTGGAATTACAATATTCGAAGGACTATTGTGTATATTATTTGTATTTGCAATAGGTGCTGGTGTCGTTATGAATAACTATAGTTTCGTCTTATTTCATATATTATTGGCATTTGGGTATGGAGCTACATTTTTTTATTCTATTAAGCATTACTCAAAGTAGTTTATTCAAATGAATACTAATATTAAGCTGAATATTGTCTTCTTGATATTAATGATTGGGATTGCTTTTTTGGGATATTATCCTAGCCAATCTGATTTTTATTGCATATTTCTTGGATTTTCTGTTTCATTTGGGGCTTATTTTATTTTGACGTTCATTTTGATAAGTGAGCTCTCGATAAAATATTTGAAATGGGTGGCTGCGATCATTCCTTTAATTTTGGTCTTTTCTGAACCAAATCTTTCTGATGATATATTTAGATTTATTTGGGATGGATTATGTACATTATCTAGAATTAGTCCATATCGGTTTATACCTCGTGATGTATCAGCTGATTTATTAGGACCACAGCAACAGTTTTTATTCGAGCACCTTAACTCACCAGATTATTTTTCTGTTTATCCTACTATAAGCCAAGCCTTCTTTGCTTTAATTGTCAAACTGACGGGTGATTTTTATTTTCAGATAGTGGTCTTAAAGATTATGTATTATGCTCTTCACTTACTTGGAGCAATTGCAATTTGTAAAGTCTTTAATGGCATGAGTTTAAATGTGAAGCCATTGGCTTTGTATTATCTGAACCCATTGGTTATAGTTGAAGGCATAGGCAATCTCCATGCTGAGATAAATATGGTTTCATTCTTATTTATTTCTTTGTATTTATGGTACAATAAAAAGTATTGGTTTTCAGCATTCATGTATGCCTGTGCTATCAATGTTAAGTTGATTCCTATATTTTTTTTAGGTTACTTCTTGGTGAGGTACCAAAATAAAAAAATGATATCTTTTCTATTAAAGGTTGGATTATTTTCGTTTTTACTTTTTCTCCCTGTTATTTATGGTTTGATAAATGGAGGATTTTTAGAGAGCATAGATCTTTACTTTAGAAAATTCGAGTTCAATGCCTCCGTATATTATAGTCTACGAGAAATAGGTGATGTTATCACAGGATACAATTTAATAGCTTATCTCGGTCCTATATTATTTCTAGCTTTTATTTTCATTTCTTTTTATAAATGGTGGAAAGAAAATGAAAGTAAAGGTCTCCTGCATTTCATGAAGACCAATGAAAGAGTGATGATAATATATTTACTATTGAGTACAATTGTACATCCATGGTATATAATTCCACTTTTGGGGATTAATGTATTTTTAAGAAGGAGATATATAATAGTGTGGTCTTATTTGATCAGTCTCACTTATATAAATTATTCTTACAATCCATACTCTGAAAACATGTGGGTAGTATTTTTAGAATATGGTGTTGTATTCATGTTTGGTCTTTATGAATATAAGAATAGGGAGGCTCAGTTAAGTTAATACAAGTTTATTATTTTAAAGCTATAACCGATCTAAGCCTGATTTTGCTTTTTGGTGGAGAGTTATGGCATATTCAGAAGGCTCGAGATCTAAACAGATCTTATAATATAACATAGCCGAATGTTTGTCTGTAAGATTTTCATAAATTGTCGCCATTTGTAATGCTGCACTGCAGGCAAAATAACTCTCATCATTTTTGCCCAAGTCTAATGTTTTAGAAAAGTGTGTCAATGCATCTTGTGGGTTATGAAGTGATTGGAATATCCTACCAAGTCTGTAATTAAATTCTATTTGACCATCCTTGTCATTAGTAAACCTATATTTATTCAATGTTAAGGTTTGAAATGCTTGGTGAAAATAACCTCCATCAAACTGTATCCTTGCAGAAAGTAGAATCTTATTCGGAGTTACATTTTTCTTCGCTTCTTTTAATGCTTGTTTGTCTTCATCCAGTAAAGCTTCGCCATAAGTCATACATTTTTTCATATATCGTTGATATAAAGCTGGATCTCCCTTTACCACCAGTGCATGCCATGCTAATTTTTGATATGCTTCTTTTATAAAGTGTTTTCCTTTAAAATTTTGAACATATCTTAACATGTACTTGTCTGCAATCGGATCCAATTTGTAGAGTTTACTTCGACCAAGCATAAAGTCTAGATAGTAGAAATTTGCATATTGTGGTCCTTTAGGCGATTGTTCCAAATAGTTTAAACATGATTCATTATCTCCTGACCTTAATGCCATGCTTGCTTTTAAAAATGCAACTATTGGGCTTTTAGTATGGTCAAGTTTAAATTTTTTTAAATCAGCTATTGCCTTTTCTTTTTTATTGAGCTGATAGAATAAAATATAGCTGTTAATTGCAGCTACTTCACTTCTAAAAAGGTAGTTTGGGTTGCTTAAAGCATATTCCTTCAACTTGCTTATTTCTGATTGACCTGTTGATAATGATCCTTTAATACCTAAGATTGTTCTGACCCAAGATGGGACTGATTCGGCGAGGACATGTATAATTGAAAGACTTTTATAGTTATTGATGTAAGATGGGTATGCTTTTTTATTATCCTCTAAGAGGTTATATGCATCATAAATAGCTTTACCTGCTCTAAGTTTATTGTCAAATTTGAGGTCAATCAATGCCCATTGCAAAAGAATTTCTGCATTTATAAACCGTTTTTCTGGATTATTACTCGGGCCTGCATAAATCTTATCAAGGTATAAGTCTCTATTTTTGTAAAGTGACTCATATACGTTTGCATCTTCGTTAATAAATAGAGTAAAGAAATCAACATAGCTCAATAAATGATAGGTTGCAAGATTGGATGCGTTGCGACTTTGATACTTTAAAAGATCTTTTTTACTAGCGTTTAATTTAAGGTCTGTGATGGATTGGTAAATGCCTTTGAGTTCACTGTCGTACTCAAAGTAGGATTGCCCATTCAAGCCTGAGTAAGAGGTTAGAAGAGTAAAAATAAAAAGGCTTTTCATTCCAACACCATTTAGGGACATTGATAAGAAAAGCCTTTTGAGAATAGAAAACACTATTCTAGATTTTTATTTTTGTGAAACGAAATTTTCATCAACAAGTATTCTACCGCAATGCTCACAGGTAAGAATAGTTTTCATGACTCCAATTTCAATTTGAACCTGAGGTGGAATTTTGTTAAAACAACCGCCACAAGACTCCCTGTTTAAAGTGGCAACGGCTACACCATTTCTATAAGTCCTTCTTGTCTTATCATAAGCTTTAAGAAGTCTTTCCTCAATTCCTTTCCTAGCAGAAGCACTTTGTTTCAAAAGTTTTTCTTCTTCTTTTTCAGTCTTACCTAAGATGCTTGAGAGTTCATCCTTTTTTCTTTTAAGGTCGTCATCTCTCTTTGCAAGTTTTTCTTCAAATTTGACTAAGTTTTCTTCTTTAGATACTTTTTGAGTAGTTGCTTCTCTACTTTTCTTCTCCGAAAGTTGAATTTCAAGTTTTTGCATTTCTAGCTCTTTGTTAAGAGCATCAAATTCTCTATTGTTCTTGACGTTATCAAGATCTTTTGTATACTTTAAAATCAAACTCTCACTATTCTTTACATTAGCAAGGTGATTGCTAAGCTCAGAATTGACTTCGTCGAGATTTTCTTTGATTTTATTTATTCTAGTATTCAACCCAGCGATATCATCTTCAAGGTCTTGTACCTCAACAGGTAATTCACCTTTCATGATTTTAATTTCATCCAGCTTTGAATCAATCAACTGAAGATTGTAAAGTTGATCTAATTTTTCCGGAACTGTTAACTCCTTTGCCATATCTATCTGATTAAAAGTATTTTATAGGATTTGTGTTAATTTTTGTATTATGGGCTGCAAAAGTACTAAATTTATTCGAAATCAAATCATATAGTAGATCTATTGTAAATCTTTCGCTTTCATAATGGCCAATATCTGCTATCATAATAAGATTGTTTGCATCAAAGTACTCATGGTATTTAAAATCTGATGTGATAAAAACATCAGCATTATAAGCTATTGCACTCTTTAAAAGGAAAGACCCACTCCCTCCACAGACAGCTATTTTGTGGACTTTTTTCTGCAATGGTTTTGTGTATTTAATAATATTTAACTCCATATTATTTTTCAAAAAAGAAAGAAATTCTTTACTTTCCATCGGGCTTGGCAATTCTCCAATCATTCCAGCTCCTATTTGACCATTCTCATCTTTTGGTGCAAGTATTTGGGTATTAGTCAATTTTAATCTTTCGCAGATTTTAGTATTGACACCAGATAATCGCATATTATCTAGATTAGTATGGATGGCAAATATGTTTATATTATTTTTAATGGCAAGCATGATAGTTCTTTCTACATAATCACTCCCTGTAAACCTTTTTAGCCCTCTAAAAACAATAGGGTGGTGTGAGATTACCATATTTGCCCCTTTATCAATTGCCTCTTGTATTACCTCTTCAGTGCAGTCTAAGCTTATTATTACTCCCTTCACTTGTTCGAACATATTACCTACTATTAACCCCGAATTATCATAACTTTCTTGATATTCATTTGGAGCTATTGAATGGAGATATGAGATGATTTCACCAACGGTAGTTTTCATAAACTGTACTTTATTTTATTTTCAATTATTGACGTTGAATATCCAGGTAAAAATGTTAGAATTTTTACGCTTCCTCCATTGGATATTACTATATCGCTTCCTACAATATCACTTAATGCCCAATCTCCACCTTTGACTAGGATATTTGGCACAAGCACTGTAATAATATTTCTCGGAGTGCTTTCATCAAAAGAAAGAACGGCATCTACGGACTCTAAACTTGCTATAATACCCATTCTACTTTCTAACGATTGGATTGGTCTGTTTGGTCCCTTTAATTTAGAAACCGAATTGTCAGAATTGATTCCAACGATTAAAAAATCACCAAAAGATTTAGCTTCCTCTAAATACATAACATGCCCCAAGTGTATAATGTCAAAGCAACCATTTGTAAATACAATTTTATGACCCAAGTTCTTAATAGCTTCCACTTTAATTTGCAATTCTTGTAGTGAAAATACTTTATCGATAAAGGGCATCTAATTAAATTTTATAATGATTTTAATGCTTACGTTTATTAAAAAATGGTAATAAGATTAATGCTAAGCCACCAAAGATAATATTTCCAGCTTGAATAGTAAAGAAAGCTATGTTTGCAAAACTAAATGCATCTGTACCACTTATTCCATAAAGAGATAATGCTTGACCTACCAGGAAGTGATACGAACCCATCCCACCAGGAGAAGGTATTACGATGCCTAAACTTCCAAATAAAAATACAACTAAGCCAGTAGTCGCCGAAAGATGGCTTGTAGGTGCAAGAGCAAAAAACATTACATAGGTCATTAGATAATACAATAGCCAAATGGCAAAGCTATAAAAAAGGAATAGACCTTTCTTTTTCATTTTTGTAACACTGACCACTCCTTTTAATATTCCTAAGGCAAAATCACGTATTTTTATTACAATGACAAATTGATTAATCCTTTGCCATTGACTATAAACCAAATAACTAATTAGAAGGGCAAAAGTGCCTAAGCTGATCATTAGTATTGGAGACTCCGTTATAAAATTAAATTTTTCACTGATGGATAGGTTTTCTTCTAGGTAATCGATAATATCATTATAAGCTAATACAATGGTTAATAAGAATACTATCAACAAACATATCACATCCATAATTCTATCAGTCACAATAGTACCAATTGTAACATCTAAAGGGATATTTTCATTTCTAGATAGCGTTGCTGGTTTCGCAATTTCTCCAGCTCTAGGGATTGATAAATTTAATAAATAGCCAATCATAGTAGCACCCAGTGAATTGATCAGCCTAGGTTTATATCCAAGAGGCTCCAATAATAAATGCCACCTTAAAGCTCTAATTATATTGCTTAACATAAATAGAGCTATAGCAAAAATCAAAATAAATACATTAGCTTGACCAAAGTCATTAAATACTTTATCAAGTAAGCTACAATTTTCTGGAGAAATGTTTTTTAGAGCACATTCAGCATAGTATGATTCTTGCTGATTAGCAAATACCAAATAAAGGATGATTATACCTACACTAAAAAAGCCAATAACTTTGAGTGCTAATATTAGCCGATCTTTCAAAGTGTATTAGTTTAATTTATTGTTCTCGTCAGGGAACACTGTTGCTGGTTTGAAAATTTTAGCTTCTTCAGGTGTCATTAATGCATATGATATAATGATAACGACATCACCAACTTCGGCTCTTCTGGCAGCAGCTCCATTTAGGCAAATAACCCCTGAGCCTCTTTCTCCTTTGATTACGTATGTTTCGATTCTTTCACCATTATTGTTGTTGACGATCTGTACTTTCTCACCTTCCAAGAGATTAGCAGCATCTATAAGATCTTCATCTATTGTGATTGAACCTACATAATTAAGGTTTGCCTCAGTGACAACTGCTCTATGTATCTTAGATTTATGGATAGTTAATAACATATATATTGTTTTTTTCAATAGTATTTCTTAAAAGTCAAAACACAATTGATAATGTTTAAGTTGCAAATATAGAATGATGTATTGACATCACCAAAGGTAACTTATACCATTAGTTTATAAATTACTTTTTTCTGAATTTGTCGATGGTCATATACTTAAGCGAATTATTGTTTTCTATCCTATGGCTGACGTCGAAGTCATCTAATACAGCGTCTAATATATCGTATTGACCCCTATTATATCCTTCTTTTAAATCATAAGAGTATAACTTAGAAAAATTGTGCCAATAAAATGCTGAAAAGGTTCCTTTGATATCTTTGAGAATAGTGTGCATAGGCTTTCCAGTCTCTTTTTCAATCATCTTAATCATGATCTTACCTTGGAGCTTGGTTAACTTTTTTAATGGTTCTTCAAATTGCACTGTTAATTCTTCTTCTAAAGCCTTAAGTTTCTTTTTCTTTTCTCTCCGACCCATGTATTGAGAGGCATATTCATATTCTCTATAGATTCTAATAGCTTCTTTGGCATATGGGAAAACTACCAATGCATATCTCCTAAACTTCATATACTTTTGATAATCTTCATCACTATCAAATTTTCTAAAAGATGTAATACTAACATCATCTAAATCAGCAAGGATTAAGGTGTCACCATCTTCTGTAATTAGGGCAGTATATATTTTTCCAGCTAAAGATACTTTCGTTTTACCTAATTCATCTGGTTCTCCTTTCTTAGTTATTACCTCTTTAAAAGTAGTATCTTTTGTTTCTTGTCCAATGATGGGGCTCGATAAGGATAATACAAGAAATATATAGATTAAGTTTTTGATATTCATGTTGTTTTAATTTACTTCTTACCTTATAGACGCAATGTATAAATTAAATTGTCTTAAAAAAGCTTTAAAAGTTATAACAAAGGTAAAAACGTATTCGAAGTATTTTACTATGAGGGATGTTAAATATTGGGTATTGTAGCTAATAATTTGTCTATTGCAGAACATAAGGATTTATAGAGTTTGCAATATTTTATTAATTTTGATTTAAATTCAAATTATGCAATTAGATAAATCAGCTTTTCTATTTTTAAATGCCCTTAGAGAAAATAATGAAAGGCCTTGGTTTGAAGCCAATAAGAAGGAATACGAAAAGATAAAAGACAATTTTAAGTCATTTGTGGGTGATGTGAAAGAAGAATTAGAAAAACATGATCATATTGAAAAAGCAAAAATATTTAGGATATACCGAGACGTAAGATTTTCTCATGATAAGACTCCTTATAAGATATCTCAAAGTGTTGGTTTTACAAGAGCTTCAAAAAGCCTAAGAGGAGGATATTATTTTCATTTAGAGCCAGGCGAAATATTTGTCGGTGGTGGATTTTGGAATCCAAACCCAGAAGATTTAAAACGTATAAGAGAAGAATTTAGGATAGACGATTCAATAATAAGAAAAATCGTCTCGGATAAAGATTTTGTCAATTACTTTGGAGAATTAAAAGGTGATGGTGTCAAAACAGCACCAAAGGGATTTGACAAAAATCATCCTGCGATTGATTTAATTCGTAAAAAGCAATTTGTTGTTTCCAGAATTTTTACAGAAAAAGAAGCTCTGGCTAAAGACTTTCACCTAGAAGTAGACAAAACATTCAAAGCTATGAGACCATTTTTTAATTATATGAGCGATGTGCTGACTACTGATCTGAATGGTGAATCAATATTATAGAAATAAAAAGGTCTCAAATTTTTACATTTGAGACCTTTAATAACGTATTGGATTCGATCTTTATAATATCAACATGGCATCACCGTAGCTGAAAAATCTATACTTTTCTTTTATTGCTTCTTGATAAGCTTCCATGATAAATTCATGTCCACCAAAGGCAGCAATCATTATGACTAAACTTGTCTTAGGTAAATGGAAGTTAGTAATCATGCTGTCTGCAATGTTAAAATTGTAAGGTGGGTAAATAAATAAATTGGTCCACCCTTCTGCACCCTTTAGCATTCCATTTGCAGAAACAGCGGATTCAATGGTTCTCATTGAAGTAGTACCAACTGCACAGATTTTTTTGTTGGCGATTTTAGTTTTGTTTACCATTTCTGCCGCTTCCTGTGTGATCTTAAAGTATTCGGCATCCATTTTATGTTTGGATAAGTCTTCTACATCTATACTTCTAAAAGTACCAAGTCCAACATGTAAAGTTAATTCTGCAAAATTTATTCCTTTGATCTCCATTCTCTTCATTAGCTCTTTGCTAAAGTGAAGACCCGCAGTCGGTGCAGCTACTGCTCCAAGTTCTTTAGCATATACAGTTTGATATCTCTCAATATCTAGTGCTTCTAGAGGTCTCTCGATGTACTTTGGAAGTGGAGTATTACCTAACTTGTAAAGTGCTTGTTTGTATTCAGCATCGTCTCCATCAAAAAAGAATCTTATTGTTCTTCCTCTGCTCGTAGTGTTGTCAACAACTTCTGCAACAATGACATCATTACCTTGGTCATCCTCGAAATATAACTTATTACCAACTCGTATCTTTCTGGCTGGATCTACTAATACATCCCAAAGTTTTGCTTTTTCATTGAGCTCTCTTAATAGAAACACTTCAATCTTGGCTCCAGTTTTTTCTTTGTTACCATATAATCTTGCGGGAAATACTTTGGTGTTGTTAAAGATAAATGAATCATCTTCATTGAAGTATTCTAATACATCTTTGAATTGTTTATGCTCTATCTTACCAGTGTCTCTATGGAGTACCATTAACCTTGATTCATCCCTTTCTTTAGAAGGATATTGAGCAATGAGTGATTCAGGTAATTCGAAGTTGAAAGTTGATAATTTTGTCCTCATATATTTTTAAAATGCTTTTAAAGGCTGCAAAAGTAAAAAAATGACTCGATATAAAGGCTTAAATCAGTATAAAATGAAATGATAACATTTTATCGTCCTTAATGATAGAACGATAATGTTTAATAAAAATTAAATTATACGGAAAACAAAAAGCTTATTTTACGGTCTGATATACACTAAGGGATAATCATTTTTAGCATTATTAGTTCAATTTCTTAGAAAAATAATCAATATCTTCAGTATCGTCTAAGACCTTATTGCTTCAATTGGATCTAACCTTGAAGCTTTAAGTGCAGGCAGCACTCCAGCAATTATGCCGACTATGACGCTAGCTACAACACCTAAGGTCAGGTTAGCTAATGATAAGTGCATTTCAAAAGGGATAACTGATGATATTCCTTTTAATACTCCATAGACAAGTAGGAGACCAATCAATCCACCTATAATACAAAGTATTACTGCCTCAATTAGAAACTCAAGTAAGATGATAAATTGCTTTGCACCCAATGCTTTTTTTATACCAATAATACTAGTCCGCTCCTTAACGGAGACAAACATAATGTTGGCTACACTAAACATTCCAACTATTAGAGAAAAAAGACCAATAATAAAGCCGGCTAAATTAAGTACACCAAAGACACTGTCCAATATTTGAGAAAGCATAGATAGTTCATTTATCGCAAAGTCATTATCTTCAGTAGGAGTGAGTCTGCGTTTTGCTCTTAATATTCCCGTAAGTTCCCCTTTTAACTCCTTAACATCTATATTAGGGATAGCTTTGGCAGCAAGCATACGACCAACTCTACTGTTATCACTGGTGTTGACAAATTTTTTTATGTTGTTATATCCAAGCCATATTACATCATCAAAATTAATGAAGTTAAACATGTTTTCTCCTTCTGCTTTTAATACTCCAATTACAGTAAATTCTTGACCAAAAAGTTTTACAGATTGGCCTACTGGCTCTACTACGTTAAATAATTCTTTAGCAATGTTTGCTCCAAGGACTAATTTATTAGTGCCACTGTCATACTCTTGACGAGTCAAAAACCTGCCTTTTTCAAATTCAAAACTCTGAATCTTTGTATAGTCAAAAGTTGAGCCCATTATAAAGGCGTTACTAACCGAACTTGATTTATATTTTATCATTTTGCCTCCAGTAAAAACGGTAAATGATGCAGCCTCTATTAATTTTGATTTTTCATTAATAAATTCATAGTCTTGATAATTAGGATTGGGCCTTTTAGCGTATTTCCAATAATTTTGATTTGGATCCTCACCCCAAGGCATTTTGTCTATATATACTACGTCAGATCCGAGTTCATTAAATCCTGAAACAATATTGTCTTGTAGAGAATCAACAGCTGATTTTACGGCTATTATACAAAATATCCCAATCGTAATCCCTAGCAATGACAGGAATGTCCTTAGTTTGCTGCCTATCATTGAATCTAGAGCTTGCCTAATGGCTTCAAAACATATTTTGAGTATAATCTTCAAGTAGAAATGTTATTTTTTTATCAAATGTGAATTTAGGTCAAAATATTGAGTTGGTCTCTTTCTTTAGATAAAATAGCATTATAATTCGGCAGAAGGTTACTTTTTTAGTTTGAGTATCATTCTACCAGTAGGGTTACTATACAGGATTTCATATTTTTCTTTCAACTGATCGTAGTCTGAGGAAAAACACATATAATAATCAAAGTCCTTTTTTACATCAATTTCTTTGTTATATCCCATAATTTCTATTTGATTGGGAAACTTTGTTTGTGCATAAAATGACAATGTAGGATGAAAGAGCCAATTGCAACCCAATACCACTTTATTGGATGCGGCATCTTGGCTTATTTGTGTTATAAAATCTTTAGTATCTCTGTCATACCACCATTCTCTTACTTGATTTTTATCAAAGGATAGGATGAAATGAGCAGTCAACATTAGGGATAATATCCAACCTAAATAGTTTTTATAATTTACAGTAATATTATCCAAAGTATAAGCTGTTATAATACCAATAAATGGAATAAACATAATAGTCTTCCTTTCTATTGGGTAATAAGTTCCAACTGTATATCTAGCGACCACTATACCTATTAATAAAAATACAAATGTTGTAATCCCAAGTAGCAGAACACTATTACTTCTTATACTCTTCAAAGAACAAAATAATGGAAAAGATTTTATTATGCTAAATAGTAAAAAGCAAGACAAAATACCAACTATAAAGTGATTATTAGGTATAAATTTATTTGCATACGATGAATGAAGAGCTAAACTTTCAAAACACTCCATTAAAGTGGATGCTCCCCATTTAAATTCCTCATTCCCAGAAAGTGCTTTTAAGGGTTTATACGTGATAATTAAGGTAATTATGCTTGCTGCAGCGATTACAAATACTGGTATGATAAATGATCGGCTGTTAGCTTTAAAACTGTTTGTGAACAACAAATACAGCAATACTCCTCCCATAAGAGCTGGGACGTAAATTAAAGACGAAAATAAGCTCAAAGTAGCAAGTAATAATAAAATCAAAGATATTATTAGGTGCTGTAAATATTCTTTTTTGATAAATCCATTAACATAATGCAAGGCCATTGTAGTAAATGCCAAACTCAATCCATACCCTCTAGCCGTACTGAAAAAATCTAAAACATACGGATTTGCTAGTATTATTAATAAGCCCAATATTCGAAAAGAACTAGATTTTACATCGTTTAATAACCTTATAGAATAGTAAGCATATATTATAAATGCTAGAATGTTTGGCAGCCTTATTGCCCACTCCTGTGGTCCAAAAATTCTACTTGTTAACTGGAACCCTAGAGTATTTAACCAATGATTGTTAGCATTGGGCCAGACAGACCCATCAAATAGATATGTTGTAATGTTCACGTGATTCAAGTAAAAATAACTTGCACTTTCATCATGTGTCATAGACAAGGTAATTGCCTTGTAACAAACAATGATAAACAAGATAAATGCAATTATATAACTTAAAGTATTTCCTCCAAATTTTTTATTCATCCTCTAAATACTTTCGTTTAATGAATTAGCGAATGTAATATGATTTAATCACTTTAAGGAAAATGAATATTAGAATTTTGCAAAAATTCAGGTTGGCCATGAGCTTGACTTTTATAAAAAAGTGATTTTAATCTTTGGTTTTATGCGATATAAGAAACTGGTAAGCAAATATGATTTTGAAGAGTATTTTTAAAAAAACAAAAACCTTACTTGGAGTTTAATTTTCATTAATTCACCATTGATAATCAAATATTTCTTTTTTTTACAATTAACTAAAATTGAATTGACATGAAAGCAAGTTGGCCGTATTTTTATATGTTGAAAATTGATAATTATTAACATAGTATTTAATTAAATATGTAGAATAATGTAAATCAGAGATATAGACAGTAGATTTAAAAATATATTTATATAGTTTTAATAGTGTTTGGACAAGTCTTAACTTCTTTGCAATTTTGCATATCTCATGATTCATAGGCGTTGGATTTTGATCATTCAGTTGGTTCTAAAAACAAATAAATTGTTAGTATTTTTCAAGACTATAATTCAAGGTAGGCTAGATTTTGGCACTAAAAAAAGTTATGCTAAAATATATAAAATGTATCAATATAGAATTGAGACATATTATCGTAATGACATTTTATTTAAAATCGAAGATGTGTTTTTTGAAGACGAACTTGCTCTTAAAATAGACAGATTCGTTGGCAATGTAACTGAAAAAAGCTACAAAAATACAGTTGATTTATTGTCATATTGTGTACAATTTGCAGTTAATGGATCAATTCGAGCTTGGTTATTAGATGAAGGACAAATATTGCATTTTGACAGTATGGAGCCAGATTCTGACAAAGCAGTAGTACAGCATTACCTCAAAGGAAGGTCTTTGGTTAAAAAACCTGGCCAGCAAACTGAAGCTCTAAAAGATCTTAATAAAGCAATAGAAATTCATGATCGTCATGCACAAGCTTATGAGAGAAGGGCAAAGATTAATTTGATTTTGAAAAATTATAGTGACGCTATAAGGGATTATACGAAAGCGTTGGATATTGATCCTACTATACCATCTCCATATTATGGAAGGGCAAGAGTTCATCTTATAAGTGAAGATTGGGAGAAAGCCGCAGCGGATCTAGACAAGGCAATAAAAAGATCAGTAGCCCTTGAACAAATACACTGGAAGTCTCGAAGACTCAAGGGAATGTGTCATATCAATCTAAAACAATACCCTAAAGCTGTATTTGAACTAAAACTTTACACCCACAGGAAATTTGCACCAGATGATCCAAATAGTTTTTGGAAAAGACTAGGGTTCTTTAACTATGGTAGGGCATTATTGGAACTGGAAGAATACCAAGATGCATTAGCAGCATTCAGCGAAGCTTTTGAAATGGATCAAGTAGACGATGGAATAGAAGTTTCAGAAATACTGCGTTACAGAGGATTAAGCAAAAAAATGGCTGGTAAGAATGGTTATATCAAGGATATTAAAGAAGCAGCTAAAATGGGTGATAAAACTGCATCAAAATTACTTGCAGAAATCACATAATTTATCTAAAACGATTCTGCAAATTGCAAGAAATTTGTTTTTTCTTGAATCTTCCATTTTTCATCTTTATTTTTAATATTTGCTATTAAAGTTATAGCTGCATCTAGTATCTGTATTGTAGCTTTTTTGTCAATAAAAATGCATCTACTTCTACGAGCAAGTAAATCTTCAACATGTTCCACTTGCTCAAGAGGGATTATTGACTCTAAGTATTCCCAAGTATAAGGGAGATTATGGTGTATAGGATTTCCATTTTCTATTTGAGTTGCTGTTATGATGCTGATATTAGCCGATTCAGATGGTTTGAATGGAAGAATTTTAGATTTTATTATCTTATCTAATGTATCCTCACCCATTTTTCTAAATGTGGTCCATTTACCTCCTAAAATTGAGAAGAGATTTTTATTCGTAACCAGTACTTTGTGGCTTCTAGATATTTCTTTTGTTTTTTGCCCATCACCTTTAGGAGATGCTAATGGCCTTAATCCTGCATAGGTAGATTTAATATCCGATAAAGTTGGTTTTTTAGTTAGATATTCTTGAGCATTTCCTAATATAAAAGCAATATCTTCTTTGGTAGCGATTGGATCAGACTCAATTTTATGAGTAACCGTATCCGTCGTACCGATGATAACAACAGTTTTCCAAGGGATTAAAAAGAGTACTCTTCCATCTGAGGTCTTTGGTATCATGATAGCATGATCACTTGCTAAAAATGATCGATCCAATATAACATGTGATCCTCTACTAGGTACTATCTGTAAAGGTGATTTAGTATGCTGTTTTGCCATTATCTTATCAAAGTACACCCCAGAAGCATTTACAATGGCCTTCGATTTAATTTCATACTTTTGGTGTGTTAGCTTATCAAGTATAGTAATTCCATCAAAGTTCTTCTCTTTGCCTAAAAAAGAAGTAAACTCTGTATAGTTAATACACAACCCTCCTAGTTTTATGATAGTAGTAACTAAGTCAATGCAAAGTCTAGTATCATCAAATTGCCCATCAAAGTACATCACTCCTCCAATTAGTCCTTTTTGTTTGATATTTGGAGACTTTTCTATTACACATGATTTTGAAAGCCATTCACTCTTACCTAAAGATTTTTTACCAGCAAGAATATCATAGAATTTTAACCCAATATAATATTGGATCGCATCCCAATAAGAATAGATAGGTATGATAAAAGGGAGAATTTCAGATAAATGAGGAGCATTTTTTATAATATTGGTCCGCTCTCTTAATGCTTCGTAAACTAGGCCAATATTTCCTTGCGCAAGATATCTTACACCTCCGTGTAATAGTTTTGTTGCTTTACTTGATGTGCCTTTACCAAAGTCGTCTTTTTCTACTAAAAGAACCTTATAGCCCCTAGATATAGCATCCAAAGCAACCCCTAATCCACTTGCTCCTCCTCCGATGATGACGACATCAAATTTTTCAATGGACTTTATTCTAGCAAAAATATCAAATCTTGTCATTAACGTGCCTAGTTTTTAGATGCTTGGATGTTTTTTTTCTTATAAAAGTTGCCTATATGTGGTGAGCTGTATTTTTGAAGAAGATTAACATCTATGCTTTGCCACAATACCGTATTGAGGATAAATTATCTATTAATACATTTCCTTTATAATTAAAACTGCCCTCTTTGTAAAAAGCCTCTAGTATAATATAATCATATGCTTTATTAGGGTGAAACTCTATAATATGTTTTTCCCAGTCTTCGTTACTAATAATCTTACTTTCATAAATTAATTGGCTCCGATCACACTTATCTTTGCCCAAGTAAATCCGAAGCTTGATAGGGTTTTTATAGCCAGAATATACTTGACCATGTGATAGATCTATACTAAATTTATAACAACCACCTTTTTGGAGTGCTTCGCTTAACCTTTGACCAATACTTTCGAATGTGCCATTCTCTCTTGTTATCATCCCGACATAAGTGCTGCCATGATTTGCCTCGTTGTATTCACCCCAAAATCCAGGGAGAATATCAGGAGTAGTACCGTCTTGACAAGGCAACCAACCTTTTGGAACAGTTGCATCTGAAGGTGTATCTTCAAATGATGGATTTACTACAGAAATTTGGCAAAAAGATAAGACGCAGAAAAGATTTAAAATAAAGGATAGTACATATTTTGCAATCATATAAAGAATATTTATAATTTTGTTTCTGATTTATGAGGTATTTTACTCTTTTAATTGAAGCATTGATTTAATAACGTCTTCAGTTGGTTTCTAAATTACTTCTAAAACGAATTGATAATCAAATCAAAGATAGTAAATATTTATTTTAACATCATTTTTACAATTGAGTAAGAAATCTAGTAGTAAAGCGTCTGTATTTTATGCCATCATATCTAATACTATTGTATTGGTACTTGTAGGAATATTTCTTATTTTATATTTTCATACGAATGCAATTACCTCCATACTTAAGGAGAGGATAAATATACTTGTAGAATTAAAAAATGATAGCCCTGAAGAGGACATAAAGCAACTTGGTAAACTTATAAACGGATTGCCTGAAGTCAAAGGCGGTAGCACAAAACTTATTCCTTCCGAACAAGCTTCTGAATATTTAGGTGAAGACATAGGTGTTGATTTTGATGCTAAAAACTCTCCATTTAAAGATGTAATCATTTTTAATGTGCTTTCAGATCAATATAATGATATTACCCTTAAATCTATAAAAGATAAATTATTGGAATACCCAATAGTTAATGATGTCATATATGAAAACCTTGTAATTGACAACATTAAGAGCAATTTGAATAAACTTTCCTTGGGTATTTTGATCCTTAACGTCTTTTTTCTGATCTTAGTAATAGTGATAATGTACAACACTATTAATCTAAGTCTGTACGCTGACAGATGGGAAATCAAAACTATGGAAATAATAGGTGCAAGAGATCGTTTTATCAGACAGCCCTATTTAAAGATAGCAGGCAGGATAGCTGTCACTTCTTTTGTATTTGCGGCAATAATCATCCTCTTTTTATTAGGACTATTATATTTCAACTCTGAGTTTGTTGAAAATGTAATGAGGTTCGGATACTTAGCCATAACCTTATTTATTTTGTTTATTATATCTTTATGCATAACCATAATTGCAACTATCCGAATAGTAAATAACTATCTATACCAAGAAGAAGGCGACTTGTATTGATTCAAGTTTAATTAAGTGCCTTCAAGCTTATAGCTGTTAAATGATTATTTAACAGCATTGCCGACTCAAACTCAATACCTTAACTGATATTAATCATGTTTTAGAATATAATGATCTCGATTATTGCAGTAATGGACTGATGTTCTAAGCTTTAAATATTAGGTATTTACTTGATCTTTTATACACAAGACTACTTACCCAACAGTTCTTTAACCTGTTTTACAACATTGTCTGCAGTAAATCCAAATTTTTCATCCAAAACGGTATACGGTGCAGAATATCCAAAGTGTTCTAAACCAAATACTTTTCCGTCCGATCCTACCACACCTTCTAAGTTTACTGGTAATCCAGCTGTTAATCCAAATCTTGGGATATTTGTAGGAATTACTGTTGATTGATATGATTTAGATTGAGCTCTAAAGAGTCCTTCAGAAGGAATTGATATTATTCTCGCTTTAATGCCTTGATCATTTAATAATGGTTGAGCAGCTGCACAAGTAGCCACTTCAGATCCATTTGCTATTAGTATTACATCTGGTGTACCATCTGTATCAATTACTATGTAAGCACCTTTTTCTGTATTTGAAGCATTCTCTTGTCTGCTTTGAGTGATATTTGTCGGTAATTGCTTTATGTTTTGTCTAGATAAGATTAAACCAGAAGGGCGTTTATTTTCTTCTAACATATACTTCCATGACATTACTGTTTCGGGACCATCAGCCGGCCTTAAAGCAATAAAGCTACTATGGCCTGAATGATTTTTAAGTTTTTCTAGTAACCTAAGTTGAGCTTCTTGTTCTATAGGTTGATGTGTGGGCCCATCTTCCCCAACTCTAAATGCATCATGTGTCCAAATAAACTTAACAGGTATTTCCATTAGAGCGGCTACTCTTAACACAGGTTTCATATAGTCACTAAATGCGAAAAAAGTAGCACATACAGGTATTACCCCGCCATGCAAAGCCATGCCAGTACACAGTGCCGCCATTGTTAATTCGGATACACCAGCTTGCAAAAACGCTCCATTAAAGTCTCCCTTTTGGAATGCTTTGGTCTTTTTTAGGAAACCATCTGTTTTGTCACTATTTGATAAGTCTGCAGATGAGACTATCATGTTTCCTACATTGTCAGCCAAATATGACATTACTGATGATGATGCATTTCGAGTCGCATCATTTTCTTTAGTAACTATTTGACTCCAATCTAAATTGGATAAATCTTGGTCTAAATATTTGTCAAGTGTTGCTGCAAGTTCTTTGTTTGATGACCTCCAAGCCTTTTCTTCCTCTTTTCTTGTTGCAACCAGCTTTCTCTTCTCGTTTAGGACTGACTGGTAGTGTGATTTTACATCGTCAAATACATGAAATGGATGATCAGCGTTACCGCCAAGGTTTTCAATGGTTTTGTTAAATGATGCCGCTGAAGATCCCAAAGGTTTTCCATGTGTTTCAACTTCGCCTTCATAAGAGGATCCATCTTCTTTAACGGCGCCTTTACCCATCACTGTTTTACCAATTATTAAGGTAGGCTTGGTAGTCATTTTTTGGCCTTCTTTTAACGCTTTTCTAATAGCATCAGGGTTGTTACCTTCAATAGTAATCACATGCCAATTCCAGCTTTCATATTTTTTAGCTGTGTCTTCACCAGTCACTTCGTCAACAACTGTAGATAGTTGAATATCATTTGCATCATAAAACATGATGATTTTTCCCAAACCTAAGTGACCAGCTATTCTACCAACACCTTGAGAAATTTCTTCTTGAACACCACCATCTGATATATACAAATAGGTATAATGTGACATCCAATTTCCAAACCTTGCTCTTAGGAACTCTTCAGCTATTGCTGATCCAGCACCAAATGCATGACCTAACCCTAAAGGTCCAGAAGTATTTTCAATACCCTTTTTTAAGTCAAGTTCTGGGTGTCCTGGAGTTGGGCTGTGCCATTGCCTGAAATTTTGCAAATCACTCATTGTGTAGCTACCACATAAATGCAATTGGGCATATAACATAGCAGACATATGACCTGGGTCTAAATAAAATCTATCTCTATTAGTCCATGATAAATCGTCAGGATCAAACGTTAAAAATTCGGAATATAATATATTGATAAAATCAGCTCCTCCCATTGGCCCACCTGGGTGACCCGAGTTTGCTTTTTCTACCATAGCTGCTGCTAATATCCTAATGTTGTCCGCCGACCGTGTTGCAATGTCATTCATGTTAATAAAATTGAGTTTAATGCATTGAATAATTAAATAAGTTGCAAATATGAGTTTTTGATTGCCCAATTGCAAGATATCTTATCATTAGGTTTAATATTTTAACCATAAAATGATATTTCACTTTAAATTGATCGTAATTTTACAGTGAAAATGAGATTAATAATCTTGTTATTTTTTAGTAAAAAGAGTAAAATAAAAATATGAATTTTCTTTTTTGCCTTGCTTTTATCGAATGCGACTATAGCAATTTATCAGAAATAAAAATTTAGTTTTTCGATTAAGTAAATTGCATAATTTGAGGCATAAAATTTGTCAATTTGAAGATGCTAAAGATTTTATTTAATTTGAAACCAATGCTTAACACATTTAAGATAATTAATATATAAAGAATGAAAGTAATTGGTGTCAGAAGCGAATATGCATAAGGTCAACTAAATCACTCTGTTATATTATCAAAATTTAACTTTTATTTTAAAAATAATCTTTGGTATTAAAGAAATTAGTTGTACTTTTGCGGTCTCTTTTGAGAAAAAGATATGTAAAACATTGAATTTAAGTTATTTAATACAATTTATAATATGCCAACTATCAATCAGTTAGTTAGAAACGGTAGAAAAAAGATCGTTGCCAAGTCAAAATCAAGAGCTCTTGATTCTTGTCCGCAAAAAAGAGGAGTTTGTACCAGAGTATATACAACTACACCAAAGAAGCCTAACTCTGCCCTTAGGAAAGTGGCAAAAGTAAGGTTGACCAATGGTATAGAAGTTATTGCCTATATCCCAGGTGAAGGTCACAACTTACAAGAGCACTCTATAGTATTAATTAGAGGTGGTAGGGTGAAAGATTTACCAGGGGTTAGATATACCATAGTAAGGGGTGCATTAGATACAGCTGGAGTTAGTGCTCGTAAGCAAAGTAGATCTAAGTACGGAACTAAAAAAGCTTAATTTTTTAAAGTATATATACAGTCATAAATAAGATATGAGGAAAAGAAAACCAAAAAAGCGAGTTGTCCAACCGGATCCAGTATTCAATGATCCAAGGGTAACTATGTTCATCAACAACATGATGTTTAGTGGCAAGAAGAGTACGACTTTTGCTGTTTTTTACGATGCATGTGATAGAATAAAAGAAAAAACTGGTGAAGACCCACATGAAGTGTGGAAGAAAGCTTTAGAAAATGTAATGCCAGGTGTTGAGGTAAGATCAAAAAGAATTGGAGGGGCAACTTTCCAAATTCCTACAGAGATCAGACCTGAAAGAAGAACATCTATTGGTATGAAGTGGGTCGTAAGATTCGCAAGAGAGAGAAGTGGAAAAGGAATGGCAGAAAAACTAGCGGCAGAATTAATTGCAGCAAGTAAAGGGGAAGGAGCTTCTGTTAAAAGAAGAGAGGATACTCATAGAATGGCTGAAGCTAATAGAGCTTTTGCACACTTTAGAGCATAATAAATTATTAAAATAAAAATACGATAGCATAAAATGGCTACAGATTTAAGATTTACCAGAAACATTGGTATTGCTGCTCACATTGATGCAGGTAAGACAACTACTACTGAAAGAGTATTGTATTATACTGGAATGAGTCACAAGATTGGCGAAGTTCACGATGGAGCTGCTACTATGGACTGGATGGAGCAAGAGCAAGAAAGAGGAATTACAATTACTTCTGCAGCGACTAAAACTAAATGGTTTTGGAAGACACAGGAATATCCAATGAATATCATTGATACTCCAGGTCACGTTGATTTTACAGTAGAGGTAAATAGATCATTAAGAGTATTAGATGGTTTGGTATTCTTATTTTGTGCTGTATCTGGTGTTGAGCCTCAATCTGAGACTAACTGGAGACTAGCTGATAATTATAATGTGCCTAGAATCGGATTTGTTAATAAAATGGATAGATCAGGTGCTGATTTCTTTTCTGTTGTAAAAGACGTAAAAGAGAAGTTGGGTTCAGAAGCTATTCCTCTTCAAGTACCTATTGGTGCAGAAGAGACATTTAGAGGTGTAGTTGACCTTATCACAAACCAAGCAATTGTTTGGAATGAGGATGATATGGGCATGACTTTCGAAACTATCGAAATTCCTGCTGATCTTAAAGATACAGTAATGGAGTGGAGAGAAAAACTTCTTGAAGCTATAGCGGAATACGATGAGTCATTAATGGAGAAATTCTTTGAAGACTCTGATAGTATTACAGAAGAAGAAATGATCAACGCAGTAAGAGGAGCGGTACTTGATAATAAATTTGTACCAATGATGTGTGGATCAGCCTTTAAAAATAAAGGAGTTCAAGCAGTTTTGGATGCAGTTTGTGCATTTTTACCTTCACCAATGGATGTTGAAGCAGTAAAAGGTACACACCCTAAAACTGGTGAAGAAGTCTTAAGAAAGCCATCTGTAACAGAGCCTTTTTGTGCTCTCGCATTTAAGATAGCTACAGATCCATATGTTGGTAGACTTGCTTTCTTCAGAGTTTATTCTGGATCATTGGATGCTGGATCATATGTTAAGAATACAAGATCTGATAATAAAGAAAGAATTTCAAGATTATACCAAATGCACTCTAACAAGCAAAACCCAATTGATAGGGTTGAAGCAGGAGATATTGCAGCAGGTGTAGGATTTAAAGATATTAGAACAGGAGATACATTGTGTGATGAAAGTCATCCTATTATATTAGAATCAATGGTATTCCCTGAACCAGTAATTGGTGTTGCTATTGAGCCTAAAACTCAAAGTGATCTAGATAAATTAGGAATGGCTTTAGCAAAATTAGCTGAAGAGGATCCAACTTTCAAAGTGAGATATGATGAAGATACTAACCAAACCATTATTAGTGGTATGGGTGAGCTTCACTTAGAGATCATTGTTGATAGATTAAGAAGAGAATTTAAAGTTGAGTGTAGCCAAGGACCTCCACAAGTTACTTATAAAGAGGCTTTAACTAATATGGTTGACCATACTGAAAGGTTAAAGAAGCAATCAGGTGGATCTGGACTTTTCGCAGAAATGTCTTTTGAATTAGGACCAGCTGACGAAGAATTTTTGGAAAGTGATGACTTTAAGTCAGGTAAAACAAAAATGCAATTCGTAAATAATATATTTGGAGGATCAATTCCAAAAGAATATCATACTAGTATTGTAAAAGGTTTTATCTCAATGATGGATAATGGTATACTTGCTGGATTCAACATTGATAGTATGAAAGTAAGAATATATGATGGAAAGACACATGCTGTGGATTCTAAGCCATTAGCTTTCGAACTTTGTGCGAAAGAAGGTTTTAGAGAAGCTGCTGTAAAAGCAAAGCCAGTTCTTCTTGAGCCTATTATGAAAATTGAAATTGTAACTCCAGAAGAATATGTTGGGTCTGTAATTGGAGATCTTAACAGAAGAAGGGGTTTACCAAAAGGTCAAGATTCTAGAGGTGGAGCTGTTTCAGTTAAAGCAGAGGCACCATTAGCAGAGATGTTTGGGTATGTAACAGATCTTCGTACAATCACTTCTGGTAGAGCTAGTAGTACAATGGAATTTTCACATTTTGCTCCTGCGCCTAAAAATGTTGCTGAAGAAGTAATAGCAAAGGCAAAAGGATCTGTAAATGTTTAATAAATAATTAGGATATTTAAATCTAAAATGGTATCTTTGCAGCCGTTTAGATAAACACAGTTATAATTTAATAAGGGTCATGAATCAAAAAATTAGGATCAAACTTCGTTCTTACGATCACAACTTAGTTGACAAGAGTACGGAGAAGATCGTAAAAACAGTTAAGAATAGTGGAGCCATAATTTCGGGTCCGATTCCGCTGCCCACTGAGAGAGAAGTCTTTACAGTGCTACGTTCACCGCATGTAAATAAGAAATCTCGTGAGCAGTTTCAAATGCGAACACATAAGAGATTGATAGAAATATTTACTCCTACCCAAAAGACGGTGGATGCACTCTCAAAGCTTGAACTTCCAAGTGGTGTAGATATACAAGTCAAATTGACTTAATTTTTTAATGAAATTTAAAATAAGAGAATTTTGTCTTTGCAAACTTGTTTGCTTAGGTATATATTCTTCGCCAAAATAATAAACTATGAATGGTTTAATTGGTAAAAAAGTAGGGATGACTAGCGTATTTGATGGCGCTGGCAAATATGTAGCTTGCACTGTTTTGGAGGTAACTCCAAACGTTGTGACTCAGGTAAAAACACCTGATACTGATGGCTACTATGCACTACAATTAGCTGCTGGGGAAGCAAAAGAAAAAAGAACTCCAAATGCCCTAATGGGTCATTTTGGAGCTGCTAATACCACTCCCAAAAAGAAAGTAGTTGAGTTTAGGGATTGTAATCTCGACAAGACTGTTGGAGATCTAGTTACAATTGAAGATATATTCGCTGAAGGTGATAAAATCAGTGCTAGCGGTACTTCAAAAGGTAAAGGTTTTCAAGGTGTTGTGAAACGTCACGGATTCCGTGGTGTTGGAGATGCAACGCATGGACAACACAATAGATTAAGGGCTCCAGGTTCAATTGGTGCTTCTGCTACTCCATCTAAAGTATTTAAAGGTATGAAGATGGCTGGTCAAATGGGTAACAAAACTGTTACCATGAGAAACCTAAAGGTTTTTAAAATGTTGCCAGAGCAAAATGTAATGTTAGTGAAAGGTGCGATACCAGGTCACAAAGGTTCATTTGTAATTATTCAAAAGTAATACCATGAAGATAGATATATTAAATATACAAGGTCAAAGTACAGGAAGGTCTGTAGAATTACCAGATGATATTTTTGGTATTACTCCTAATGAGCATGTTGTTTATCTTGCTATTAAGCAATATAATGCTGCCCAAAGACAAGGAACTCACAAAGCTAAAGAGAAAGGTGAGGTAAACAGAACTACCAAGAAATTCAAAAAGCAAAAGGGTACAGGTGGTGCTAGAGCTGGATCATTGAAGTCACCAATTTTTAAAGGTGGTGGAACCGTTTTTGGACCTAGGCCTAGAAGTTATGATATTAAATTGAATGAGAAAGTTAGGAGATTAGCTAGACATTCTGTTTTGTCTGACAAGGCTGCTAATGGTAACATTATTGTAGTTGAAGATATTAATTTCGATTCGCCAAAAACTAAGGACTTTGCAGCAATGATAAATGCAATGGAGTTGTCTAATAAGAAGACTTTATTTGTGGTTGGAGAATACAACAAGAATGTTTATCTTTCTGGAAGAAATGTACCAAAAACTGGTGTAGTAGTCGCAAAAGATCTGAATACTTATGAGATCTTAAATGCAAATCAAGTAGTACTTCTTGAAAGTTCAATTGATAAACTTATATAAATAAAAGGCATGATAAAGAATATTATAATCAAACCTATTATTTCTGAAAAAGCAGATTTATTATCTTCAAAGTCTAACAAATATACATTTGTAGTAGATAAGGCAGCTAATAAAATTCAGATTGGAAAAGCATTTAATGAGATGTTTCCTGATGTTACATTTACTGACATCAATACAATGAGAACACCTGGTAAAGTTAAAGGTAGAAATACCAGATCAGGTTATTTAAAGGGAAGAGTTAGTTCTTACAAAAAAGCTATTATTACTTTAGCAGAAGGTGAGGAACTCGATATATACGGAGCGGAAGCTTAATAAACTAGAAAAGCGTTAAAAAATGGCAACTAGAAAATTTAGTCCAGTAACTCCAGGAACAAGATTTAGAATTGGTAATGCATTTACTGAAATTACTAAAGCAACTCCTGAAAAATCTTTGACTGTTGGTCTTACTAAAAGTGGTGGAAGAAACCATGATGGTAAAATGACCATGAGACAGATTGGAGGTGGGCATAAAAGAAAGTATAGAATAATAGATTTTAAAAGAGATAAAGAAGGTATTCCTGGAAAAGTTGCAGGAATAGAATATGATCCTAATAGGACAGCGTTTATCGCTTTGATCAACTATGCTGACGGAGAAAAAAGATATATTATTAGCCCTGATAAGATCAAGGTAGGTGATTCGATAATGGCGGGTAAAACTGCAACACCAGATGTAGGAAACTCACTTTATTTGTCGGATATTCCTTTGGGATCTAACATTCACTGCATTGAGATGACACCTGGTAAAGGTGCCGCTTTAGCAAGAAGTGCAGGAACGGTGGGAACGCTTACAAATAGAGAAGGTAAATATGCAGTTGTTAAATTGCCTTCAGGTGAAGTAAGGAGAATATTATTAACTTGCAAAGCTACCATTGGTACTACAAGTAATACAGAGCACCAACAAACAGTACTTGGTAAAGCAGGTAGAAAAAGATGGTTAGGTAAAAGACCTAGAGTTAGAGGTGTAGCGATGAACCCTGTAGATCACCCAATGGGAGGTGGTGAAGGTAGAGCTTCAGGAGGACACCCAAGGTCAAGAACTGGTATCATGGCAAAAGGACAAAAAACTAGAAACGTTAATAAAGCGTCTAATAGATTAATAATTAGTAGGAAAAAGTCAAAATAACAAAGAATGGCTAGATCATTAAAAAAAGGACCTTATGTATTTCATAAGTTGTTAGCAAAAATAGATAAAGCTAACGAAAGCACTAAAAAGTCAGTAATAAAGACTTGGTCAAGGGCTTCTATGGTAATACCAACAATGGTTGGTCATACAATAGCTGTGCATAATGGTAGAACTTTTGTTCCTGTATTTGTTACAGAGAATATGGTAGGACATAAGCTGGGTGAATTTTCTCCAACGAGAACGTTCAAAGGTCATTCAGGAAATAGAAAATAATTTTAAAAGATATAATTCATAATCATGGAAGCTGTAGCTAAACTAAAAAACTGTCCAATGTCTCCGAGGAAGATGAGGTTAGTTGTGAATAACATCAGAGGAAAGTCAGTATTGGATGCTCTTAACATCCTTAAGTTTACAAAAAGAGAAGGTTCAGTTTGGGTAGAGAAATTATTATTATCTGCTATTGCAAATTGGGAATACAAAACTGACAATGCGAGCAGTGCTGAGGATCATGATTTATTCGTTAAAACAGTTTTTGTTGATGAAGGCACTATGTTGAAGAGATTTCAACCTGCACCTCATGGACGAGCGCATAGAATTAGAAAAAGATTTAACCATGTTACCCTTGTTGTTGATAACAAAGTAGCATTGGCTGAAAACAAAGAACAAATATAACTTAAAAAAGCACTCATGGGTCAAAAGACAAATCCAATAGGCAATAGGTTAGGAATTATCAAGGGATGGGACTCTAGCTGGTATAGTAGTCATGATTTTGCTGCCAAGGTAGTAGAAGATGAACATATTAGAAGATATTTATCTGCTAGAATTGCTAAAGGTGGTATTTCGAAGATCATAATCGAAAGAACATTAAAAAGAGTAACGGTTACAATAAATACATCTCGACCAGGTATTATTATTGGTAAGGGTGGCTCTGAAGTCGATAAGATTAAGGAAGAGTTGAAGAAATTGACTAACAAGGAGGTTCAAATCAACATTGTTGAAATTAGAAAGCCTGAATTGGATGCTGCTATAGTTGGTGAAACTATTGCTAAGCAAATTGAATCTAGAATAAATTATAGAAGAGCTATTAAAATGGCTATTCAGTCCACGATGAGAGCAGGTGCAGAGGGCATCAAAGTTAGAATCAGTGGTCGTTTGAATGGAGCTGAGATGGCAAGAAGCGAGGAGTATAAAGATGGAAGAACACCACTTCATACTTTTAGAGCTGATATAGATTACAAATTGAGCGAAGCATTAACTGTTTATGGATTAATTGGAGTTAAGGTTTGGATTTGTAAAGGAGAGGTTTTAGGTAAGAGAGACTTATCACCAAATGCTGGTGTTGATACTAAGGCTACTGGAAGAGATAATAATAGAGGCGGAAGAGGTGGAAGAGATAATAGAGGCGGAGGAAAAGGAAGAGGCCAAAGAAGATAAATTTAATTGATAACTATACATTTACTATTAAGTAAAGTATTCATATAATTAGTGAATCATGTTACAACCGAAAAGGACAAAATATAGAAAGCAGCAGAAAGGTAGGATTAAAGGTAATGCCGGTAGAGGTCATACCATTAGTTTTGGTTCTTTTGGATTAAAGTCTTTGGATGCTTCTAGAATTACTAACAGACAGATCGAGTCAGCAAGGATTGCAATGACAAGATATATGAAGAGAGAAGGTAAAGTTTGGATCAGAATATTTCCAGATAAGCCTATAACTTCAAAACCTGCTGAAGTAAGAATGGGTAAGGGTAAAGGAGCTTTAGATCATTGGGTAGCTGTTGTAAAACCAGGTACAATAATGTTTGAAATGGATGGTGTCCCTCTAGAAATAGCTAAGGAGGCATTACGTTTAGCAGCACAGAAACTACCTGTTCACACTAGCTTTATAGTTAGACATGATTATGTACAATAATATATTTTTTGATAATGGCAACTAAGAGAACAACAGAACTTAAAGCATTAGATCAAGACGCTCTATTAAATGAGGTAAATGAACTAGGTGAAGAGTTAAAGAAAATGCAATTTGATCATGCCGTAAGAGGCATTCAGAATCCTCTTCAATTAAGAGGCATGAGAAGAGAAATTGCTAAAGTAAATACTGAAATTAGAGCAAGAGAACTAGCTGCAATGAGTGACATTCAGTTGGCGAATAGATCTAAAATTAGAGAAAGAAGAAGATAATCTTATAAATTATAATTACTATGTCAGGAATTAAGGCGATCCGTAAACAAATAATTGGAGTGGTAACAAGCTCAAAAATGGATAAATCCATAACAGTTGCTGTTGAAAGAAAAATCAAACACCCAATTTACGGAAAATTCGTAAAAAAGACAAAGAAGTTTATGGCTCATGATGAGACTAATCAGTGTAACGAAGGGGATACTGTAAAGTTAGTGGAATCTAGACCATTGAGTGCTAAGAAGAGATGGAGATTGGTAGAAGTGTTAGAGCAAGCTAAATAATAATAATCGCTTAAATTAAAAAGAAATGATTCAACAGGAGTCTAGATTAAGAGTAGCAGATAATAGCGGTGCCAAAGAGGTTTTATGTATTAGAGTTCTCGGTGGTACAAAAAGAAGATATGCCTCTGTGGGTGATCAGATTGTAGTAACAGTAAAGGATGCTTCTCCTGGAGGTATTAAAAAAGGTACTGTTTCTAAAGCTGTGATCGTTAGAACTAAGAAAGAATTAAGACGAAAAGATGGTTCTTATATTAGATTTGATGATAATGCAGTAGTTCTTTTAAGTGCTACTGGGGAGCCAAGAGGAACAAGGATTTTCGGGCCTGTTGCCAGAGAATTAAGAGAAAAGGACTATATGAAAATTGTATCACTTGCACCAGAAGTGCTTTAATACATAAAATAGAATGATGACAAAGTTCACTACAAAGAGATTTGCACCTAAACTTCACGTTAAAAAGGGAGATTTGGTTGCAGTTATATCGGGTTCTTCAAAAGGACAAGAAGGAAAAGTTTTAGAGGTTTTTATTAAGACGAATAGAGCTATAGTAGAAGGTATAAATCTTGTAAAGAAGCATACTAAAGCTTCAGAAACAAACCCTGGTGGTATAAATGAAATAGAATCTTCTATTCACTTATCTAATATTATGTTGGTTGATCCTAAGTCAGGCAAACCAACTAGAATTGGAAGAAAAAAGGTAGACGGAAAGAGTGTCCGTTATTCTAAAAAATCTGGAGAAATTATTAAGTAATGGAATACATAAATAGACTTAAGAATAAGTACGATAAGGAAATTAAAACTGCTCTATATGAGAAGTTTAATTACAAATCGACTATGCAAATACCTGTTTTGCAAAAAATTTGTTTAAACCAAGGTGTAGGTGGTGCAACTCAAGATAAAAAGTTAGCTGATTCTGCACTTAGTGAAATGTCAATTATTGCAGGTCAGAAAGCAGTACCAACAATAGCAAAAACATCAATCTCTAATTTTAAATTGAGAGAAGATATGGTTATTGGTGCGAAAGTTACTCTTAGAAGTGAAAGAATGTATGAATTTCTTGATAGACTTGTGACTGTAGCTTTACCTAGAGTTAGGGATTTCAGAGGTATTAATGATAAAGGTTTCGATGGTAGAGGTAACTATACCATGGGTATTACTGAACAAATCATTTTTCCTGAAATTGATATCGATAAAGTTAACAAAATAACGGGTATGGATATTACCTTTGTAACATCAGCCCCTACAGATGCAGAGGCTTATGAATTATTAAGATTGTTGGGTATGCCTTTCAAAAACATAAATAATTAATTATGGCTAGGAAATCAGTTATAGCTAGAGAAAAGAAGAGAGAGAGATTAGTAGCAAAGTATGCTGATCTAAGAAAGCGTTTGAAAGATGCTGGAGATTATGAGGCGTTAGATAAATTACCTAAGAATAGTTCAAAGGTAAGATTGCATAATAGATGCCAACTTTCAGGAAGACCTAAAGGTTATATGAGAAAGTTTGGAATAAATAGAGTATTGTTCAGAAAAATGGCTAATGAAGGGTTAATACCTGGAATAACAAAAGCTAGCTGGTAATTAATAAAAATTTAAGCTGTTTAAACTATGATGGTTACAGATCCAATAGCAGATTATCTTACTAGGATAAGAAATGCACAAAAAGCAGGTCATACAATAGTTAAGATTCCTGCTTCGAAATTGAAAAAGGCGATTACAGAAATTTTATATGATCAAGGTTATATATTAAAGTATAAATTTGATGATGAGGCTTCAGTACAAGGAGAGATTTTAATAGCTCTTAAGTATGATAAGAAGACAAAAGTTCCTGTAATAAAGCAATTAGGTAGAATATCTAGACCGGGTTTGAGAAAGTATTCAAAATCTACTGATATCCCTCGAATTGCCAATGGGCTTGGTATTGCTATTGTTTCAACTTCTACGGGTGTTGTAACTGATAAAGCTGCAAGAGCTCAAAACGTTGGAGGTGAAATCATTTGCTACGTATATTAATAATTAATAAAAGATTTAACACATGTCACGAGTAGGGTTAGCACCAATAGAGTTACCTTCAGGAGTTACCATAGACATTAGTAAAAGTAACTTAGTAACTGTTAAAGGACCAAAAGGAGAGTTGTCAGAACAGATCAGCCCTGATATATCATTGTCTTTAGAAGATGGTGTGATTTCAGCAACAAGATCTTCTAATCAACCAAGCCATAGGTCTTTACATGGTTTGTCTAGAGCTCTTATTAATAATATGGTTATCGGAGTTACCGAAGGGTATACGAAAACTTTAGAGTTAGTTGGGGTAGGATATAGAGTAAGTAATACTGGTAACTTATTAGAATTAACACTTGGATATTCCCACCCTATTTATTTTTATGTACCAGATGAGGTATCCATTGAAAGTAAATCTGAAAAGGGTAAGAATCCAATGGTTGTATTGAGCTCTAATGATAAACAGTTGATTGGGCAAGTATGTGCTAAAATAAGGGCATTCAGGAAACCTGAACCATATAAAGGTAAAGGTATAAGATTCTTGGGTGAAGTAATAAGGAGAAAAGCTGGTAAGACAGCGAGTAAATAATCTATATAATTTTAAGGAATGTATAGTAAAAGAATACAAAAGAGTAAAATCCGTAGTAGAATACGTAAGAAGATTAGTGGTACGGCTGTTTTACCAAGGTTAAGCATATTTAGGAGTAATAAGAATATATATGCTCAATGTATTGATGATTTAACTGGTACGACAATTGCGTCAGCATCTAGTAAACAAGTTAAATCTGAAGGTACTAAGGTAGAAATAGCTAAAGCTGTTGGTGCTGTAATTGCTGAGAAAGCAAAAGCTGCGGGAATTAATAACATTGTTTTCGATAGAGGTGGAAATCTTTATCACGGAAGAGTTAAAGCCTTAGCTGATGGAGCTAGAGCAGGTGGATTATCTTTCTAATTAAACGTCAATAATAATATAATGGCCGAAAAAACTAAAAGGGTAAATCCCACAGAATCTGAGCTTAAAGATAAGTTAGTAAATCTTTCAAGAGTAGCAAAAGTTACTAAAGGAGGTAGAACATTCAGCTTTTCAGCTTTAGTTGTAGTTGGAGATGGTAATGGAACGGTTGGATATGGACTTGGTAAAGCAAGAGATGTGTCTGAGTCAATTGCAAAAGCAGTTGATGATGCTAAGAAAAATTTAGTAAAAGTTCCAATTATTAATGGTACTATACCTCATGAGCAAAAAGGAAAATATGGAGCTGGTAAGGTTCTTATAAAACCTGCTTCTGATGGTACAGGAGTTATTGCGGGAGGTGCGATGAGAGCAGTTCTAGAAATAGCCGGTGTACATAATGTATTAGCAAAATCACAAGGATCTTCAAATCCTCATAATGTTGTTAAGGCTACAGTTGATGCTTTACTTAAGATGAGGGATGCTAATGAAGTTGCAAGACAAAGAGGAATTTCTCTTCAAAAAGTGTTTGAAGGATAACTTGTATTAAAAACAAATATTACCATGGGTAAGATAAAAATTACACAAATCAGAAGTGTTATTGATAGACCAAAAAAGCAGAAAGCTACTATGATAGCATTAGGTCTTAAGAAGATGCACCAAACTGTTGAAAAAGAAGCTTCACCTCAGGTTATGGGAATGGTTGCAAAAGTTCAACATCTATTATCTGTAGAAAATTTGTAAAACCTATTAAAGACTATTAACAAATGGAATTAAATAATTTAACACCAGCACAAGGATCAGTCAAATCGGATAAGCGAATTGGAAGAGGTCAAGGATCTGGAAGAGGTGGAACTTCTACTAGAGGCCATAACGGAGCTAAATCTAGGTCTGGTTATAAGAGTAAAAGAGGATTTGAAGGTGGGCAAATGCCACTTCAAATGAGACTTCCTAAAAGAGGGTTTAAGAACTTTAATAGAGTTAGTTATGTAGCAATAAATGTAGGAAGACTGCAAGAAATTGCTGAAAAATATAATATTAACGAATTTTCTAAAGATTCATTAGTGGAATTAGGTATTGTTTCAAATAGCGATAATATCAAGTTTTTAGCATATGGTGAGCTTACTTCGAAAATAACAGTTAAGACATTGAAGATATCTGATGCAGCAAAAGCTAAGATTGAAGCTGCAGGCGGATCTGTTATAACTGAATAACAAAATAGAGATGAAATTTTTAGAGACACTTAAAAATATATGGAGTATAAAGGAATTAAGAGATAAAATTATTTTTACTCTTTTTATTCTGGCAGTATTTAGATTAGGTTCGTATATTGTATTACCAGGGGTTAACGCTGATGCATTAGCGGCTTCAGTTGCTAATAGAAGTTCAAATGACCTCCTTACCTTAATTAATAACTTTACGGGTGGTGCTTTTAATCAAGGGGCAATATTTGCCTTAGGGATTATGCCTTATATTACTGCTTCAATTATTCTCCAACTTTTAGGTTATGCAGTTCCATATTTTCAAAAGTTACAACAAACTGAAGGAGAATCTGGAAGAAAGAAAATTACACAGTATACCAGATTATTAACTGTATTTATTACATTAGTACAAGGTAGTGGATATTTAGCTTTATTAGCAAATACACCAGGTGCAATAGATCCTGGAGTTAGCAGAGGCGTGTTCTTTTTTAGTAATTCCATTATTTTATCTGCAGGTACAATATTTGCAATGTGGTTAGGAGAGAAAATTACGGATAGAGGTATAGGTAATGGTATTTCATTACTAATTATGATCGGTATTATTGCTACATTACCTAGGTCATTTGTAGGGGAGATACAAGGTCAGTTAGCAAATTCTGGATTTTTCATTCTATTATTAGAAATTGCAGTATTATTTTTAGTTGTATTAGCTTCAATTTTAGTTGTACAAGGAGTTAGAAAAATTCCTATTCAATTTGCAAAGAGAATGGTTGGTCGTTCTACAGGAGAAATGCCGGTGCAAGGAAATAGAGACTATATTCCTTTAAAAGTTAATGCTTCAGGTGTAATGCCAATCATATTTGCACAAGCTATCATGTTTTTACCATTAACCCTAGCTCAATGGGCTGCTTCAAATGGTGGAGAACAAAGTGATTTTTTGATTGCTCTTAATAATTGGAAATCAATACCTTATAATCTAATATTTTTCACTCTAGTAGTATTATTTACATACATATATACGGCACTTATAGTTAATCCTAAACAGTATGCTGAGCACTTAAATAGACAGAACTCTTTTATTCCAGGTATTAAGCCAGGTGAGGATACTGAAAATTATATTGACTCATTGACAACAAGGGTAACATTACCAGGGTCTGTGTTTTTAGGTCTAATTGCTATTTTTCCTGCTATCGTAGCTGCTTTTGGAGTTAGTGATCCGTTTGCAATATTTTTTGGAGGGACTTCATTATTAATTTTAGTTGGTGTTGTTTTGGATACGTTGCAACAGATCGAAAGTTATTTATTAATGAGAAAGTATGATGGCCTTGTCCAGTCAGGAAAGTTGAAAGGTAGAAATAGTGGAGATGGCATGCAGATAGGTGCTAGTTTTTAATACATGATTTATAAGACTGAGGAAGAAATAGAGCTGATTAGACAGAGCTGTTTGTTAGTTTCAAAAACCCTTGCTTTTGCAGCAACAATGCTAAAACCTGGAATGACAGGTGAAAAGCTAGATTCTGAAGCTGAAAAATTTATTAGAGATCATAAAGGAATTCCGGGATTTAAAGGGCTCTATGGATGCCCTTCGACTTTACTAATTTCAGTAAACGATGAAGTTGTTCACGGGTTGCCTAAAGGTAGAGTTTTTAAAGAAGGAGATATTGCATCGATAGATTGTGGCGTTTTGATGAATGAATTTTATGGAGATGCAGCTTACACGTTTATTTTTGATGGGGCATCTGATGAAGTAGTCAAATTATGTAAAGTTACAAGCGAATCTTTATACTTAGGTATTGAGCAAGCAATTGCAGGTAAAAGAGTAGGAGATATAAGTAGTGCTATACAAATGCATACGGAAACTAAGCATAGATACGGTGTAGTTAGAGAACTAGTAGGACATGGACTTGGAAAAAAATTACATGAAAAGCCTGATGTTCCTAATTTTGGAAGACGAGGACAGGGGCCTATCCTAAAAGAAGGATTAGTAATAGCCATAGAGCCAATGATCACCTTAGGGTCACGTAAAGTAACACAAAGTGCTGATGGATGGACAATAAAGACAAGAGATAATAAAGCTTCGGCACATTATGAGCATTCAGTTGCAATACGCAAAGGAAAGGCAGATATTTTGTCCGATCATAGCTATTTGAAAGAAGAAATAAAAAAAAGTACCTATCTTATTGATATTTAGGTAATTTTTTAGATATTTGCACTCCAATTTAAAAAATGAGTAATAAAAATCTTATAACATTAGATGGAACTATCGAAGAAGCACTCTCAAATGCGATGTTTAGAGTACGTTTAGAGAATGATCATTTAATAGTTGCAACAATATCTGGAAAGATGAGAATGAATTATATTCGAATCTTGCCGGGGGATAAAGTATCTGTAGAAATGTCACCTTATGATTTAAGTAGAGGTAGGATTACTTATAGGTACAAGTAAAATAGAAGGCTTTTTAAATAGAATATATAATGAAAGTAAGAGCATCAGTTAAAAAAAGATCTGCGGATTGCAAGATCGTTAGACGTAAAGGGAAGATTTATATTATTAATAAAAAGAATCCTAAGTTTAAGCAAAGACAAGGATAATTTATAGATATGGCACGGATAGCAGGCGTAGATTTACCAAAAAACAAGAGAGGAGTAATTGGCTTAACGTATATATACGGTATAGGACCAAGTTTAGCTTCTGATATATTAAGTTTAGCAGGAATTGACGAAAGTACTAAAGTTGATGAATGGACTGATGATAATGTGAAATTTATCTCTAAGTTGATTCAAGATGAGTATGTCGTTGAAGGTGTGCTTAGAAGTGAAATTCAACTTAATATTAAACGTCTAATGGATATTGTTTCATATAGAGGTTTGAGACACAGAAAAGGTCTTCCAGTTAGAGGTCAAAAGACCAAAACTAACGCTAGAACTAGAAAAGGAAGAAAGAAGACTGTGGCTAACAAGAAAAAAGCAACTAAATAATAGAAGATGGCTAAAGGTAAGAAAGCAAAAAAGAGGAATGTTCCAGTCACATCAGATGGACTGGTATATATTCAAGCTAGCTTTAATAATATTATTATCTCAGTATGTAATAATCAAGGACAGGTTATTTCATGGGGATCAGCTGGTAAATCAGGTTTCAGAGGTTCTAAGAAGAATACTCCGTTTGCAGCTCAACAAGCAGCAACTGGTGCTGCTCAAACAGCATACGACGCTGGTGTAAAAAATGCTGAGGTTTTTGTAAAAGGGCCAGGTGCAGGTAGAGAAGCTGCAATCAGAGCAATAGATGCTGTCGGGATAAAAGTTCTTAGAATAAGAGATACTACCCCTATGCCGCACAATGGGTGTAGACCACCTAAGAAAAGAAGAGTATAATCCAATAAATAATAATTCGTAATGGCGAGATATACAGGATCAAAAACCAAAAAAGCTAGAGCACTAGGTGAAGCTATTTTTGGTCACGATAAGTCTTTTGAAAGAAGAAAATACCCACCAGGACAACATGGAACGGGTAAGAGAAGAAAGCAAAAGTCTGACTATGCTGTTCAGTTAACTGAAAAGCAAAAAGCTAAATATACTTACGGTCTTCTTGAGAGACAATTTAGAAACTTATTTGAAAAAGCAAGTAGTAAGTCTGGTGTGACAGGGGAAGTGTTATTGCAACTGTTAGAATCCAGATTAGATAATACTGTCTTTAGAATGGGTATTGCTAAAACAAGAAGCAGTGCTAGACAAATGGTTGGGCATAAGCATATTTTAGTAAATGGTATTTTAACTAATATACCATCTTATTCTTTGAGACCTGGTGATGTAGTTACTGTCAGAGGTAAATCAAAGAGTAAAGATTTCATTATCGATAATGTTGCTTCTAAATCCGATGTAAGGAATTTTCCTTGGTTAGAATTTAATCCAGAGAGAATGGAAGGTAAATTTATCGATTATCCAGAAAGAGATAAAATTCCGGAAAAGCTAAACGAGCAATTAATCGTTGAACTTTATTCTAAATAATTGAAATTATCTTAAGCTGTCCTATTTTTATAGGACAGCTAAATTTATTTAATATAAATATATAACTCACTATAATATGAGTATTCTTAATTTCCAAAAGCCTGATAAAATCAGATTGCAAAAATCAGATGATTTTGAAGGCACTTTTGAGTTTAAACCATTAGAGCCAGGTTTTGGTCAGACTATTGGTAATGCCTTAAGGAGAGTGTTACTTTCCTCATTAGAAGGGTATGCTATATCTGCAATTAGAATCGGTGGGGTTGACCATGAATTTGGTACTATAAAAGGTGTAGTTGAAGATGTAGTTGATATCATTCTTAATATTAAACAGGTTAGATTAAAGCCAGTTTTGGAAGATTTCAATAGTGCTGAAGAAAAATTGTATTTGACTATAAGTGGTAAGGAGGAATTTTTAGCTGGTGATATTGAGTCAACAACTAATATGTTTAAGGTTATGAACCCTGACCTTAAAATCTGTAGTATGGAAAATAGTGTAGGTTTAGAAATAGAGCTTACTGTTACTAAGGGGAGAGGATATGTTCCTGCTGAAGAGAATTTGCCAAAAGATGCCCCTATCGGTGTTGTGCCAGTAGACGCTATTTATACTCCAATTAAGAAAGTTGCATACAAGGTTGAAAACACAAGGGTAGAACAAAGAACTGATTACGAGAAGTTAACAATTGATATTAAAACTGATGGTACAATTCATCCAGAGGAAGCAATAAAAGAAGCTTCTAGAATTGTAATTCAACATTTAATGTTAATTACGGATGAAAATATCACATTTAATGACTCTTCAAGTAAAGAAGAAAATATTGTAGATGAGCACATCCTTCATATGAGAAAACTTCTTAAGACTTCTTTAGAAGATTTGGACTTGTCTGTAAGAGCATACAACTGTTTGAAAGCTGCTAAGATTAACACTTTAGGAGAATTAGTAAAGTTTGACACTCATGAGTTGTTGAAATTTAGAAATTTCGGAAAAAAATCATTAGTTGAAATTGAAGAGCTCTTAAATATTAAAGGACTTACTTTTGGTATGGATTTAAGTAAATACAAATTAGACGAAGAATAAATTAGGTATCGAAACGACCTATAGGTATATTATATAACGGCATATTACTCAGATTCCATAAAGTTGAGGTCGTACAACGTAGAATCGAAGGTGATGCGGAATAATTAGTCATGAGACACGGAAAAAAATTCAACCATTTAGGAAGAAAAAAAGGACACAGAAAAGCCCTTTTGAAAAATCTATCTATTTCATTAATAGAACACAAAAGGATTAATACTACACTTGCTAAAGCAAAAGCTTTGAGGGTATTTGTTGAGCCGGTAATTACAAAATGTAAAAACAATGAGCAGCACTCTAGAAGAGTAGTATTCTCTTATTTGCAAAATAAGGAAGCTGTAAAAGAGTTATTTGATGTAATTGGCCCAGTTGTAGCTGAAAGACCAGGTGGATACCTTCGTATCATTAAAACTGGATTTAGAAAAGGAGATAGTGCTGAAATGGCAATGATTGAATTTGTAGATTTTAACGAAACATACAATAATTCATCAAATACTGGTACCGGAAAAACTAGAAGATCTAGAAGATCAAAGACTAGTAGTGATAGTGACACCTCAAATGCAGTAAAATCAACAGCTGTAAAAGGTAGTCAAGAGGAAGAATAATAGAGTATTAAATATAAGGATAAGGGTTTTCATAATTTATGAAAGCCCTTTTTTTATATTATTAATTAAAGGATAGTAAATAAATACTTTTAATTTTTCTTATTGTGTTTAACCCGCTTTATGCATTAGAACTTTGTAATGAGGGTTGAAAAACCAACCTGCCTGCTGGACAGGCAGGCAAAATAAGCACTTTTACTGACTGAATCATAACCTGTGACGCTCTGCGTTAGTCAACCACTATGGTGAAGGAAGAAAAGTGAGTAACACGACTTATTTTGAAGCTGTTTCAGTCCGCAATACCTGCCCGCCGTACAAGACTTTGGCAGGCGGGGATTTTCTAACGCATAATGCGGGTTTAACTACAAAGCATAGGTTTTACCTATATCGCTATAGTTTATACAGCCTTGATAGGGCCCTGGAATTGGGTCATAAAAGAAAAATTCCTTTGCTCCAATTTCACTTGTGGCGAACCCTATGACAGTTAAGTCCCTCAGTTCCTTAAATATTGGATTATCACCTGTTTTGGATTCTTTCCATTCTTGGGCAAGGATCTTAAGTACATCATCCATTTTTTCTTGATTCAGTTCAATAAATTTCTTTTTATATTTTTCTCTTGAAATATTATCAAAAGTTTCAATTCCAGTAATGAATTTTACTTTATCTTCAGTTTTATAAATATTGGTTATAGCATTATCAATATACCTATGAACTAAAGCATCGTTAGCACCTGGTGTATCAGTCTTAGGTAATATCCTTTCAGTAGCTTGTTTGATTAGTTCAAGTTGATCAATACTTAATGATACAGGAGACCAATTTGTTGATATATCAGCCTTACATCCTGATAAATAAGCTGATGTTGCTCCAGTTGTAAAAAAGAACCCAGTTAATAATGAAAGGGATTTAAGAGAATCTCGTCGACTTAAAGTATTTGAATTATTCGTTTTATTTGTCATTTTGTTCGTATTAATTAAAGGTTACCTTGCTTAAGCTCTCCTACTGCATAGTTTGCAGCTCGGGCTGTAAAAGCCATATAGGTTAAAGAGGGGTTTTGGCATGCAGCTGAAGTCATAAATGAACCATCTGTTACAAAGACATTCTTAACTGCATGAATTTGATTAAATCCGTTTAAAACCGATGTTTTTGGATCACGACCCATTCTAGCAGTCCCCATCTCATGAATTCCTAAGCCAGGATTACAACCGTTGTCATACGTTTTTACATTCTTAAGCCCTGCTTTTTCTAACATTTCTGCTGCTGCTGACATCATTTCTTTTCGCATTTCATATTCATTCTCTTTCCATTCACAGTCAATATTTAATGTTGGTTGACCATTAATATCTACTACATCTTTATTTAAAGTAACCATATTTTCATAATAAGGCAGACATTCGCCAAAACCCATTAATCCCATAGTCCAGTTTCCAGGATTTTGTAAATTGTCTTTAAAAGATTTACCAAAATCTGCTTCTTTAATTGATTTCCACCAACCTTCTCTATTGGCCCCACCCTGATATCCAAAGCCTCTTAAATATTTTCTTTTAGTCTTATCATTTAAGTTTTGAAACCTAGGTACATATATTCCATTTGGTCTTCTTCCCTTGAAATATTGATCTTGAAATTCATCTGAATACCCTGATGCTCCTAACATAAAATGATGATCCATTAAATTGTGACCTAACTCGCCACTGTCATTCCCTAATCCATTTGGAAATCTTTCAGAAACTGAATTTAATAGTAATGTTGCTGTTCCAAGAGTGGAGGCACAACAAAAGATAACCTTTGCAAAATATTCTAAACTGTCACCTGTTAGCCTGTCGATAATTCTTACACTTGTTGCTTTTTGTGTGGTGTCATCATAAACTATCTCAGTAACAACCGAATCAGGTCGTATTGTGTAATTCCCGCTCGCTTCTGCAGCCGGCAATGTAGATGCATTACTGCTAAAGTAAGCTCCATATGGACAGCCCCTCATACATCTATCTCTAGATTGACAAGTTCCTCTAGTCCCAATAGGTTCTGTTAGGTGAGCTGTTCTCCCGATGGTTAGGATTCTGTCATCATAGTTTTTTA
This sequence comes from Saprospiraceae bacterium, assembly GCA_037968395.1. Taxonomy (GTDB): domain Bacteria; phylum Bacteroidota; class Bacteroidia; order Chitinophagales; family Saprospiraceae; genus JADKBO01. The sequence continues at coordinate 10,924 of JBBKVK010000322.1, read as the reverse complement.
AAATACTTTCTTTTACTTTTTTTTCTAGACAATTTAGATCCATTGGTTTCAAAAATTGACCATCTGGTAAATTAGATAAACCTTCTTTTTGTCCACTAACGCCTATGAATTTTTCTACATGGTCATACCAAGGAGCTATTTCTTCATACCTTACGGGCCAGTCTACAGCTATACCTTCTTTTGCATTTGCTTCAAAATCTAAGTTACTTAATCTGTAACTTTGTCTACCCCACATAAGAGATCGACCTCCTACATGATGACCTCGTATCCAATCAAATGGCTTTTCTTCAGTATATGGATGTTCGGTATCTTTTACCCACCAATGTAAATATGCTGGTTGAATTGTATATCCTGTTCGGTTTTGTATAGAATAGTCTTTTAATTCATTTTGGGTCATCTGGTTTCTGTTAGGCAGTTCCCAATCGTCTAAATTGGCAGTAGGGTAGTCACCATGTTTTACCATTCTGCCCCTTTCTAACACTAATGTTTTAAGCCCTTTTTCCGATAATTCTTTTGCTGCCCATCCACCACTAATTCCTGATCCTATTACAATAGCATCATAGGTTACGTCATCTTTTTTATTATTGTTAAAATACATTTATTTCCTTTTTTATTAAATATCGCAAATATTTATTCCTTCCCTTAAAGATGCAATTAGGTCTTGTCTTGTAGGAATGAATTCTTGAGCAATATACCCTGAGAACCCTGTGCCAATTATTGCTTCAATTATTCTCTTATAATTTAGTTCTTGAGTTTCATTTATTTCATTTCTGCCAGGAACACCACCCGTATGAAAGTGAGAGATATACTTACTGTTTTGAGTAATAGTTGAGATTATGTCTCCCTCCATAATTTGCATATGATAAATATCATATAACAAACTGAAATTAGGGCTTCCAAGTTTTTCTACTAAGGACACCCCCCAGTCGGTGTGGTCGCAATGATAATCATGATGATCTACCTTACTATTTAATAATTCCATGACTACTTTAATATTATATTTTTGAGCTAATTTTACTACAGGGTCAAGTCCTTTGGCACAATTTTCTATTCCCTCAGCATTAGATTTAGAGTTTTTATTGCCGCTGAAGCAAATTACTTGAGATATACCAAGTTCTGATAATCTGGGAAGTAAATAAGAATAATCTTCAAATAACTTAGAATGATTAGATGAGTCATTAAATCCTTTAGTAATACCAAGTTTACTTCCATTAGCAATCGCACATGTTAAACCCTTTTGGGTGATTAATTTAATTTCAGAAAGATCTAGTAATTCAATTGATTTTAGCCCTAGTTCTTGAGCATCATCAACAAGTTTAGCTAATGGTATAGAATTGTAACACCATCTACAAACAGAATGATTTACCTTGCCTTTTAATTTATTATTAGGTTGAAATAATTTGGATGGTAATGTAAGGCCAATTATTGGGCTTGTAGCTCCAAGCCTGATTATGTCTCTCCTTTTCACGAATGTAAATTTTATCTGATTGCATAAATATAAAGAATAGATTACATACTAGATGCAGAAGGGTTGGGTAAAATTTGAATAATAATGTGATATCTCTAGTAGGTACAAAAAAAAATGACTTTCCCCCCAGAAAGTCATTTTCAAATTATAATCCCATGAACATATATTATTTTATTATTTTCTTGATTGGATTGCTCAAAACAAGCAAGAAAACAAAACTCAATTTTAATTATTAATAACAAGCACTTATTGATTGTTATATTTTGATAATACAAATATCAACATTTATTTTAGGTAAGTAAAGCACAAAATCAACTCAATGTTATATATAATATTATAACATATGAAATTTACTTAGCTTTAATCTGTATATATTTATACTTTTCATTCTATTTAATGTTTCAATAATTTATAAAATGTGAGATTTATGTTAGGAATTTTAGAAAAATGACTTCCTCCCCCAAGGAAGTCATTTTCAATTGTAATCCCATGAACATTTATAATCTAGTGTATTTATTTGTCTTGCTCGTCGACCAAGAAATACAAAACTCAATTTCAAATTATTGTTGAAATAAAATAAGCGAATCTGATTTTAATATCTAAATAAGCTTTATCTCGTCCCATTTCTATTTAAATTTAATAGTATCTTTTTACTATCCTTAAATATCATAATACAAATATCAGCTTTGTTTAGATCTTAGACAATCACAAAAACGCATACAAGATACATATAAATAAATATAATATATCTACATATATGATAAAATATGCTAGTAATCAATAAGGTATAAATACTTTAAAATAAGTATTGTGAGTAAAAAGATGTTTAAATGGTTTACTTAGCCTTGATATTATTTATTCTTTTTATTAATATATGCCATAAAATCTAAAGAAATTTGACTCACGTATCCAATTTGTAACTTTGCTGGACATAGGTTATTAAGTAAAATTCAAGTATTTTAGAGAATATTTGACTAAAGTGAATCCCATTTTTCAAAATAGGGATAGATATAAAAAATTAATAATGAAATTCTAAGTGATCCAATTTTGTCCAGGGATTTACCTTAGCTAGGTCAATTGAAAACGAAACTCTTTGAATAAAGCCACCTTCTTCAACATAAATTCTATTAATTTCTTCAGAATTAATTATTGGTATATGAATTTGTAGTGCTCCTTTAAAGTATGTCAAGGATAATCCGCCACTAAACAAGTAATCAATATTCGTTTTTGGACCAGAAGGTGTTGAGTATCCTCCAAAATCAAAATAGGCAGTTAAAGGTAAGTACTTAGATGTCTTTATTGGCAAATCACATTTTAAATTTATGGCAAAGGCTAAATCATTAGATTGGCCTAGATTTCTGTTATTGAAAACAGTTTTAAATCCACCACCTAGACTTGAGACTGATTGATTAAAGGTGCCATTGTTTCTGTCTATATAATAGCCATCATAAGCATAATCATTTGCTTCTTGATAAATCAGTGACGTAGAGCCTCTTACCAATTGGTTGTTGTAAGTGAGGGATGCTCTTTTATTATTCATTAAAAAATAGCCAGTCCAAAGTCTGAGACCAAACGATTTAGTTTTTTGGTAATAAAATTGTTTGACCAAACTTAAATCAAGTCGGGCGAATTTTCCTTTATCCCTTCCAGATTGATATTCTGGTAAATAGGATATTGTTGATCTAAAGTTGGTGCTTGTTGGTGACTTATTAATATCTAATCGATAATCAAACCTTATAGTGCTAAACCTTATGTTATCAAATGAATAAATCTCTGAAGAAGTGAATACAGCTCTCTCTTCATTGATATAATCATAGCTAATATTTATATTTGATAGGACTTTTGGGTCGTTATTGGTAATATATGATAACCTACCCCCTAATTTTGAATAATTGAGGTTGTATCCAAATTTTTTATTTTTCTCAAAAGTATATTTTTTAAAACCCAAAGAGGGTTGAATATAACTTTTAGATGTTTTATTTATGAGGTAGTCATATTTAATCCAAGCTTCACCATTTAACTCTTTATTAATAATAGAATAAGATGGATTCAATAGCCACTTTAATTTCTTTGAAGGAAATGTTGAATTATATATTGCTAGTGATGGCAATATTCCATCTGATGTATTATACTTGATAAGTGGAAATATATATATTTCAGTAGTATTGATTTTATCTTGACCAACAAAAGGAATTACTGATACTTTTAAATTGCTTTTTAAATTATTGTCTTTCCTGTTCGTCTCTGAATAAATAAAATTTGGATCTATAGAGATGTTTTTTATTCTTTCGGTTTGAGGCAAAAACTTGCATATTCCGCCTCTAAGTGTAATCGTGGTATCAATCGTTTTATCGTGTAGATACAATCTAAGTGTTACTGGCCATTGACTCTCTCTATCTGCCGTGATGGTATATTGGTTTTCGGTATTTTTTATTGTGAAGTTTACTTTTTTTTGCTCAATAATGTAATTTACCCATTCAAAAGATTGATGTGTCATAAGCTCCATCTCAGAAAGGAAGTCAATCAAGTTAACATGACTATTTAATCTACTTAAATAATATGAAGTCAATGCTTGTCTAAAGATCTCTTTACCTAAATAGTTTTCCATTAGTTGAAACAAATATGCTGCTCTTGGATAGCTGTTGAGTCCGTAATTAATTGAAGTAAGTTTATTTACCGATATAGCCATTGATTGATTTTGGTGTCTACATAATTGGTGTCTGTAGACATGCATCATCATCAAAGGATCTTTCTCAATTTTCAAGAATGACGGTGCTTTTTCATTATAATAATGGCTATTATACTTATAAGTAGTGTATTTATCTTCAAAAAAAGTTGCCAACCCTTCATCCATAAAAGGTTCACCCCTTTCATTGAATCCCAAAGCTGCATAAAAATATTGGTGGGCTAATTCATGGGCAATATAGTATTCTAATTCTTTTTCGGTAGAAATATCATTAATGATAATTAATCCGGGGTACTCCATAGCACTAGTTGAGTTAGATGGACCTTGTGCGATGACAATTTCTTTATATGGAAATGGCCCAATCTGTTTAGCATAATAATTGATTACTTCTTTTGCAATGGGTATGGCTTTTTTCCAAATTATTGAATCTTTAAAGTAGTGACTTTCGTATTTAATAGCATTATTAGTTTCTGTGTTAGAAACAACTTTATTACTGTACGGATAGATTATTATTGGGCAGTCGATTACTTTTTTAGATTTTATCTCTGTTTTTTCTTTTTGATAAGAGTGGATAAATGGAGCAACTACTTTGCAAGAATCGTTATGAGAAAGAGTCACATTAAAATCAGAATATTCCCCATAGAATTCTCCCCATGCAAGATAATGAAATGTATGCCAACCATCTGGGTCATAAACGGCTAATCGAGGATACCAATGTATTAATTGGGTTAATTCGTCATTCATCCCCATTCTAGTAATCAATTTTGGGAGCTTAATTTTATATTTGAACTTAAGTTCTATCGTAGATGCTGAACCCATGGAGTTGGGTAACACGATGAAGGCAATTTCAGTACTATTTGGTTGATATTTTAATTCAATTGGATTTTCATTGATAGTGACAGCTATATTTTGATATCCACCAAGCTCATCACTTCTAAAAAAGTAAAATTCTTTTTCGTTAGCACTTAATAGTTGATTGCTAAAAGGAGTATTTTTGTGAGATAAAGCATTCATCCAAAGATGAAAATATATAGTATCTAGTTTATTGGGACTATTATTGGTATAAGCAATATTTGCAGTCGCACTTAGATAGTTTTCATTAATTTGTGCATCAATATCGTAAGAAACATTTTGTTGGAAATAATCTATTCTACTTTGTGCTAAGATGCAAGTGACATTGATTGAAAGCCATACGGTAAGAACAGAAATTTTTATTTTTGACACGAAAATCTAATTAAAATGTCATTTCGGGAATATCACCTTCAATAATTAAGTTACCCGCAGTAGCTTTCTGAATTTCTTCTACACTTACACCAGGAGCCCTTTCAAGTAGTTTAAAACCATTTGGAGTTATATCCATTACTGCTAAATTTGTAACTACTTTTTTGACGCATTTTACACCTGTAAGAGGGAGTGTGCAGTTAGGCAGCAGTTTAGACTCACCTTCTCTATTGGTATGCATCATTGCCACAATGATGTTGTCAGATGATGCCACTAAGTCCATAGCACCTCCCATTCCTTTGACCATTTTCCCTGGTATTTTCCAATTGGCAATATCCCCACTTTGAGACACCTCCATAGCTCCCAATACAGTCAATTGTATATGTTTGCCTCTGATCATTGCAAAGCTCATTGCAGAGTCAAATATGGCCGCTCCAGGAAGCAAAGTAACGGTTTGCTTGCCAGCATTGATCATATCTGCATCTTCTTCACCTTCAAATGGGAATGGACCCATACCAAGAATGCCATTTTCAGACTGAAACTCAACATTGATATCTGTAGGGATATAATTGGCAACTAGAGTTGGGATACCAATACCTAAATTTACATACCAACCATCCCTTAATTCTTGGGCAATTCTTTTTGCAATTCCTTTTTTATCTAACATATCAATTATTCATTTTTGGTCTAACCGTTCTTTGCTCTATTCTCTTTTCGTAGTTTATACCTTGAAAAATTCTTTGAACGAACACTCCAGGAATGTGAACAAAATTTGGATCTAATACTCCAGGTGCTACAAGTTCCTCTACTTCTACTATCGTGATTTTCCCTGCCATGGCCATGACTGGATTGAAGTTTCTAGCAGATCCTTTAAAAATCAAATTACCAAATTTATCACCTTTCCATGCTTTGATAAGGGCATAATCAGCAGTTAATGCAGATTCTAAAATGTGAGGTTTACCATTAAAAAGTTTCACTTCCTTACCTTCTGCGACTTCTGTACCGTATCCAGCTGGAGTGTAAAAAGCTGGAATTCCAGCCCCACCTGCTCGACACCTTTCAGCTAATGATCCTTGTGGTATTAAATCAACTTCAAGTTCATTATTCAACATTTGTCTTTCAAATTCTGCATTCTCACCAACATATGAAGAGATCATTTTCTTAATTTGTTTCTTTTGCAGTAATAGCCCTAGACCAAAGTCATCTACACCAGCGTTGTTGGAGATGCAAGTCAACCCTTTAACTCCAAGATTAACTAATGCTGAAATACAATTTTCTGGGATTCCACAAAGTCCAAATCCACCTACCATTAAAGTCATATTGTCTTTGATTCCTCCAATTGCTTCTTCAGCATTTTTGAATGTTTTATTCATATCTTCATTGTTGAGTTTGAATCTATTTTGGCTTTAACAAATAAGAAGTATAATATTGTAAAGCGATTCGTAAAAATACAAATTTTAGTTTTAGAATCAAATAGATAAATCAATGTACATTTTAAATATGTTTTGACATCATTTTTTATTTAATGGTAAAAATCGTAAAATCTAATGGATATGATCTTTGAGGTCACAATAATACGTATAGATTATTTATATAATATGTGATTTTATTATGTTAGCTTTTAAAATTTTGAGATAAGAGCAAGAATAATTTTTGCTATCTTCGATTTTTGAATTCAATATAAATCTATATATAATGGTGTTTTTGGAGTTTGAGAAAGAGCTAGAAAGCTTGTATGACCAGTTGGTAAAGATGAAGGAAGTCGAAGCTGAAGGGGTAATAGATATAAGCGACAAGGTTAAAGAACTGGAAAAAAAAATTGCTAGTTCTAAAAAGGAAATATACCAAAACTTGTCAGGATGGCAGAAAGTACAATTATCAAGACATCCTGAAAGGCCGTATACTCTTTTTTATATTGAAAATATGTGTAGTAAATTTGTAGAACTATACGGAGATCGATATTTTGGTGACGACAAGGCAATGGTAGGAGGACTCGGTCGAGTCAATGGTCAAACTGTAATGTTCATAGGCCAACAAAAAGGGGTTAACACTAAATTAAGGCAGTATAGAAACTTTGGGATGGCAAACCCTGAAGGGTATAGGAAAGCATTGAGATTAATGAAGATGGCTGAGAGGTTTAATATTCCAGTTGTTTGCTTAATTGATACTCCTGGGGCTTTTCCTGGTCTTGAAGCAGAAGAAAGAGGGCAAGCAGAAGCCATAGCAAGAAACCTATTTGAAATGGCTCAACTGAGAGTCCCAATTTTATGTTATATAATAGGCGAAGGAGCTTCTGGTGGTGCATTAGGTATAGGCGTAGGGGATCGAGTCTTTATGTTAGAAAACTCTTGGTATTCGGTAATCTCACCTGAAAATTGCTCTACAATATTATGGAGAACATGGGATTATAAAGAAATAGCTGCGGATGCTCTAAAACTAACTGCGGATAACATGTTAGCCAATGGTCTTATAGATGATATTGTTAAAGAACCACTAGGCGGTGCTCATTCTGATCGAGAGAAAATGGTTAAAATATTAAAAACGCATATGCGTAAAGAGTTGACCGAATTGATTGATATGGATCCAGATGAAAGAATAGCTTTACGAATAGAAAAATACAGTAAAATGGGATCTTATGAAATTATTTCACCTGAAGATCTTTAATTTAAATTTTAATTATGTATCCTGATTTATCCTATTTTTTTAATGATCTATTTGGTACTGAAGTAGACAATTGGACATCAATATTTAAGAGTTTTGGACTAATGTTAGGTCTAGCTTTTTTTGCTTGTGGCCTTCTACTAAAGTCAGAATTTAAGAGGTTAGAAGCAGAAGGTAAGGTCCAGCAGATAAAGTTAGTTGACAAGTCAGGAATTATTACTTTTAATGATATTATTCTTAATAGTGTCATTACTGCCTTTATGGCTTCTAAATTACCCTATATTTTTAACAATTTTGATCTATTTAAGGCTGATCCGGCAAGTGTAATTTTTTCTAAATTAGGTAATTGGCCAATAGGCCTCTTGATCGGAGCAGTATACGGAGGATACTTGTATTATAGAAAATCTAAAGAGACTAACATTGGTCCTGTTGAAAGATTGGTTTCTCCTCACGAAAAAACGGTTGATATTGTTTTCTTAGCAGCAATAAGTGGTGTTGCTGGTGGAAGGTTATTCAGTGTTTTAGAAAATTTTTCAGATTTCATAAAAGATCCAATTGGGCAGTTATTTTCAGGAAGTGGATTAACTGTATATGGAGGTATTATATTAGCCTTTATATTTGTGTATATGTATATGAAAAAATTAGGTATCAAACCTGTATACATGATGGATATAGGAGGCATGGGAATTCTGCTAGGATACGCTGTTGGTAGAATGGGTTGTCAAATAGCAGGTGATGGAGATTGGGGTATAGCCGCCTCTGCAATGCCTAACGGTTGGTTTTTACCTGAATGGATTTGGTCTTATAATTATCCTAATAATGTTAATAATGATGGAGTATTGATGTCTATAGTTGATCCTGAAATTTTTAATTCCACAGTTGGTAGCATAGAGCAAAAATGTAAGGTGGCATCTGGAATGAGGTATTGTCATGAATTGTCTCCGAGAGTGTACCCAACACCTATTTATGAAATTATAGCCTCTTTTGTGGGATTAGCAATCCTATGGATGATACGCAAAAAAGTAAAGATTGCTGGTACATTATTCTGTTTGTACATGATTTATAATGGCATCGAAAGATTTTTTATCGAAGGAATTAGGGTAAACGAAAGGTACAACTACTTTGGATTTAATTGGTCACAAGCACAGTACATTTCACTTGGTTTTGTCTTAGTAGGATTAGTAGGTTTGATTTATCTTTATTTTATACAAAAGAAACAAGACGACCAAATAGCACCATAAACACTTGAGGCTAGCTATACTTTACCCACAATAACATAATAAAATTTATTACTGGCTGAAATGCCTTCAAATTATGGCTCTTTACTTACTTTTTTCTTCATAGTTCTTTAGGCTCAATACTTATTTCCAAAGTAGTGACTTACCCAAAGCGTCACAGATAATGCTCCAATCAGTAATTACTAGTTGCCAACTGAGAAGATTCTTTTTGGATTATTTATTCAGGAAACATCAGCCAATTAAAAACGCTTTTTCAATGTCAATTGAAAAAGCGTTTGGAACTGAAAAAGTAATTGATTTTATAAAGCAGCTTTAACTGCTTCCTCAAGGTTGAACCTAGGATCAACGGCTGATATTTTTCCTTCTCTATCTATTAAGAATGTTTTTGGTATACTAGTGACTCCATAAAGAGATGCTGCCTGAGAGTCCCATTTTTTTAGATCACTTACGTGTCCGTCCCAAGTTAGGTTGTCTTGTTGAATTGCAGCTAACCATCTTTCTTTTTGACGATCCATATTCATTTTGATTTGAGCTTGGTCATTGTTTAGTCTAGCCATTGTTTTGTCATCAAGTCCATCAAGTGATACACTTAATATATCAAATCCTTTAGACTTATATTTATTGTATACTTCGACTACATGAGGGTTAGCTTTTCTACAGGGCCCACACCAAGAAGCCCAAAAATCGATCAATACCACTTTACCTTTATAGTCTGATAATTTCACTTCTTTTCCTTTGGTATTAGGTAATACGATGTCTGGCGCTTGCATACCTACTTGAATCTTAGCAGTTGCTTCTTTTCGGTTTCTAGCTTGATCTAACTGTAAAGCAATGTTTTTGTAATCACTTAAAAAGTAAAGATTTGGATATGATTCTTCTAGTCTTTTTGCTACTGTATTGTGAACATCTGCAAAGTCATCTCTAAACGAGAATATCCTTGAAGCAATCATATATGCTAACATTGGATCGGTAGAAGTAACTAATTCTTTTAATTTTCCAGCATCATAGGTGCGATCTACTGCTTTATTTAATATGTTATAATATTCTGAAGTCATTGGAGATCCTTCTATGGTAAAGTCTCTATCTTGCATGGTGTTTAAGTTAGCTTTTACAGCTATCTTTTTTTCTGATCCATTGCTTACCAATTCGATACTTTTAGCTCCAACCCTTAGTCTATAAACTCCAGCATCGATGCCGTTTGGTAGATTGAGTTTAAAATTACCTTTGTTATCAAGCTTGTCTGAAGTAAGTGACTCTGTGCTATTGTTATTAATACCTAGTTTTTCAAAATAATAGCTCATATCGTTTGCATTTTCGATGACGCCAGAGATATTAGTGCCTTTAGGTTCTTGGCATGATGTAAACTGAATAGCTACAATAAATAGTAATAATAAAAGCAGTTTTGAACTGTTCATATGTTAATAAAATTTGCTAAAAAATGAATTTTTTATGTTAAAAATATTTTCAGGGGCAAATATAAATATAATATAGTTATTGTAATGCTCAGAAAAAATGATTTTTTACTAAAAAATGAATTAGGACTTTAAGTTAAACCCCAAATCTTTATTATTGTTATTTTATTTTCTGTGCTTATTGATTTTAATAATCAGTTAATTGGTTATCAGTAGCATAGCTTTCAAATTTAATTAG
>JBBKVK010000321.1:0-4859 GCA_037968395.1 Saprospiraceae bacterium | reverse complement strand
GGACATTGAAATATTTTATTTGTTTTTGAAAGTGTAATATTAAAGATTTAAATATAAATCGACAACCTTTAGGGTGAAAACATTAGACCACCAATTCAAATTATGTACACTTAGATTATTGCATTTAATAAATTAATGTAACAATAAAATCTATGATCAGCTAAGTGGATTAATTGTGTTGATAATTTTGGCTTCAAAGGTCAAAAACTAAAGCAGTAAAGCTAATAATTTGTATCAAACAAAAATGAATTATTATGCAACATAACCTAACACTATTCTTTTTCTAAGTATTATATCAATACCAATTTTATTTTCTACTTTTGATTAATATAACTGAATCCTAAGCAGGTATAAACAAAGTCGAACAGTCATACTGGAAAATGCACATGTACTAAAGTTGTGAGCAAGTAAGAATAGATTTATACCTTTGACCAAAGCCCTTCTTAGTTTGTATAGAATGGACTCAATTGTAATCTTAGAACAAAAGCACAAAAACCTGAATAGCTTGAAGTTCAAAAATGTGAGTACATTAAATAAAATTAAAGTACATCTAATGATGTTAATCGGAACGTAAACAAATTAAATATTTTTTAAAAAATAAATAATGAATAAACAAAGAAAAATTGCAGGTTGGATAATAACTGTCCTAGCTTGTATAGCACCTGGATGGGGCGTAATAGGAAAATTAATCAGTCCTGAAATGAAAGCGAATATGGCTTCGATCGGTTTTGAACCATATACAAAGACTGTAGCAATTGGGGAATTGATTGCTGTCATTCTTTTTATACTACCAAGAACCGGTAGAATTGGAGCATTGTTAATGACTGCACTCATGGGAGGAGCAATCGCTTCCCATCTTGGACATGGACAAAGTATCGGGTTACAAACTTCAGTGTTGTTATTGGTTTGGATAGCTACGCTAATTCGCTATCCTGAATTCATAAATTTTAAGTCGAATACAACAGTATAATTAGAAAGGAGGATTGTCTTTGAGTTCCCTCGCATCTAATTTCATCTTATATGCTATTAGATGAATAAGCCAATAGCATAAAGGGATTTAGATCATTAGAATTACAGGCCGTTTATTTTGGGTTAGGCTCCCTTTCGTGAACCCGTCAGAATTAACTGCCTTGATCCTTTTGGCTTCAAAGGTCAAAATCTAAAGGAATTTTGTTGATGAATTCGGTGACAATACTGGAAAGGGATATCCATATTCAGTGGTCCGTGGTGAGAATGAATTTTCAACAGCAGCATGACTTTGAAAGAAAACTTTCCTAATAGGATAATCTTTAGCTTGCAATATTCAAAGTTTTATTTGAGTAATGATAAGCATTATTAGATAGTATCTACAGAGGGTACATTGACTTTCTAATAAATCAAATCTTTAATTTGAAATTGTAAAAGGTTCTAATTGATACAGCATTTTTGATTTCAACAAACTTACTATTAATATAACCTAATCGTGGCTATAATAGGTACTAGACCCTATCCTTTTAAGGAATAGACCCCATTGTACTGATCTCCTCTACCATATACTTTTGTGTTATTATTCATCATAAAAACAATTGACATGAAAACGATTTTAACTTCTCTTCTCTTTATTGCTTGTTTCGTAAGCGCATTTACTCAAGAAACGGCTTCATTAAACGATAATTTGTATTCAATGTATGAATTAGAAATCACAGCAGACCATAGTTCATCCAAGGCTATGAATCGATTGAGTCAAAAAATGATTACGAATCAAATTAGGACTTATCTAAGTGAGCACTTAGTCTATCCAGAAGTTTTAAGAGACTACAGAATAAAAGGAGAAGTAGTAATGGAGGTAACATATACAAAGAAAGGAAAGATTCTAAACTTAAAAATAACGGACTCATCTAACAGCATATTTGAAAAAGTGGTAAAAGAATCAATCTCTAAATTTGACTGCCTTCATTTGAATAATAGTGATTACTTTGGAGCTGAAATCATTATAATTCCTATTTATTTTTCCATGTAATACAATAGTCTATTGATACTTTCTCAAGCATATATTTTATTTCAACTTATCGGAAATTTATTATTATTTAATAATAGAATGCCTTTTATTTCCTATTTTTAAGAATCTAAATTGTATTACACCATCTGTATGAGAACCACACTATTCTTTATTTTCTTTTCATCATATTGTTTTGGTCAACAATCCCCTGAATTTGACAATACTGTTAAAAAGGAAAATTTTGAGACCGTAATGCAATTAAAGTCAGTGACTACAAATGAATTTAAAACCATCTTATCCCTATCTGACAATTATGGCCAAATATCTGTTGACACTTGTATGTTGCTAGCGGAGAAAGCCTTATCACTTGTCACTAACAATACCAAACCTGCAATGCGAGCGAGGGTATTAACCTGTCAAGCCAATGCATTTAGACTTAAAAGTGAAAATGAAAAAGCCTTTTCTATACTATTACAAGTTGAGCATTTAGCTGAAGATTTAAACGATGATCTATTAATGTCTGAAACTTCAAACCTCCAAGGCACTGCTCAATTGGGTCTAGGGAATAGTGATAAGGCAATTGAATACTTTTTGAAGAGCGCAGCGGTTTTTGAAAAGATTGGTGATGATACAAGGTTAGCCAAAGAATATACCAATATCAGCGGTGTCTTTTTTGACCAAAATGACATGAAAAAATCACAAGAATACAATACTAAAATAATAGAATTAGGTGAAAAACTGAACGACAATATCATTAGGACAGATGGTGCTGGTCTACGTGCTATAAGCTGGATGACAGAAGGGATACTTTACTATATGGCAAATGCCCAAGATTCCGTCAATATAGGAAATACAATGGATACGCTCTATCATTATTTTGATCTTTCTGACAAGGAATTTGATAGAGCAAGGGACTTATCACATAAAATCGATGACAAAACCTTAAAGTTAAGTATTCTAAATAACAATGTGGCACTGTTGCTTAATATGGAAAATTATGATAAAGCCGAAAAATTGTCTTTAGAAGCATTAGAAACTGCGAAAGAAATTGGCAACAATGACCTTATCATTCAAAGTAAATTTAATCTAGGGAGTTACTATAGACGCACAGGAGACCTATCAAAATCATTACAATATGGGTTAGAGAGTTTGGCGTTAGCAAGAAAGTATAAAATTGAGCGTAAAATATATATTGCAAATTCTAACTTATATGAATTGTATGTAGTTCAAGAAGATTGGCAAAATGCTTTAAAAACGCAAAACGAAATGCGATCATATGAATTAAAGGTTGCTGAAACGGATAGAACAAATGCCATAACAGAAGCCGAAACTAAATATCAAACTAAGGTAAAAGAGAACCAAATACTCGAATTAGAAAGTACCAATTCAAAAATATCAATGCAAAGGAATGGAATAATTGGAGGGGCACTACTTGGTAGTTTATTATTGTTTTTTGGATTTAGGTTTCTTAAGATAAAGAGGGAAAGAAATGATAAAATGGAGTTAACCAAAGCGCTACTATTTGCTCAAGAGGAAGAACGAAAAAGAATCGCAAGAGATTTACACGATGGTGTAGGTCAATCACTTTTATTGATTAAAAAACAATTAGGAACTAATCAATCTTCCATCATGGAGAATCAAACCATGATAACTGAAACACTGGAAGAAGTTCGGTCTATATCTAGAGGACTTCATCCATTCCAATTAGAAAAATTTGGATTGACAGCTACCATCAATGATATGATTGAAAAAGTAGAACAATCTACGGACATATTTATCACTAAAGAAATAGATAATGTAGATGGATTGCTTCCTGAAGGATCTGACATTCATATCTTCAGAGTTGTCCAAGAGGCATTTAATAATATAGTCAAACACGCAAAAGCCACTGCTGCCAAATTGGACATTTCGGATAAACAGCATAACATTCTAATATCTATCAAAGACAATGGTCAAGGATTTGACCATGAAGTAAAAGTAGCTAAATCAAGGAGTCTTGGACTAAAGACGATGCATGAACGAATAGTATCTATAGGAGGGACATTTAAAATAACTAGAAATCCTGGACCAGGAATGCAAATAGAAATATTAATTCCAAAAAAATAGAAAATGGCAATTCGAGTTTTTAATGCAGATGATCACCCAATGTTGAGGAAAGGGATTACAGATTTTATTGTGGAATCCGAAGAACTAGAATGGGCAGGCAGCGCAGAAGATGGTAAACAAGCGCTGGATAAGATACGGAACATAAAGCCAGATATTGCCATTCTTGATATCGAAATGCCTCATTTGACAGGAATAGAAGTAGCCAAAACCCTAATCGCCGAAGGAACATCTACCCAATTCATTATAATGACCTTATTTAAAGATGAAGCATTTTTACGAAATGCCTTAGCAGCCGGAATCAAAGGTTATCTACTTAAAGAATCAAAAGAAAAGGAGATACTCGACTGTATTCGAAATGTAAATGCGGGAAGAGCATTTGTTAATGCTAGCCTTAGTTATCTTTTAATATCACAAGAAGCAGAAAAGAATACTATTCTCACCTCCCTATCAAAGCATGAAATCAATATATTGAAATTGATTGCAAAACAAAAGACCTCATCGGAGATCGCCGATATGTTATTCATCAGTCCAAAGACAGTCTCAAACCATAGATCCAACATTGGTAAGAAACTAGATCTTAAGGGTGAGCAAAATGGACTACTCAAATGGGCTATCGAACATAAGGATCTACTTAACAATGTATAAATTTGTCAATAGACTTTTTATCATTAATTGTTTAAGAATTGTATTTTGGAATACTTAGATCAGTTGGTAAAGCTAAAGCTTTCCTTGGCTTTTTTGTTTCCCAGAATACATTCTTTCGGATTAACTGCGT
>JBBKVK010000320.1:0-7480 GCA_037968395.1 Saprospiraceae bacterium | reverse complement strand
GATTTATTCCTTATCTTTATACAAGTATTAACGAATACAAAAGCTACCAATCCACAATAAAAAAAATGATCGTCAATCGTAGCGTCCTTGAAAATGAAAGTTTATAATTAGTTGATTATCAGTGTATATGTAGAGGTGGTTCGAATCCTGCCGCCCCGACAAAATCTTAAAAGCTCAGCATTCTGCTAGGCTTATTTTTACACAACTCAGTCCTTAATCTATGTTTACAACTTGTATTATCTACTCTAAGCTATTTTCAGTATCCATTTTACTAATTTCCATTCTAAGTAAGCCTCCAATGAATATATTAAAATCTTAAATGAAATAATTAACAGGATTTGATTTATCACCATAAAAAAAGCCCCAGAAATTTACATTTCTAGGGCTTCTATAAATTGTACTCGTCTATAGACTATTAATCTCTAGCTGGTCTTTCTTCTAAAACTTTTTTAGAAAGTCTCATTTTACCAGTCTTAGGGTCATCTCCAATGTATTTTACATCAAAAACATCTCCTTCTTTATGCACTGTAGTTACATCAGCAATTCTCTGATGGGAAAGTTCTGAAACGTGAACTAAGCCACTCTTACCAGCAAACTTTACAAATACACCATATGGCATCACTGACTCAACAGTTGCAGAATATATATCCCCTACTGTCGGTACAAAAGCAATACTATTTATGGTAGCTAGAGCCTCTTTAATTCCATTTGCATTTGAACTAGAAATAGTTACATATCCTTTATCATCTTTTTCTTCAATGTTTATGATAGTTCCTGTTTTAGCTTGCAATTCTTGTATAACCTTACCTCCTGGTCCTATAACTGCACCAATGAAGCTCTTGTCGATAATCACCTCGATCATCCTAGGAGCATGTGGCTTAAGGTCAGATGCAGGTGCAGTGATGGTCTTATCCATTTCACCTAAGATATGTAATCTACCAGCCTTAGCTTGCATAAGAGCTTTTTCTAATTGCTCGTATGGTAGACCATCAATTTTAATATCCATTTGACATCCAGTAATACCAACAGTAGTACCGGTCACTTTAAAATCCATGTCACCTAATGCATCTTCATCTCCAAGTATATCACTCAAAATGGCAACTTTGCTTCCTTCCGCAATCATACCCATGGCAATACCTGATACTGCTCTTTTTATTTTGATACCAGCATCCATTAATGCTAATGATCCCGCACAAACTGTTGCCATTGAAGAACTTCCGTTTGATTCTAAAATATCAGAAACAATTCTTATTGTATAAGGATTATCTTCAGGTAACACTTGCTTTAAAGATCTACCAGCTAAGGCAGCATGACCAACTTCTCTTCGACCTGGGCCTCTCATTGGCTTAGTTTCTCCAACAGATAAAGCTGGGAAATTATAATGAAGGATGAATTTTTCGTAATAGTTTTGAAGCGCATTGTCAATCATTTGTGAATCTTGCTTTGTACCAAGAGTCAATGAAGTCAATGCTTGAGTTTCTCCTCTATTAAAAATAGCAGAACCGTGAGCAGAAGGAATATAATTTATTTCTGTCCATATTGATCTAACCTCATCGAAAGCCCGTCCATCTAGTCTCTTATTTTCGTCTAAGACCATATGTCTGATTACTTGCTTTTGATATTTGCCATAGTGTTCTTTAGCTTCTCCAGCATTAGTAGCCATAAATTCCTCGCCAAAGTGCTCAGTTAATGATACAATCATTGCCTCTTTGACTTCAGTAAATCCTTGCTTTCTTGACACCTTGTCCAAAGATGCTCTTGCAACTTTTAGAATTCCTTCTTTTGTTAACTCTTGTACTTTTGCTTTTAAATCACCGTCATATTCTGCTACAGCAATCTCTCTTTTTATTAAAGCCTTATCACCTACTAGCTTAGCAAGATCCATTTGAGCTTGACATTGAACTTTAATTGCTTCGTGTCCAACTTTTATAGCAGCAATCAGGTCTTCTTCTTGACATTCTTTAGCTTCACCTTCTACCATCATTATATTGTCCATAGTAGCGGCAAGTAAGATGTCAAGCTCTGCAGTTTCTAATGCTTCTCTTTCAGGATTAACTACATATTTACCGTTAATTTTTGCTACTCTAACTTCAGATATTGGACCATCGAAAGGAATATCAGAAACTGAAAGTGCTGCCGAAGCTGCAAGTGCTGCATAAGCATCAGGCAAATTTTTATCATCTGCAGATATTAAATTAATTATTATCTGAGTATCAAACATATAACCATCAGGAAATAACGGTCTTAGAGGTCTGTCTACCAATCTTGAGATTAGAATCTCATAATCTGACAACCTACTTTCTCTTTTGAAAAAATTACCTGGAATTCTTCCTGCTGCTGCAAACTTTTCTTGATAATCTACAGATAAGGGGAAGAAGCTTTGACCTTCTCTCATTTCATATGAAGATACAACAGAAGCAAAGATCATTGTGTTTTCTACTTTCACTACCACCGATCCATGGGCTTGAGTAGCTAGTTTTCCGGTTTCAATTGTTACCGTTTTGCCATCAGGAAGATTAAAACTTACTGATTTACCAATTTGGTTTCCCATAAAATTGTTTTTTTGATTTAATTAATTGTGTTAAGTAATGGAAAGTATCGGATCGGAAAAGGAAAATTGTAAAAAAAAAGAGAGTATGAAGCATACTCTCTCTCTATCGGTTATTATTTTCTAATATTCAGCTTCTCGATTAAATCTCTATATTTCTGAATATCTTTTTTACCAAGATATGTTAGTAATCTTTTTCTCTTACCAACCATTGTTAATAATGCAGTTTTACATCCAAAATCTTTCCTGTTTTCACGTAAGTGATCTGACATAGATCTAATTCTGTGTGTAAATAAAGCAATCTGACCTTCAACAGATCCAGTGTTTGTTGCAGACCCACCATACTCAGCGAAAATCTGATCTTTTTGTTCGTTTGTTAAATAAGCTGACATTCTATATTTTTTAAATGTTTACCAATGTGTAGAATCACATGAATCCTACTTTAGCGGGGGCAAAGATAACAATTAAATTGTATTTAATGTTATTTGACTATCATAATTCAGTTGATAATGTATGTCTACTTCAATTACTAACTTCAGATTAGGTCTACAAAACCATCATTATCCACATACAATCATCGGAATTACCTAAAAATCCTTATCCAGGTTTATCTCCAAACGAAGTTGGAGCCCTTTAGTTAGTGATGACTTTAAGTGTACTTTTACCAAATAAAAGCCTTTTTGATAATCTGAATATACACCATCACCGTACAAGATTCATTAGGAGCATTAGAAATATAACTGAATACTTTTCAAGCTTGTAATTAATCGACTTCTGTCAGAGCACTGTTTTCGCATCTAAATACTCTTGCAGGAAACTTATCGATCAATCTATAATCATGCGTAGCTAATAGTATGGCACTCCTATTCTGTCTAGATACTTTATTAAGAAGATACAATATTTCATCAGAGGTATCAGGGTCCAGATTGCCAGTTGGTTCGTCTGCAATGATTAGCTTTGGTTTATTTATTATTGCTCTAGCTATGGCCAAACGTTGCTGCTCACCACCAGATAGCGTATGAACTTTAGTATTAAAATATTTAGAAAGTCCCACCTCCTCTAGCACTTCTTCGACTCGTTCTCTTATTTTAACCTTATCTCGCCAATCTGTGGCTACCATTACAAAGGACAAGTTACTAGCTACTGTCCAATGTTTAAATAAATGAAAGTCTTGAAATACCATTCCTAAACTTCGTCGCAAGTCAGGAATTTCATGTCTTTGGAGATTAGTAAGATCAAAGTCTAATACTTTTGCTGAACCTTCTGTAATCTTGGCAACGCCATATAAAGCCTTCAGAAAACTTGACTTCCCACTACCCGATTTACCTACAATATAACAAGCTTCTGCTTCAGCCAATTGAAAAGAAATATTTTCCAATATAACAACATCTGATTGTGAGATGGTTGCTGACCTTACATCAATTACATTGTGATTTTCCAAATCAATTTTTTAAGCTCATATTAAAAATACAAATATATGAAAATCCATTACCGCTCTACTATTTCTTTACAATTTTCTTAATAATCATACTTTTTTGAGAATTAATTACTAGAGTATAGACACCACTGTTTAATTCAGAAACATTTAATGTATTTAGACCTAATGATAAATTCTGTTTTACCACCAGTTGTCCTGTTGCATTGTATCCAACGACAATTCCATCCTCCTTTAATCCTGATATATAAAGCATATCTCGAACAGGGTTTGGGTATATTTCAAGATCATTTAACGCATTGATATTGTCTACGTCTAAAGATCTATCTTTAATAATGTTAGTTTTAAATAAGGTTATACCACCTCTCTCATTACCAACAACAAGATCATACTTCCCATCATTATTGATATCAGCAATGTCACAATTTACTCTAGATCCTACAGCAATATTTCCAAATCTATCATTCAGTAAATTAAATGTGTCAGTCTTAGAAGATGAAATGTTATCAAATAACTTAACACTACCATCTGCAACTCCTAATAACAAATAAGTTTTATCTAGACTTTCAAAAAAAACTGGGCTAGCATTTCTAGTATAAGGGTTGTTTTTACTTTGAAAATAGCTGCCTAAATCTTTGCTATTAAAAGGAGCAGTAACATCAGAATCAAAATCTGCTATTGATGAAGTTCCAATATTTTCGAAATAATTTAATTCATTATTATTTTCGCCAATTATTAGATCTGATACTCCGTCTTTATTCAGATCATAAAACTCAGGAAAGGCATTTGATCCCACAAAAATATCAAAATAAGAAGGTTGCGGGTCTTTAAATTTCATAATGTTGTTGGGTCCAGCGGTATTTTCATAATAAAACAATTCCCCAGCACTAGTACCTAAAAACAAATCAAGATCTCCATCACTATCTATATCAACATAAGCTGGTGACAACCTTGATACTTGGTCAGGAATCTTTGAAAACTCTAAATAATCATTATCAATCACTGAATAGGCTGGCTTGGTAGATGTCCCAACATTTTTCATCAGTACAATTTGTTTAATAATATTAATTCCAGTTACAATTTCTCCACCAGTGCCTACCACTATATCTAACAACCCATCAGCATTATAATCCACAAACTTTGGGTGAGATTGCCTTGAGAAGTGCAACATATCTTTTATTAAAAAATCTTTCTGTCTTAATTTAAAAATAGGTGCACAATCAGTTCCTTCATTGATATAGAGCCAAACATGGTTCTGATTTTTTCCTACGTCTTCTTGATTAGGGGTAACTATTAAATCTCGAATATTATCATTATTGATGTCTAAATAAAAAGAAGACAGAAATACATCCATTTTGGCAGATTCATCGTATTTAGGGAAGGCATCATCTTGCTCTGTAATCCAGCTATTTATAGGGCTTCCACCATTTTTTAAAAAAACTAAATTAGTCGTAAGAAAGTCACCAAGAATTAAATCAATGTCTCCATCACAATCAGCATCAAACGCATTTACAGTCGACCCTGCATGTCTTGGACCTCCATTATTATTGGGGTGTCCAACAATCCCTGTAGCACAATTACTACTATTACTGCTTAATATAACCTCCGAAGAAAACATGGTTTCTTGAAATTTTCCAAAACATTTCTGATCTACATCGGCTGTTGTAAATACAAAGTCGAAAGTATCTAAGCCTAGATTTTTCTCCACTGCTCTATTTCTATAATAATTTAAATACCCACCATCTGGCTCAAAAGCAAGGATATCTGTATCCCCATCTCCATCAACGTCAACTATGGCTGGAAGATCAATAATAGAATTATACACATTTAAAGGCAGACCATTTTTCAAATAGAAAAGAATATTAGAATAATCGTCCCTATTTCTTACAAGCTCATAATGTAACCCATTTGCATCCTTCTTCCCTCTCCAAACCTCAATACCAGCAATACCTCCAACAGTTGGATCCTTAAATACATCTTCAATTCCATCATTATTGAAATCATGTAATAACATAAATGTCCTAGATTGAGGAAAGATGGATATGTACTTGGGATCAAATCTATATTTTATTTCATTTGGGCCTCCGTCATTAATAAAAGTTGAGATTATTCCACCATTTCTATCAAATACAAATAAGTCTTTCTTACCATCACCATCAATATCAATTTTTGAAAATTGCCCGGCTTTTAATCCACCAGTGAATGGATTTTGAATTAATTTGCCATCCTTATAAACTTGGACATCGTCCATTCTAACGACTTCTTGACAAAAAAGAAAATTACTCAGAAAAAGCAACAATAGTATACCAACAACCCTAAACTTCATTTATATATATTTTAACCGCGAAGGTAATTACTATTAAAAGAGTATGGATAGAAAAAATGGATTAAAGGAGTTTTCCTGACTTATTTTGTATTTATCATCAAACCCTTTGACTATAATTTTTTTCAATAAAGGCTAACATATAATGCCACAAATCTTCAAACGGTATGATTTCAGCCTCAACGATGGAGTCAGAAAGTTCTTGAGGGTTTTCTAATAGTTTTTGATACAATTCTTCACTGTGCCTATTTATAGCAAGGACATTATAGTTTTTGTCATAAATGGTAATCAAGAATCTAAAAAATATTTTAAATCTCTGTTCATTATCTGCCCTCAAATAACGATAAGCATACTGTCTAACACTTTCAATTCTATCTATTAAAGCTTCTTCGGACTTCCTAACAATAAAAAAGCATATTTCTAGGACCCTTAACCCTGCATTTTGACCTGTCTTATCCTGCAGATAAATAGAAATTTGATTTAATAACTTATTAAGTTTATAATTTGATATTTTATTAAATGAATTGGTAGGATTTTCAACTACCCCTAATTCAGTAAGTAAATGAAGAGACCCTTTTTTAATCAACCACAATTCATTAAATCTTGTAAAAACGGGTAATGTTTTTTGAGTAAAAACTTCCTCAGTGAGCTCCATAACCTCAGTATAGTCCTTGAGTCTCATTAAAATCCTGAATTTCTTATTCATTCGAGAAAAATAATTATGCGAACCAACCTTATAGCCTCTTGTAATTTCTTTGAAAAATTCTTTTGCTTTTGAAAATTCATAGTTAGAAATAAGGGCGTCTAAGTAGGCACTATCAATAAGGTAAGTACTTGCTTCAGTTAGAAACTTTTTTTCTTTCAGAACCTGTGCTAAACTCTCACATTTTAAAAAAATGCTGTTATAGTCTCTAATTAAATTAAAATAAAAAACACTAATCTGAAATGCGGTAATATAAATACTATAAGAAAAATCTTTATCGGTAATTGTATTACAAGCGGTTGTGCATTGTTTGGCTTTTTTAATGAGGAGCTTTTTGTCAACATTTTTAGAAATTAAAGCCACTAATTCACTTTCATAGCTTTTGACTTGCAGTTCAGCATTCATTATTCTCTGGCTTCTATTTAGTTCTTCAAAATATTTATTCTTCTTTTTTTTATTAAAATCAAGAGT
>JBBKVK010000319.1:0-10912 GCA_037968395.1 Saprospiraceae bacterium | reverse complement strand
GGATTAGGATTAGTAAAGTTGCCTAAATCATAACTATCATTTACATCCCCAGTTTTTACACCTACAAAAGTATTAAATGGGTTATTGTCAGACACATTAATAGTATTCTTGTGATTTACATCAGCAATGTCAAAAAAAGTCCAAACTTTAGCTGGTTGATAAAGACCAAGTAACATCCTACTAATTAGAACTCTATCTAGCGTTGTTACTGCACCTGACAAATTAATATCAGCCGCATAAGATTGATAAAAGTCATTAAAAGGATTTAAATATAAAATATCATCATAGATTGCGATAATATCATTCATATCAACTCCATCAGCAACAGGACTATCTTTAAATGGATCAACTAAATCACCTGTATAGTTAGACATATCTATACAGCCACTATTATCAGTAACAAACCCAGTTGCCATTTCAACACCAGGTATGGCATCACCATTTCTTCGATAAGCACAGAATAGGTTTTGAGTTGAATAATTAACTGTGATATTTTGAATGTAATTATTGATCCATCCTGAAAAAGAAGCGATTGTCCATGTCCGTGTAATCGCAACTACATCATTACCTAAATCATTAAACTCGTCTGTATACATTTTGGTAACATACCCGCAATAATCGCCTATTAATATTGGCTGAGCATCATTAGGATTTACGTTTTGATTATTAGCCAATTGGCTTGGTAAAACCGCAGAAGTGTTAATTGTAATATCTGATGGCCATTCTACAATATCAGTATCAGTATGTCCACTTGCACAATCACCAAAGGGGGTATTCCAAGGTAAAATATCACATATAAATG
Source organism: Saprospiraceae bacterium (assembly GCA_037968395.1). Classification (GTDB taxonomy): domain Bacteria; phylum Bacteroidota; class Bacteroidia; order Chitinophagales; family Saprospiraceae; genus JADKBO01. The sequence goes on along the minus strand of JBBKVK010000319.1, from coordinate 10,110 downwards.
GTGCAAAATTGTTGATATTAATAACCTGTACTTTTTCAAATACTGTATTATTGACCCATTCGATCACAGTAAATGTTCTTACAATTTTTCTAAGGTTAGGTTCATTAATAATAACATCTGAGAAAGTTGACACAGGATATAAGCAGTTTTCATAGGGTTGGTAGGTAACTAAGACTTGTGAAGAGTCCAACCCAAAGTGCTGAATCAACCCTTGTGGTGAAAAATCGGCTAGTGCAAAATCACAAAATTCAACATCAAATTCAACTAAACCATCTGGCCAATTGATAAGGTCTTCAGTGAACGGGAAAGGGCAATCTTGCGTAAAAGCAGTAATATTTGCCCAACATTGATTATTAATTGCTCCATGTACTGATCCCACTATAGTTTTACCATAATCTGCACTTGAAAGTGTATTATTTGGTCTGTTCATTCCATCAACTTCTAGCGTTAAGTAAACAGCACTTTGACAGTTTCCAGAATAATACTCTAAGACTTCTCCAAGGCTTACTTCATAAGTTAAAGTAGGTGGAAAAGAGACAGTAATATCGCTATCACATGCCAATACTCCATCCACATTGTCCTCATAATAAACTTTCGATACAGCATAGGCAGAATTACCCGAATCATCCGTCACTGTCATGGTTACATTTAATGGATTTGGCATTCCACAAGTAATAACATTTGGACTAAATGTAAAATAAATATTACAATTATCAAACGACCCTGCATCAAGATCAGCTTGATCCACAATGTACTGACCAGATGCATCAAGCTGTACGGTTGTATTGTAGACATAAGCTATTGGGCTAAATTTGTCCTCTGCATTAACAATACTCACACAAGAAGACTGCATACCTGCATTATTTATACCAAATACGGTAATGGTATTAAGTCCGATATCATCACAATCTAATTGATTAATATCTAACCACAAGCTGTCAAAATTGGCCAATGAGCCTTCCAAGAGCATATCTGGAGTCAAATTAATTAACCCAGCTGGATTCAATGTAACATTCACATTTAAATTACAGGATACACTCTGACTGCTCAGAGCCGTTGCCATCCACAAAGACAGGATGAATGATAAAATTAAGTTATTATGTTTCATTTGTGTTTTTTTTGGTTTTAAAAATTATGCTTTAGTGAAAATGTACTGTTAAGCGATCTCAGCTTTTCTGTAATGATTTTGTCATGAACTAAAATTCTGTTTTCATTAGATCTTAAGCCCATTCCAAATCCTATCGAAAGTCTTTCATTTATGAGATACTCTACCTCACTACCCAAATAATAACTAATTGGATTAACTTGGTAATAGGTATTCTTAAAGTCAAATTTTTCAATAGTCAAAGATTCATTTAATATGGATCCTTTTTGAAAATCTGCTAATTTGATATTGGCGCCTAATATCAGTTTAACGTTGATTCTATCTTGATTTAATAAATAATATTCTACTCCAATTGGCACACTTATGATATGGTTGTATGTATGCCATCTACCTTTGTAATTTTCATATGTTATGGTAGTTAGATCTCCAGATTCTGAAGTGATATTGCCATTTTCATCAATGATGGTTTTCTCTGTTCCATAGCTTTTCTCTAAAGTTTTGCTATTTCTATCCAAAGATATTCTTGAAGTAAATCTATTGTATTCTACTCCAGTAAACAATGACCATTTTTGCGATATATCTGCTCCAAATAATAGATTCATTCCTATATTTGGTAATGTGCTGATATTGTCATTCCAATTTTTAGCTAGATCACCTTCAACATCGTTTGATTTATAATCAGCATTGCTTAATCCTGCAATCAATTGAGGCTTTAGCCAATATGACTTGATAAACTTTATTTTTTTCGTTCGTATAATATCGAAATCCACAACAGATTTTCTTTCAAACACCTTAATTGATACCCTTGGAAGTACATCTAATATTGATTTTAATTTCCCAACAGGTGTAGAAACTAGCTCAAACACTGAACTAATAACTATACCTTGCTGAGTGGGCAATTGGTTTTCTAAAAGGTTACTCTTTTGAATTAATTCATGATTTTCTAAGCCATTTTCAGTTTCTAAATTTAATTCGGTTGACGTTTGTTGTTTAACTGGTCTTTTAAAATTTATTGATTTTCTAGAATTCCTAATTATAGGTTGATCATTTACGGCCTTAACATTTTTGTTTATTGAAGAATTAGTTTTATTTGTGGCAATAATATCGTTTTCAATAGCTAGTGCTTGGTTTGTTTTTTGTAAAATAGCTTCATTAATCGTCACACCATTTCTTGAATGATTTAATTCAATCTTTCCATTACTTGCATCATCACTTTTTATCAAATAAAAAAGAAACGCAGACAAGCCAATCAATCCAAATAACCACCAAAATGGCAACACTCTTCTCTTCTTTGACTGAGGTATGTGAGACTCCAAAGAAGCCCATAATGCATCATTATCTACTACTGCTTCGTGATGAAACAACTTTTCTTTTAATTTATCTATTTTAGAATCGCTCATAATCTATTTAATTAAATCTAAATAATATAAGATTTCATTTTACCATCTATTCCATCTCCAACTTGAGGCAGGAAAAACCCTTGAATCATGCTTTTTGCCCTCGACAATTTTGTTCTTGAGGTAGATTCTTGGATATCTAATATTTGACTTATTTCTTTATGTGAGTAACCTTCGATTTCAAATAAGTTAAAAATCAATCGATAGTGTTTTGGGAGTCTATTAATTTCTTTGAGTAAGTCTTCTTCATTTAGAATACCGTTAATCGCAGGTACAATAGCATTATGAATTTCACCAATGTCATCTAAATCTAAGACTCTTTGATCTTTTTTAATTAATTTCAGACACTCATTTACGGCTATCTTCCTCATCCATCCTTTAAAATTTCCATCCTCTGATATATTAGAAATACTTTTAAATACCCGAATATAAGTCTCCTGCAAAGCATCTTTTGCTATAGATTCATCATTCATATATCGGACACAAACACCCATTAACATGGTAGAATATTGATCTACAAGACATCTATACGCTTTTCTGTCGCCCTGCTTACACCCTTGTATTATTTGGTATTCCGTCACTTGATCAGCTCTACTCTTAATTTAAAAATCTCTTCTAATGTGAAAAACCCCTTCAATGTTTTTATACCCTGCTTTTACAAAAGGGTGAAATGTCTTCATCCAAAATCTACCTTTATAGTATCCTCTGATAAACTCACTTTGCGTTTCTCCATATTCTGTCAGAATAAAATTTTCAAATCCACAACCGGAAGAAGACGTACCACATTGCAGTTCGTAACCTTCACTGCCCATGTTTTTGGCATCAATAATGATATTCAAATCTTCATCATTATAGGTTTCTTTTCTGGTCGAGCTTGTAACAAAACTTATCATGGAGTTGTCACTAGGGTTAGTAAACGAGATTCTTACTCTTCCATTTTCCATGACTGCTTCTCCTTGCATCATAATGTTATCAACCCCGTTTATATTTAAAGACAAATATTCTTCACTCAGATTGCTGCATGTATGAATGTGGAAGAGGTTGATCGTGTCATTGACTTCAAAGGCCAATATCCTACTTCTTTCTTCACCATCTAAAAACTCGCTTTCAACACTAATTTGTGTTATTTCACTACAGTTAGATACTTCTATTTCGAAGTCAGCATTATCAATGTATTTTATCAATTGATCTGACTGATTGCCAAAAGATATTTTTAAGAGGCTCTTTTGTATTGGCTGGTTATCACAATCCTTGATTTGGCCTTTAATCACATGTCTTTTATAGCCTTCCAAAATGATTTCCACATCTTGCAAATTTTGATATTCAGATAAGATGTCAAAAGAATTTATAGCATTGTTACAATCTCCAGATACTATCACGTTTAATTTTTCACTCTGTGGGACATAGCATAAGAATGAACCTTTGTTAGTCGTATGATAGCTTTGATTGAGTTGTACATTGTTCGTTATAAAAGGTTCACCGTTAAGTGCTTCATTTTTATGTAATAACTTCCCATATCCAATGTTATATCCATCATGGTTCCCTATTGCATAGAGTCCATTTCTTGTAAGCTTATAAAATCCATCATTTCCTATAATTGATAGTCTAAACACATTGGCAATCACATCATATTGATAAATGTTTTCATTACCCAAACCAATGTTAGCCTCAAATAAATCTATGTCACCAGAAGCAACTGTAAAATATGAGCTTGGTGCCAAGAGTTGCAATTTACCGTCATTATCTTGTACTATTAATCCTCCAGGATATTGACCTTTGTTTTCATATTTCATAGCAGAAAAAGACAAATTGATATTACCACTTACAGGATTGCCATTTTTTCTGAATTTACTTCCATCAAAAGTCATTTCTATTCCATTTAAAGATTGTTTAAAGTTCTCATTAGAGGTAGTTGCTTTATTTATAAAAGTACTTGGAAGGACAAATGTATTATAGTTGGTTTCGTTTTCTATGTAAGGAGATTGGTAGGTGTAAGTAATATTGTTGTAAGTAATTGTGAGTGGTTGTCTGTACTTATTAACTCCTTTCGCTTCTGAATAAAAATAACTCTTGTTAGTCAATTGGTGAGACGTTGAACCATAATCAACTGTAGCGGATTGCACCTGAGTTGTATTGTCAGTAATAATAGTACCAACCAAATTGTGATCAATGATAACTTCAGGTATCTCTTTTATGATTACAACTCCCCCTTCTTCTTCGTCTTTGTAGCACCCAGCCAAGACTGCAATTGCAAGAAGGATTAATATGTTCTTTATATTAAATGAAATCATAAGTTTGTAATTATAACCTTAATATACATCACAAACTCGAAACGCTACAACAAGGGGAAAATAATTTTTCTAGCAAAGGTAATTTGGGCGAGGATTGGTGATATTAATTGCCCACCCTCCTTTATCAACTTTTCTGACTTTATTATAACTTAGGCCTACCTGCCTTTGATATAAAACTTAAAATCCTTTATTAGTTACACACAAAAGACTGTACTTATAATAAGTAATTACAGCATAAATTCTAACCTAATTATTACTGGTTATAGAGAAATGTTTAAGAAAAACAGGCTTAACTCCAACTAGGTTTGGCTTTGCTAAATGTATTAATATTGGTTTAAAGTTACATTTATCTGCCTATGGAAGCAACTTCAAACAGCTAGTTTGATTTGCTTTTTATGACCTAGTACAGCTGGTTTGTAGCTCTTTTTGCTACTCAAAGCTTTAACACAATAATTAAACGTTAATCCATTAACCATTAGAAACCTACTTCTTATAAATAACCAAATTCCAGTTAAAATCTTCAGTCTTGGTTTGACCTCCACAAATATTGGCAGAAGCAGGAATTTGGTCTCTAATCTCGATTTTGTAATCGTCAGGTAGGACTATCTTATCAGTAGATGATAAATTATATCCATTATCATGTGACATTAAGCCTGATATTATGTTTCCATCTAAATTGACTTCTACATTAAATACAACGTATCCTGCAGAGACACATACCGTATTGCATGGACACAATGAGTCACCAACTTTTGTGATGGTAAAACTATTACCATCGGCTAAGCAAAATTCTTGATTGATAGCTGCATTAAATTCTGCTTCGTAATTGATTGTAGTACAAGCTTCTTCTTTGCCACAAGACAGCATTGTGAATAATATAAGCCCAAAAATTAATTTATTCATATTTTTAGTTTTTTAAAGAACGTTTATAATTTAGATTTACCTCAAAGGTGATACTATTTTTTATCACCAGCCTACAAACTTAGGAGCTTTTTTGTCGCAAAGTCTCATATATACAGTTAGCTGGCCTTTGTGGTGAGTTAGATGGTCGTCTAACAATTCCACCATTTGCATCATATTTTTTTCTCCCGCGAAGAAATCTACTCTTGTTTTTAACAAATGTGGTGCATATTCCTTCAAAGTTTGGGTACTAAATTCAAACAAACTATTCATGTGCTTTATCAGTTCAGATTTTGTTAAATCTTTTCTATTAAATAACGGCTTATACCCAGTACCTTGTAAATAATCTTGAGTGATCCATAAAATATTGCTTCCCATGTGAAGTAGCAAGTCTCTGGTATTCATTTCGTCAACAGTAGGTCTAAAGTCAAGATCTTTTTCTTCCAACAATTCTAGGCATTCTATCATATATTTATGTTGTCCTTTCCATTTTTCGATTTTAGCTTCTAGAAAAGCATCTTGTGAAAATATTGACTGACATATCAATAGGCAAATTAAGATTGAAAGAATTCTTAACATAATTTTATGTGATTTGGTAAAAAAGAGTTGGTGAAACTATTACATTTGCAGCAAATTTAAAATATGAAATTAAATAACATACTATTATTCGCTTGCTTTATTTGTTTATTGTCAGCTTGTAAGTCTGATTCTAAAGCAAATACTACAGAAGGAGATGATACGCATGAAGGTCATGACCACTCTGTTGATGATCATGCTGGTCACGATCATGCTCAACCAAAAATCGATGAGCATAAATATGACGGCTTATCAGAACGAGAAAAAACCAAAATGATGGCTATTGACCAAGCTAACGCTAATAAAATAGTATCAAGTGGTAAGAAAAAAATAGATATTTCTTCAAGAGGTCTACCTAACCCATGTCAACTTATCACTCCAGAGTGGATAAATAAAAATACTTCACTTAAAATCACTGATCCAAGAATAAAACAAGGTAATAGCGGAGCTGGCAATGACAGCTGGTCTTGTTTCTTCCAATGGGAACAAGACGGAGATCCTAATACAGGGTTTTTAATCAATGTGATGATCAATCCTGTGCCAGAAGAAGTGGTGGATTATCCTGAGACCTATATGCAAGCTAAGAGAGTTGATGGTGAAACTATGATGGGATCAGACAAACCATTCCCCTACAAAAGACTTGATGGGCTTGGAATAGAGGCACTTGGATGTAAAGACCTAGGCAAGTATTATTGGAGGATAGATAATGAATACCTATTTATGTTGGCTTACAATATCGAAATGTCTGATAGTGCTCAAAGAGCTGCTACTGTCAAAATAGGAAATGAAATAATTAAAAATTTTAAGGAAAGTCTTAATAAATAATTATTGACATTGTAGCATTCCATTGATCAATGTGAGTGCTACAATGCCAGCTGTTTCTGTCCTCAGCCTAGATGGACCTAATGAAATCTCCTCAAAGCCATGGGACATTAACATGGTAATCTCATTTTCGGTAAAATCTCCTTCAGGGCCTATCAAGAATGCAATTTTCTCCTTGTTATGTATCTTTTTTAGCATCAAATGATCTTTTGGGTCAAGACAATGTGCTATATACTTTGCATTATAATCTGAGATAAGGTCTAATGTTTCTTTGACACTATCTACTTCAATAATATTGGGTAAAATCAAGTTGAGTGATTGCTTTGCTGATGAAAAGGCAATCTTCTTGATTCGATCCATCTTGTGTCTTGTCCTTTCTGTGCGATCCGTATGCATTAAGATGATTTGTTGTACACCAATCTCAACAGCTTTGCCAATCATCCATTCTATCCTATCAGGATTTTTAGTAGGCGCCACTACCATGGTAATTTGTGTCAGGATCGGAGCAGCTTTTTGTACCCCTATTACTGTCGCTTTTAGTTCTTGCCTATCAATTTGTTTAATTACCCCAGCATAGATATTACCAAATTCATCAAAAACATTAATTTCATCTCCAACTTTTTTTCTCAATGCCTTAACACAGTGTCTCAGTTCGTCATCTGTGAGATAGAGGATTCCTTGGTCAACTTTTTCTGTATAATGAAGTATCATATAATTGTATTAAAACTCAAATTTGGCAATTAGTCCCCAGATTCTAAAATTAATATGTGATAATGGTGAATATAACGTCATTTTATTAAAAATAAAAATTAAGTGTAGTGCAATTCCCTTTGATGTAATCAATATTTATATAGTTTTGCACACCAAATAAAAATCAATTTCCGTTTTTGGAGGTATTTATATAGTAACGAGCAAATAAAAGATGAGTTTTACAGATATATTGAGTGTAGCATTGCAGATGATTTTAAGTCTCTCTATACTCGTAGTTTTACACGAATGTGGTCACTTTTTTCCAGCGAGATGGTTTGGCACTAGAGTAGAAAAATTTTATTTATTTTTTGACCCATGGTTTTCATTATTTAAGAAAAAGATAGGCGATACAGAGTATGGCATTGGCTGGATTCCTTTTGGAGGATATGTCAAGATCTCAGGTATGATCGATGAGAGCATGGACAAGGAGCAGATGGAAGGTCCACCACAACCATGGGAGTTTAGATCAAAGAAGGCATGGCAGAGGCTTATCATTATGGTAGGTGGAGTTGTAGTAAACTTTGTCTTAGGGTTTATGATATTCGGAATGTTGTTGTTTGTGTACGGAAAATCGTATTACAAGACAGATGACATGAAGTATGGTATTGCTGTCGATAGCCTAGGTATGGATCTTGGGTTGGTAGATGGCGACCAAATCCTGACTGTTGGTGATTTTACAATGGATAGATACAGTCCAGGCTCTTTAATCAATGAGATTATCCTTAATAATGCAAAGTCAATCACTGTAGAAAGAGCTGGAAGTGAGACAGAAATCCCTTTAGATGATAGTGCGGCTGCCTTACTTACATCACCAGATAATAAAGGCAAAACAATCTACATACCAAGATACCCACACAAAGTCACAAAGGTAAATAAAGGCTCGTTAGCCGAGAAAATGGGTCTGAAAAAAGACGACAGTGTGATCAAGATAAATGATGTATCCACGCCATATACTCACGATTTTTCACTAGAAATGAAACGTCAAAAAAACCAAGCCGTTAACTTGACAGTTTTGAGAGGTGCAGACACTTTAGTACTTAATACTCAAATGGATTCGACAGGTGTATTAGGCATTAATAATGCATTGATAGATGAATTCATCCCTGAATCTAAAGAAAAGTACACTCTGGCACAAGCCATCCCAGGTGGTGTAAGAGAAGGAATCGGATTCTTAAGTAATCAGATAAAAGCTTTTGGCCAGATGTTTAGAGGTAAGATCAAAGCGACAGAAAACTTAGGTAGTGTATTTAGTATTGCCAGTTTATTTGATGCAAGTTGGGATTGGGAAAAATTCTGGAAGATCACGGCAATGTTGAGTATCATTCTTGGGTTCTTTAACGTATTACCAATTCCAGCATTGGATGGAGGTTATATAGTATTCTTATTTTGGGAAATTATTACTGGTAAAAAACCCAATGATAAATTCATGGAATACGTGACTATTGCTGGATTCGTTTTATTGGTCGGATTAATGATATTTGCCCTAGGGCTTGATGTTACAAGGATGTTTAAATGACTTCAATAAGTTATTTTGATTTTTTTGAAATTGAGGAATCATTTTTCCTTAACGAAAGTCATCTGAAAAAAAAGTATTTAGAAAACAGTAGAAAATACCACCCAGATTTCTTCACTCTAGAAGATGATGAAGCACAAGATAAGGCCCTTGAGATGTCTACGCTAAATAATAATGCCTACAACACTCTAAATTCTTTTGACAAAAGAGTCAAATATATCCTTGACACCAATAACATAATGGAGGAGGAAGGACAAAATAATGTCCCAAATGAATTCCTTATGGAGATGATGGATGTCAACGAAGCCTTAATGGAGTTAGAATTTGATACTGACGCAAATACACTATCTTCAACCATTGATTCCATAAAAAAACTGAGTATAAGTATCTATAGTGAAGTCGAGCCTGACATGATGAAGTATGTAAAAGGGAGTGATGAAGCCAAAGAAATTCTAACTAAAGTAAAAGAATATTATTTAAAAAATAAATACCTATTGCGGATTAAAGAAAAAATAGATACTTTTGCCGACCGTTAGAATCCAGAGATAATCTGAATCTAAAAATAATCACTTGCCGAAGTGGTGGAATTGGTAGACACGCTGGATTCAAAATCCAGTGCTCCGGCGTGAGGGTTCGAGTCCCTCCTTCGGTACGAATAGGTCCCTAGCATCTTTTGATTGTTAGGGACTTTTTAATTAGAATATCAAATGAGGACGAGAAGTCTATCCCGTTTTCGAAGTATGAGAACAACGGGTT
>JBBKVK010000318.1:0-3545 GCA_037968395.1 Saprospiraceae bacterium | reverse complement strand
AGGAAGTCTTTGACAATAGTTCGACCATAAACCGAAGTAATAAAAGAGATGTCTGCCACAACGGTAACATCATCAACATTAATGTGAATGCAATAGCAGCGCATCAGGGACACGGTGATGCAGTAGATATGGATGGAGATGGGTTTTTCGATATTGACAACCCTTGTAGTGATATTGATTGTGATGATACGACTTATGATCCTGAGAATTCCTGTTGCGAGGAAGGAAGTGAAATTACTTTCGAAGGTCCTTTATTTGTTGCCCCGGCAGATGAGCCCGGTACTTATACCTGGCAAGCAGCTTTAGAGGCTTGCGCCAATAAGGAGGGATGTGACTGGTATATGCCGAGCAAGGGTGAGCTCAACGCAATGTATGAGCAACTCGGACCAATTAATAATGGAGGTAGTGGTGACATGCCAAGTGGCGTTTATTGGAGTTCTTCTGAGATCAATAGTGATCTTACCTGGGTTCAGAGCTTCTACTGGGGCACTCAAGCCCATGGCGGTAAAGTTGGTAGCGTCCGTTGTCGCTGTGTCCGGAGATAAACTAATTATATACATGTTTTAATTAGCGTAGTTATCCGATAATTTCGAAAAATCATCAAACCTGCATACCCCTAATTTTTAGGCTAGGCATCAAAATATTTAAAGAATGCTAACCAATTTAAAACAATCTTTTTTTTAACACTTAAAACTTTAAACAATGTCTTATTTAAAAAACATTTCAAGACAAATTTTGAAAAATTCAATGCTATTAGCATTAGCCTTATTGATGATCCCAGGTTTTCTTATTGGACAAGATGATAAGAAAAATCTATATGAAGTCGTTCGGATCAAGGTGAAAGCTGGCCAAGAAAAAGCATTTGAAGCTGCTGTAAAATCGCACAATCAAAAATTTCATGGCGAAGGACTGTATAGGGCTAATCTTGCATTTAACATTAATGGCCCTTATGGTAACACCTACTCTTGGATAATGGGACCTACCAATTACGCTGCTATGGATACTCGTCCTACAGAAGGAGCTCATGACGATGATTGGAAAAAAGTAGATGCCTTCATCGATGAAATTTCTGCACCGACCTATTGGTCTTTAGATAGAAAACATTCTAGTTTAGTGCAGAATGATGCTTCTGATAAAGATTTAATCTGGATGTTCGATATAGAATCTGGACAGACTGCTCGATGGACTGAGCTTGTTGGGAAAGTAAAAGAGGTATATGAAAAGAAGCGTCCAAATGAAAGTTTTAGAGTGGTTTGGAATGAATTTTCAGATACTAACAAAGGGCATGATGCAGCCATTCTTTTTGGAATGACAAAGTGGGGATTTCTTGATTTAGAACGAGATTTTGGAAAAACTTATGAGGAAGTTCATGGTCCAAATACTTGGAGTAATTTCTTAACTGAGTTTAGAGCTACAGTAAAGGCTCGAGTCGATTGGATGAGAAAGGATGTGAAATAAATTATTGATATAACGTATAGTTAAGGTCTCAGGAAATTCGATTTCTAATCGAATTACCCTGAGATCATTTTTTTGGATTAGATCATAACAAAAAATATTAACCTAGTTTTTATTCTACCAATTTTTATTCATTCTACTTATTATCGCAATTCGCTTTGTTATCTCTAAGCCAGTTTTCGCTTTTTTAGTATGTCAGATATGGGGTAAACTGGGCTTCAATAAGTACGATTGAAGGAAACGGAAATCAATATATTAATCAAACAATGAGGTAAGTACTTCAAGACTCAATCAAACTTAAATTTTGATTAAGATACTTGGTTTTTGAAAATCAGAAATAGGCTTAAACCTCAAGCATTCTGATGAAAAAAATATAAATAATAAGCTAAAGATGATAGCAACAAACAAAGTGAGCTTTAAGATTCCACATGTTTTTATCTTCCTCTCAATCATTATACTTTTTTGTGCTATCCTGACATATATAATCCCTTCTGGATCTTTTGAACGCACAACTCGACAATATGGTGAAATCACACAAAGCGTAGTTGTACCTGGCACCTATCAAGAACTGCCTAAGCACTTTTCATTAAAAGGGCTTTTTGTTAATGATGAGGTGGTAGGAAAGGCTTCTCCGATTTCGTTACTTGCTTTATTAACCGCTATTCCTAAAGGGATGCAGCAATCAGCAGCCTTGATATTTTTTGTTTTTATTGTTGGTGCAGTGTTTAATATTATAATTCGTACAGGAACCATTAATGCTATATTGTTTTTTTTGATTCAAAAGTTTCGTAAAACTCCAAAAAGATTATTCTTTTTTATCTTTCTGGTTCTTGCGATGTTAAGTTCCTTTTTAGGAGTAGTTTCTGAATTAATCCCTTTGATCCCAATTTTTCTATTATTAGCCAAAGAATTTGGATATGACAGAATGTTCGGATTTGGTTTAATTGCCTTGCCAATATTTGTTGGTTGGTCAGCAGCAATCACAAATCCCTTTAATGTGACCATAGCCCAGCAAATCGCAGAATTGCCCATGGGAAGTGGAATGGGTTTACGAGCAGTACTCTTTGTCGTATTTTTAGGTGTTGGATTTACTTATCTTATGCATTATGGAAAAAAAGTAAAACATAATAAAAACAATTCCCTTATGCCGGATGATTCTTTTGATATTGAAGGATTCAGTCACATTGAAAAAGAATTTCTTACTAAAAAACATTTTTTGATCTTGACCACGCTTTTGGTTGGTTATTCGATTATTATAATATCTGTCCAGACGATTGGATGGGGATTGATAGAGATGACTGGTGGGTTTATTGGCATAGGGATTTTGGTCATCTTGATCAGTGGTTTATCTGGAGATGACTCGATGAAAGCTTTTGTCAAAGGCTTGGAAACAATGATCATTCCAGCACTTGTCGTAGGAGTAGCTCGAGGTATATCGGTGGTGATGCAAGAAGGTTTGATAATAGACACCATTTTATTTCATGCTGCTGATTTGTTAATGACAATGCCAAAATATATTGCTGTAGAAGGTATGCTTTGTTTTCAAACTATTTTGAATTTTTTCATTCCATCAGCTTCCGGTCAAGCACTCGTTTCAATGCCTTTGATGACTCCATTATCTGATTTGTTGGGCGTTTCTCGACAAACAGGTGTACTTGCCTATGTCCTTGGTGATGGTATTTCTAACATAATTATTCCAACCAATGGCGTATTGATGGCAATGCTAGGATTGGCTACATTGTCGTTCGAAAAATGGTTCCGATTTGCATTGCCACTATTTCTGATTTTGATGGGAATAGCATTCTTGGTGCTCTTTATTGCTATTAGTATCGGGTATTAATATGTATATAAGTTATGTACTATTATATTGTAGCCAATACAATAAAGCACTAATTGCAATTCACTAGTTACCGTTCGGAAGATATTTTTTACCATTCGGACATTGGCTCAAAATCAATCTAAACGACGCACTAAATTTGAAGTATACTTTTATTTCTTTTTCAAATACATCTATTAGAAACTAGTATTTGTGCCTCTAAATGATTAATTTAAGCATTAATTTAAGTATTAATTTAAGTATTTTTTAAAGT
>JBBKVK010000317.1:0-15939 GCA_037968395.1 Saprospiraceae bacterium | reverse complement strand
AAATAATACTTATACTTAGTTTTATATTAAATGTATTAAACGCTCAACCACATCCCATAGAGTTTGCAAATACCAATATACCTAAATGGAGTTTTGTGTCTATAGATACAAATTATGTTCATTCTCCTACTGATAAATGGTCTACTCCATATTGGGGTAGGAATTTGGAGTTTTCTCAATACGGTGAAGAAGCTATATATTTTCTTGAATCTTCTGTTGGACAAAGCCCCTATAGCGGCCTTGAAGGGTCATTAATTCATAAATTAGACAGAAAATCAGGGCTGCCGATTTGGACTAGATTTGACAATTCTGCTGGTGGACAGCTTCATAGGGAGTCTTATTTAGGGGGAGCTTTTGTGCTAAATGATGACAAAACATTAGATGTATTAGGAATACGAAATTTAGATACCATAGATTTTACAAGGCCAAGTTTTTTTTGGAACGGTAATCCCATTCATAAGGTCATAGATGCAGAGACAGGTACTCTTTTGTCAGAAGAATACAGTAAGATAAGAGATAGTTCTCGATATGCTTTTATTAATTCTCAAAGTAGATTTACCACGATCAACCAAACACCCTATTTATTAGGATGGAACAATTATTTAAAGAATGACTCACTTTATGATTGTGTTAATATCTTTTCTTTCACACCTGATTTTTCTATTGACTTTATAGATAAAGATAGTGTTGAGCACAATACAAAAATAAAGCTAGGAGAGCTATTTTTCTCCATTACACCTCTTACATTTAATATTGATGAAAATCATTTTGGCATATTGTTTTTTGAATTTAGTCCAGAAGTAGGTGAGATAGATATTAATGGCATGTCATATTACAATGTAGAAGTTAACAATGAAGGAAAAATAATAAAAGTTTTTAGCAAGGAATTAAATAATGAATTGGTTTTTCCTAATGTATTTAGTACTCCAGTTTATCCTTTTTCTTTTGATGAAGATATAATCCTTTTGCAAGGTGTAGATCAACATAAAGACCCTTCTTTACCAAACTTTTATTATTGGGTCTCATGGCTTGATAAGATGGGTAATAGGATCAATAGAATTCCTCAAATTACTGTAGATGGATATAATTATACACAAAACCTTTGGCCAATAGGGATCATAAATGGAGATCTGTATTTACATGCATCCTTCAATGATGGACCAGAAACTCAAAATTTACACATATTAAAACTTGGACCTACAGATAAAGCATTTGTTAAGGCAGGTGAAATTTCATTTTTTACCAATAATATTCTTAGACTTAATGGAGTACAGTCAAAATATGTCGAAAATGGCGAAATATTCTTTGGTTTTAGAATTGACTATAATGATGCAGAAGGTGATGCAACTAACTTCAACTATTATTCATTATTTGATGTCAATGAGTTAGGTATTACCAATACCAAAGACCTTGAAGATATAGTAGAAAAAGAAGTAACAGCATTCCCTAATCCTGCTTCTAAAACCTTAAATATTAAGCTACAAAAAGAGATTAAACGAGGTGTACTTACTTTGGTAGATGTAGTTGGTAATATTCATTATAAAGGTACGATAAATGGCACATCAAGAAACATCCAAATTGAGTCTTTACCAAATGGTGTTTATTTTGTAAAAATTGCTGACAAAAATGGACAATTAATTGGTTTCGATACCATAATTAAACAAGAGTAATAAGTAGGTAAGACAATAAAGTAAACTGAAATAAGAAATATTGTTTCAGTTTACTTTTATGATATGATCTATATCTTACTTTACTTTGCAAGTACTCATGCCAAATACAGCATATAAAGGGCATTTAGCCACAATACTAGTCAATGTAAATATCAAAGCTACTGCAAGCAATACATTACCAAGTACACCTTCTATGGTGCCATTAAAAAGTAAATAGCCGATTATACCAGCTATGAATAATCTTATAATTCTGTCGGCGCCACTCATATTAACTTTCATAATCTTAATGTTTTGTTTTAGTATTAATTAATGTTTTTAGACTTTACGGTATTTTTTTCGGGACTATCATTGTTTTGGGGTAAGGCCTGATTCATTTCATTGTGAGCTTCAAGCAGTCTTTTTTCTATGAGATTAAGGTTAAACTTTGTAGGTAAATCCTCTGGGTATAGACCAGTATTTTCTTTTACCATTGATCTGATTTGCGACCCTATTTTCCAGTGTTCTTTTGCAGCTAGACCTTGTGAAGCTTTGCCAAGATATTTAAGCCTTTCAGCGGTCATAGTTACTCTAAAGATATTGGCTGATAACTCTACCATGGTCATGGAGTCGTTCATTCTTTCGTGAGAAGGAATGCCTCTTTTTTGTTTGAGTTCACTCATTGGCATGTTATACATTCCCATGTATCCTTCATTAATAAAGAGGCTAAAATCAGTTACATTACTATTTTTTGCCACTCCAGCTAACCGTTGGTTGAGTTGCTTTAAGTCTTCTCTACCTGCAACTCGAGTTAAGAAATCTTGGCCCTTTAGATATTGATTGACTTCTTCAAAATGATTGAGAAAATAAGCTCTGGCTCTCTTGACTACTGGCTTACGACTATCAGCCAAAAGAGAAATTAAAAAACAAGAAAACTTAGTCAGTTTAATATCGTTGATTCCATTCCTTTCAGCTGCAATAAAATTGGTTTCAAAAGGAAGTCCCAGTTGAATTGTCATCTCTTTTGCTTTATTTATAGTAGGCAGTAGGGTTTTTAATGATTTGTACCCAAGGACTTTTGCATACCAGCTTGCCCACCAATAGTAGACGTTATCTTCAATAAACCCAAAGTCGACTAATTCAGGTTTTTCATTTTTGTTGTGGATTGTAGCTTTCATATTTAATAATAGATGATAGGTTGTATTAATGATTCAGAATTCACTCTGATTAAATATTCGCATACTGGGAAAACCTTATTGTTTTGAAACAAAACATCAAATTCTTTTTGAGTAGGAGTTACCTTATATCTTGGTGTTTCATCTGTAAGCTTAGTTATATTTTTTAGAGGGGTTACTTTTTCTATTTCATCGATTTCTGATGCTTCGTTTATGGCTCTATACATAACATTTTTATATTTATCAATACTCAAGATATCAATCGACCATTCATTGTTTTTCATTTGTGTCGATAAGATGATATTGCCTTGATAATTTCTTGCTACTGATTGTGGGCTCAAAGCCCAAAGGGTATCAATATCATTTGTGATACCTTCTACGATTGTGTCGTTAATATATTTAATTGGGATACACTCAGTCCTCTCTGTTAGGTATATTTCATCATTGACAATGGCGCAATTTTCTTTTTGGTTGATATCATTGATGTGTGATGTAAATTTTACAGATTCTATCGAAACAATATAAGTAGACCCAACATGTATTAAAGTACTATCGCTTTCACACATATAAAGCCCTTGATACTCATCAGGAATGGTCAGTAGATTATCTTCGTCTATAGGGTATGGGTCATTAAATACAACAGGAGGTGAACATGAAATTGCTAAAACTATAAATGCTGTATATATTATCAGGTATTTCATTTGTTTTTGATTTTTTTGTTTATCCAAATTATATAATCTAAAATGTTCTATAAAGTTATCAAATTAGATACCACAGTATTCTGACTTAAATCAGCATATATGATGATCTGTATCAGCATTAAAAATTGCCATGCTTTCTAATAGAATAAAATAATCTGAAACTTAAGAAAAGTGCAATGACTAAACCAACAATACTAACAATAGGAATATGAAATAATTTATAAGGAAAATCTATTTTGAAAAGCAATGCCGAAGCAATAATAATAGCCACAATAATTAAGCTGAAGGACAGTCTATTTACGATGGTTTGAGATGTTTTATAAAGTGGTTCAAGTCCTTTGTGTTCAAATTCTATATGGATTTTACCATTTTTAATTTTATTGACTATGATTTTAAGGTCTTCTGGTAAATTTGATAAAAAGTCTGTCATATCTGCAGATCCTTTAAGAATGTCTTTTTGGATTTTACTTGGGTCAAATCTGGTCAAGAACAGTTTTTTCACATATGGACCAATGTTTTTTATAATATCATAATTTGGGTCGAGCTTTAACCCTACACCTTCTATAATTATTAGTGCTTTTAACAGTAGAAGCAGGTTGGATGGGATTCTTAGTTTGTAGTCATAAAACATAGAATTTAGGCCTTTCATAATTTCATTGCCATCGAGGTTTTCGATAGCGACGTCCGTATAGTTTCGTATGAAATAGATTAAATCATATTCAAGGTCTCTTTTTAAATCTTCACTTAAATTAGGTGCAAATACAAGGATGGCTTTTTTGAGATCTTTTACATCTCCTTCATACATTGCAAGTAATATACTGGCAAATGTCATCTTATCCTTTTCAATGACTGTGCCCATCATACCAAAATCGATAAATGCAATTTTGCCATTCCTTAAGACTAATATATTTCCAGGGTGTGGGTCAGCATGAAAAAAACTATGATCAAATATTTGCTCATAATACAGCCCAATTCCTTTTAAAGCAAGCCACTCACCCGTTATACCTATTTCGGTTATTGAGGCTAGGTCAGTGATTTTGTAACCATCAATATATTCCATGCAAAGTACTTTGTCAGTACAAATCTCTTCGTAGAGTGCTGGCACATATACTAAGTCATTCGACTTAAAATTATTTTGAAAATGCTTTAAGTTTTTAGCCTCCATCCTGAAATTTAGCTCTTCATTTATGCTTCTTTCAAACATTTTGACCAACTCTCTAGGTTGATAGTTTTTGTAATCAGGAAAGTATGCCTCAATTATAGAAACTATGTTTTTTAAAATACCGATATCTGCCTTAATGATATCTGCGATACCGGGTCTTTGCACTTTTAATACTACTTCTTTGCCTCCGATTAGACGAGCTCTGTGCACTTGAGCCATCGATGCAGATGCTAAGGGGTTGGGGTCAAGATATTCTACTAACTCTTCAATTGGACGGCTTAAAGAGTTTTTTAATACTTCTTTAATAGATTCAAAAGGGACAGTAGGTACATTATCCTGTAGCTTTTCTAATTCAGATATCAGGTCTTCGGGCAGCAAATCAGGTCTATTACTAGCTATTTGGGCAAATTTAATATAAGTGGTCCCTAACTCTTCGCATACTAATCTTATTCGTTCAAATCGAGTATATTGACTTACTTTAATGCCTCCTCTACTGGGAACTAAACTATTTTTTTGAGGAAAAATTTTGTTGAGTGGGGGATGAGATAATATATCTTCAAAACCATACTTGATTAAAGTGGCAAACACTTTTTCATACCGAGCTATATTCAATGATTTTGAGGCCATGATTTTATTTTGAGTTGCTTCTATAAATAAAAAAGGGACAGGTCTGGTAAACCACCTTATGTAGGCGATTTACCTCGCTGTCCCATTTTACATTCTGCTTGATTAGTTTAACCTATCCAAGGCTTTTTTTAGAAAGTCAAATGAAGTAGAAATATCTTCTACAAAACTGTCAATTTTTGATTGGTCGTCTTCTTTTTTCGTCAATAAACTCCTGACTTGATCTAGCTTTTGAGAAAATTCAGCCCTAATAGATTCTACTTTTTCTGGATTGTCTTTGTCGTGTAAAGCAAGATTGACTCTGAATGCATCCATTTTGGTTTTGAAAGGATCTAGTATGTTTTTTAAATCAGTCTTCAATTGTGGGTAATTTTCTTTTATACTTTCTTCTACCGAATATACTTTGGATAATAATGCTGATTTGTAAGTGGCATATTCAGCTTTTTTAGTAGGTACTTCTTTGAATAAATCAATCTCTAGATCTTGGATCGAATGTAAGAATTCCTTTCTTACATTTTCGCTTTTGCCAGCAATGTGCTCTATATTTTTCTTTTGTGAACTAAAGTATTTTGAGAGTACCTTTTTTTCATTCTCTATCAGGTCCTTTGCTTCTGCTTGACCAAGTGCCATTTGAACTCTTAGTTCATCAGATAACACTTTTAGGTTGTAAAATTGATTTTGAACTCTTTCTATGATTGCATTTTCCATGATGATATTGATTGTTTAATTAATTAATATATTTACAAAATTCGATTTCTATGGACTGATAGTCAATGACTAATATCATTAATTGTACTGATTTTAGTCATGTTAATAGTCAGAAAATAATTGAAACTTTGAATATTGATTTTATAAAATAACTTATCAAATAGTAGATCAAATGAAGAAAATATTAATACCAACAGATTTTTCAGAAAATGCAGGTGATGCATTGGATTATGCTTTAAATTTCATTGGAAATAGCAAGGCCGAATTGCATATCGTAAATGTGGTCAACAATACGACTGTAAATGGCGATATGGTAGTAGTGAGTGATGATCCTTTTGGAGTTAGGCTTGAGCAAGCTCAAAATTCAATGGAATTGCTAGAGAAATTTGGAAACAAATACTTTAAAGATAATGATAAGAACAATGTTAAGATTTCTACTAAAGTCATTTATGGTAGTATTACAGAAGATCTAAAAACAGAAGCATTATTATTTAAGGCAGATCTGATTATCATGGGTACTCAAGGTGTGAATCATGGTGCATTAGATAGGTTTTTCGGATCAGTTTCTACTCGGATAGTTAATGATAGTCCTTGTCCAGTATTATTAATACCAAGAGGTTATAAATTTAAGCCAATTGATGATGTTTTGTTTACGACGACGCTCAACCATTCAGAACCATTTGAATTGTACAAAGCTATGGAGCTAATCAAGCCTAATGAAGCTGTCCTTAGATGTCTGCATGTTACAAAAACTAAGGGGGCAGATGATTTTGATGAAACAGAAAAATTTTCTAAATATCTTATGGAGCATACTCCAGCATTACAGACAATTTTTTACAAAGAAGTAGGTGAAAATATTGAAGATATTATCAAAGATTACTCAGAAACGTATGATGTAGAGATTATTATTATGTGTAAGAGTAAAAAAGGATTCTTAGACAATTTACTAGGCAGGAGTCATACAAAATCAATGATACATCTTAGTAAAATGCCTCTTTTGGTTATGAACTAGACTGCTTCTAGCTTCTTATTTTTAATAATCTAACATCTAATAGAAATGATACAAAATTTTAACGCTGTCAATTATCACTCAGATCATAAAACATGGAAGAGTGAAATTGATTTATATCTTGATGAAATTGGTATATTTGAGGACACACTTGGTGAAGTTTTACAAAGTAATTCTAAAGTAGAAACCAGATCAAATGTCGAGGCTTTCCAAAACAAATTCCTTGTACATAGAAAAGCTCTTGATGTTATTGGAAATTCTATCACGAAACACGAGATGACTCTATTAAATGCTGCTAAAGCCAGTCATGATCAATCATCAAGTCATGATTTAGAATACCATGCTGGGATCAACAGTAAGCTAGAAACAGAAAGAAAAATATTTAAAGACTTGAAGTCTTCATTTCATGATTTCTTAGCTTCAGTATTATAATTGTTAGTTAGTTTTTGCCTGCATAAAAAGAGATTGCTCTATTTATGCAGGTATTTTTAAAAGTAAGGTCGAAGAATGATATTTCATAGTATAATTTCATTCAGAAATGATACGACCATCTCCCATTGTTATAATTCGATCTGTTTGTTGGGCAAATTCTAAATCATGGGTTACTATCAGCAGAGTTAAACCAATTTCTTTAGTTAGTTGCTTAAAGATGGAAAGCACATTGTCTGCATTTTTGCTGTCAAGATTGCCAGTTGGTTCATCGCCCATTATGATATTGGGCTTGTTTATTAAGGCTCGAGCTATGGCAACTCTTTGTTTTTCACCCCCTGATATTTTGGATGATTTATTGAGGGCAATTTTTTCTATATCAAGCATTCTCAGCGTTTCTATAGCATCGTGTTCTATTTCTTGTTTTGATTTTTTTGCCAACTTAATTGCTGGGAACATCACATTTTCTAATACTGTAAACTCGGGCAGTAAATAGTGAAATTGAAAAACAAAACCAATATGTTCATTCCTAATACGAGTAAGTTCATTTTGGGAAGTCTTGGATACTAATTTATCTAGCAAATACAGATTTCCTGTATAAGCGGTATCCATTGTAGACAATATATATAGCAGGGTGGATTTACCACATCCAGATTTACCCATTATAGATACAAATTCACCTTGTTTAATGTCAAAAGTTATATCCTTTAGAACATGGAAGTTCATTGCATCCTTAAAGTGCTTATTAATATTTTCTGCTCTAATAATTGATGTTCTTTTCATAATTATTGGCCTCTTAATATAATTACTGGATCCATATCTTTTGCTTTTTTCGCTGGAAGATATCCTGCTAAAAATGTAGACACCATAGCGAATACAATACCAATAATATAGTAACTAATATCAAAATTTACTGGGTACGTTTTGATAGTTGGCAATGCATCTGTGACAAATGGTATATTATCAATCACTACAGACAAGCCATATCCAACAAGTAGACCTAGAATCCCTCCTACTAATCCAATAATAATGGCTTGACTGATAAATATAATCATTACATCTCTACCAGAAAATCCAGTAGCTTTAAGAATGGCAATATCATTCATCTTTTCATAAATAAACATGTTTAGTATATTGTATATCCCAAAGCCAGCTACTATAAGCAGTGTGATCGAAACCGCATAGGTGATTATATTTCTAATAGTTGTTCCAGTCTCAAATTGAGCATTCGCTGTCCCGATGTCAATGGCTGACAAATCATATATTTGTTCAAATGTTTTAGACATAGGCAAGGCCTTCGTCATATCATGAAGTTTGATATTGATATCTGTTATGAAATTATTTTTTTCTCCCATCAATAATTGGACAGTTTTTATGTTGGCATAACTTTGAATATTGTCAATTTCTGCCAAACCGCTTTGATATATACCCACTACTTTTAAAGTTACTCGATTGCCTTTTGCTGACACTAATTGTATCCTATCTCCTAATTTTGAATTGAGTTTGTCTGCTACTCCAGCTCCAAGTATGATGGCGTTATCATTTGTATGTAAATCATAAATATTGCCTTCAATAATGTAACTGCCAAGATTAAAAAGTCTATTTTCTTCTAAGATATTTACTCCTTGTATGAGACCATTTAACTCTATAGCTCCAGCCGTATAAAAAGCCTGGCTAGAGACTTGTGCCGTCACTCCCAATACATCAGGATGTTCTTTAATTGTTGCCATTATTGGCAGTGCATTGTGTATTCTTATTTGTTTCTGTTTAGGTTTGATTGATCTGATAATATTCCAATCTGTGGATGCATTGGCCAATAAATCTATTGGTTGTGATTTTGAAGGAGCTATTTCATTAAATAAATGGATGTGTGGGGTTCTATCTAATATAAGCCCATCTAATAAGCCATTTAATCCAGTCATAAATGAAACCAATATGATAAATGTGGCTATTCCAAAAGTAACACCCAAAGCCGCAATCATGGATTGTTTAAAACGTGATAAAATATGCGTCTTTGAAATATGAAAAAGTGAGAAGATATCCATAATTATTGAAGTTTATAAATTACAGTATTGGTATCAATGTCTCCTATAATTTCTGTATAAAGTATAGATTTTACTCCTTTCTTTATTTCAATATATCCATTTTTGAGTTTTAATTTATCATCTACTGTAATAAATTCTGTAGGTACAGTTAACACCTTTTTTCTTTCTGAAAGTATAATATTAGCTTCCCCACTCAAGCCATTATATAGGATGTAAGGTTTTGTAATAAATTCGGCCTCAACAGTAAATGTTTGTGATCTTAAATCTTTAGTTGGAAAAATTTTTGAAACTCTTGCTTCATATGTTTTGTCGGGTACTGCATCTAGGCTTATCACGGCTTTTTGTCCTATGAAGACCTTAGTAATATCGATCTCATCTATGAGCAGCTTTAGAATGTATTTATCCATGCTGCCTAATAAAGCTATCGGTGTTTGTGGTGAGACAGATTCACCAATTTCTTTATATATATCGTAAATTACACCTTCTATTCTACTCCTAATTTCAAATTCTTTGGTGTTAATTTGATTTCCCTTATATGTATTATTTGCAACTCTTGTGTTTTTTAAGTACTCTTGTTTTTTTCGATCATAGTCATTTATCATTCTGTCATATTCGTTTCTTGATACATCATATGCTAACTTTCGGGCTTCATATTCTTGCTCAGAACCTA
The DNA here is from genome assembly GCA_037968395.1 of Saprospiraceae bacterium. Lineage (GTDB taxonomy): Bacteria > Bacteroidota > Bacteroidia > Chitinophagales > Saprospiraceae > JADKBO01. Next base: position 5,770 of record JBBKVK010000317.1, on the reverse strand, counting down.
TATTTAAATTCCAGAGCTTTGATTGTTTTTTATAATTTATAGAATCATTTTTCATTTTCATTTTAGCAGAATTAATACTTTTATCAAGTTCATTAAACACATTTGATTTGCCGCTGTAGGCTTCTTGAGTGATCTGATACCTTAATTGAGCATTTTCTGTTTCTATTGCAGTCATAGGGTTTCTTATTTTCAATAAAAGGGTATTGTTTTGAACAGTATCACCAATTTTAACATAAGCAAAGTCAATCAAGCCGCTTACAGATGGAAACACTTCATACAAATCTTGGGGCTCAACTACTACAGTACTATACACTGCTTCAGTAATATCTCGATATATTGGTTTTATTCCTTCTGATTTTTGACTACAGCTTAAGAATAAGAATTGAAAACAGATTAAAACACTAACTAACTTCATAATAGACTACTTCTTTCAAGATTAATAGTGAGAATTACAAAACATAAAGTAAAGTAAATCTCGATCAAATAGTATTGACTTAAATCATTATTTGGTAAAACTCTAATCATGTTAAACCCGCATAATGAGTTAGGACTCTGTCATCAGGTTTGAAAGAGCAATAAAATAAGCAATTTTCCTGGCTGAAATGAAACGTAACAATCACTCCGTAAGTATGAGGAGTGATTTGTGAAGTCAAAAATCTTTGCATGCAAAGAGCTTCTGCGGGAAATGAAGTAAGAGGAGTAAAACGCTCTATTTTGAAACTATTTATGACTGTAGTAGATTTTTTAATGCATATGTAGGTTATGTTGTTGATGCAATTTTATAAACAGCATCTAAAATTGTTCCGTCCACCCATTTTACCACGGCAACTATTTCCTTATCAAACTTTTGTTTTGATGGAATACCGCATATTTTTTCAGCTTCATTCTTTAACTCTTCAATTGTCTTGATTGGCAAACCTGAATTTTTAGCTTTATCAATTAAGTCTTGTCTCAATGGATTAATTGCAATTCCCCTTTCTGTGACAATCACATCAATCAGTTCTCCTGGACCACAAATTGTGGTGACTTCGTCTCGAATAACAGGGATGCGGTCACGAAATAATGGCACTGTCAGAATAGTACATTTTGCAAAGAGGCAGTTTTGCCATCCACCAATACCATGCAGTAATACTCCATCAGAATGTGTAACTACATTTGCATTAAAATTTACATCCACTTCGGTAGCTCCAAGTATTACTACATCTACGAGCTGTGCAAAGTTTCCTTTCCCATGGTAGTTGTAACTTGTAAAAGGGCTTGTGTCTTTATGGTTAGGATTGGTTCGCATAGAAGCCACACCGTCAAGGTCAAATGTTTGCCCATCAAGAATATAATCTACAAGGCCTTCATTCAGCATTTTTACTAAATACTTATTGCTTCCTCCTCTTGCAAATCGAGCTTTCATCCCTTTCTTTTCAAGCATTTCGGCAAAATAGATGCCGATAGACAATGCCGTACCTCCAGCACCAGCCTGAAAGGAAAATCCATCTTTCACAATGCCAACATGATCACAAAAATTGGACGTCATTTCAGCCAGTAATAATCTGTCAGGGCTTTTAGTTATTTCGGTCGTTCCAGAAATAATTTTTTCGGGAAGGCCTACTTTTTCTACTTCAACTACAAAGTCCACATAATTCCCTTGTATTTGCCAAGGCACACATGGAAACGGCACCAGATGATCAGTAACCACAATCACTTTATCGGCATACTGTGAATCTGCAAGTGCAAAACCCAGTAAGCCACATGCTGCGGGTCCATCTACACCGTTAGCATTACCAAAAAAATCTGCTGTTGGAGCTGCAATTACAGCAATATCTATTTGAATTTCTCCATCTTGAACAGCCTGATATCTTCCTCCATGAGAGCGGAGAACACCTGTGCCTTTCATTCCACCATCTGAGGTGAAGCGGCCAAGTGCACCATTCATGCTTCCTTCAATCCTGTTTATTGTACCGTCTTCAAGATATTTAACCAAAGGTGCATGACATTCAAAGGAGGCAGATGGAAACCATATTAAATCTTCGATTCCCAGTTCTGCAGCAATATCAAATACTTGTAGAGCCATCAAATCCCCATTTCTAAAATGATGATGTGTAGAGATGGTTGCTCCATCTTTCAAACCTGCTTTAATTAAGGCTTCTTTGAGGGATGCTATTAATTTATTCCCATCCTCTGGAAAATCAATACATGTAGAAATACGTGGACCATATTTGTTGCCTGTTGGTCTATGTTTACCAACACCTTTAAACGGAACAACAGTTTTGCCATTTACTACCGTTGGCACTATTCTACCAATCGCATTTTTTACTCTAGAATCGTTTTTCATTTTTTTATCTTAGAAGAATATATGGTACTTAAATTGCTAATTTAATTATTGCTGGGTCGAATTCCAATCCGGGCTTAGTCTACCCATAGCTATTGCCAGATCTATATTACGTTGAGCTCTTTTGACCACTGGAGCATCTATCATTTTTGTTCCAATAGAAAAAACACCTTCGCCTTTGGCATTGGCATCATTAAAACTAGTAACAACTTTTATTGCCCATTCAAGTTCGGTATCATTTGGGGCAAAATGTTCGTGTATCACTCTTATTTGCCGTGGATGTAGACAACCCATCCCATCAAAACCAAGACTTTTTGAATGCTTTACATTTTCTATAAGGCCTTCAATATCGCCTACATCTGAAAAAACAGAATCAATAGCCTGGATACCACTGGCTTTACAAGCATTAAGCACTTGTGAACGAGCAAAGAAAGATTCCAACCCTTCATTCGTACGAGCCGCTCCGATATCTGCCGTGTAGTCTTCCAACCCTATCGTTATAGCTACAATATTTTCAGCCGATTGAGCTATTTCCATGGCCTTCATGACACCCATCGCACTTTCTATAATCGGCATCAGCCAAACAGGGTTAGATTGATTGGATCTTTTTTGAATTGCTTCAATCCGTTCATTCACCCTATGGATGTACGTTGCATCTTCGCATTTAGGAAGCATAATCAGATTGACATTGTGTGGGATTACAAAATCAAGATCTTCTAATCCCATCTGCCCTTGGTTAATACGTACCATTCTTTCCGATCCCATAAAATCAAGACTGCGCAATGCATTACGGACTAAAAATCGAGCTTCTGTTTTTTTATGAACAGCAATAGCATCTTCAAGATCAATTATAATGGCATTTGGTTGATGTATGCCTGCATTAATCATTAGGCTTGGCGTATTCCCTGGCAAAAACAATCGAGATATTCTTAATTTTTCTTTTTTTGTAACATACAAATTTTCAGTAAGCATCTCAGGTAAAAATTCTAGATCTGTTTTTATTACTTGTTTAACAGCAGCTTCAAGTCGGGCAGCCATTACAAATGGAAGAGCACCTTTATCCTCCACTTTGAGCAATGCATGTTCAATACCAAAATGAGTAAGTACTGAATTACAAAGGTCCTTAATAGCATCCTGATACAATGCTGCTACTTTGCTCGTTAGGTCTATTTGTATGCCTCCTGAAGTTTTTAACTCAAGTGATAGATAACAGTCGGAACGGTCTTTTTCACCTTTATTTCCAGCAGTGCCAATTTTTGTATTCATGACTTAGTGATTCAAATAATATTTAAGTGATGGTAATTAATTTTTAATTAGAATTATTGTGCCCAAATCGGCAAAGTTGTTTCCAAATTTAACCAAGGCATTACGATAGTATAAAGAATTGTGGTTAGTAAAACTATACTTATCAGGTTTAACCATATGCCACATTTCATCATGTCTTTTACAGTTAATCTGTCACTTCCAAACACGATAGAATTTGGTCCGGTACCAGCGGGCATCATAAATGCTAAAGATGCAGCAATTGTTGCTGGTATCATCAAAATTAAAGTATTGGTACTAGCTGCTACACCAATACTTGCTAATATTGGTAACATTATATTAGCTGTTGCAGTATTGGAATTAAACTCTGTAAAAAACGTCATAAATGCAATGAGGGAAACAAGTACTAGCAAGAAGGGTAAATCAACAATAAACGCTAATCTTTGACCTAACCAGTCTGCAAGCCCTGTGGTTTGAAAACCAGCGGCAATTGCATAACCACCACCTACGATTAATAAAACTCCCCAAGGGATCTGAACAGCGGATTTCCACTCTAATAATCGACTTTCTTTATTGGCAGGAAGCATAAACAAAAACAATGATGCTAGGATGGCTACTGTGCTATCATGTGCAAATCCATCTAACCCTAATAAGGAACTCCAGCCCTGTACTACGAAATCATCGAAGACAAAATCTTCTCTAAATACCCATGCAAGTATCGTAATTACACAGATATAAATTACTCTTTTTTCTCCACTTTTTATAACTCCTAAGCCTCTTAATTCATCTTGGATAATCGTATCGTTATTGCTTAAATTACCAGTTACCCTGAAAAAACGAACTAGGAAAAAATAAAAAACTGGAAAGAATATTATAAAAACTGGCAGTCCTATTTTAAACCAACTCATAAAACTAATGGGGGGAGCCTCGGGAAATAGTTTTTCCATAATACCTACGAAAATTAGGTTTGTTGGCGTTCCGATCAATGTGGCCAAACCACCTATAGAAGCTGCATAAGCAATACCTAACATTATAGCAGTGCCAAAAGTACTATTTTCTGAATTCTCTTCTTCGTCTTTAGTAATTACAGATAAGGCTATAGGAAACATCATTACTACCGCAGTAACATTGGCAATCCACATAGATAGAAAGGAAGTGGCAAACATCATACTAAGAAGTATCCTTTTACGACTAATTCCAAAAATGTTAATAATGACTAAGGCAATCCGTTTATGTAGATTTTGGGATTCGATGGCTTTCCCTAAAAAGAAGCCTCCCATCATCATGAAAATATGATTGTGACTGTAGTTGGCCACTGTTTCTTTTGCGGGTAAAATCAGAAGCAAAGGATAAAGTGCAAGAGGAACTAATGCTGTGGCATAAATGGGAATTGCCTCCGTTACCCACCAAACACTCATCATTAATACAATTGCTGCTACACTTTTGGCTTCATAGGACATCCCAGAAGGTGTCGGTAATAGTAATACCACTAAGAATACTAATATTCCAATAAATAATCCTTGATATTTTTTATTAAACCTATTAGAATAGTGTGTATTTTCTGAAAGAAAGGTTCTGGAAATGAAATAAAAATTCTTGGATGAAGCCATTTAGTTTTGACTCCATCCAAGAATATAGAATTTAGAAAAGATTAATATATTCGATATATAAAATCTTATTCTTAATACGTGAATTCAACAACTTCTTTACTACCATCATAAAGAGTACTTGTGATTTTAATTGGACGATTCTCAGCATCAAAATCATAAGCAAAAGATGTAGTTCTTTCAACTATTGGAGACTCACGAGGATCCCAATATTTCATTGCAGACAACAATTTTTTATTAGGCTTACCGAAAATCCCTCCGATTGGTTTAGTGTTATGATCAATCATTGGCTTTTGAAATATTTCATTCACATTGTCTCCTGGAGTGTAAGTGAATTCTCTAATTCTACTCGGTACACCATCATCTGTAAATCTTGTTTGCTTAGTCTCATTACCATTCGAAACTACAGCCTCATGTTTAAGTTTGCTAGATCCTCCCCAAAATTCACTTACCTTTGACATATAGCCATCTGCATCATAACTAAAAGATCCATACTCTGTTCCAGCATCGTCCCAAAGCTCTTTAGTAACTAGATTACTGCTATTGATTTCATAATTAGTAACATTTGATCCTGAAG
>JBBKVK010000316.1:0-21822 GCA_037968395.1 Saprospiraceae bacterium | reverse complement strand
AAGGGTAAACCCACTAGATTCAGAGTCATTATAGATGACTCTGAATCTAGTGGGTTTACCCTTCAAGTTGATTCTATGGACTTTTATATTTCAGCTGCTAAAGTTTGTAAAGAAGATAGTGTACAGTTTGGCTGTCTTTCTGTTTCTAAGCATAATGAAATGGGAGATATTTACTGGAAAAAACCTTTTGCTTGGTCAGATGTTGGAAACAGAAAAAGTATACAAATTCGAAATGATTCGATCTTCATCGGAGGGCACATCAAGCCAAGGGTAAGTGGGCAAGTATACAATTTATTGATCTTGAATACAGAGGGAGATAGTCTACTAGGTAGGACTTTTGACATGAGTGCTGGGGATGTAAAGAATATTTACAATAATGGCTTACTCTTATCAGGTAACTATATTTATTTGTATGGGCAAACAAGTACTTTCGTAGGTAATTTTGGAGTTTGTAGAGTCCTTAGATACGAGATGAATAAAGATACTAGTGAGATATTTGATTATATGCCAGATTTTGGAGAATATTTCCCAGGATGGGATATGGAGGAAGACAGTGATGGACAATTGCTAGTATTCAATGAAATTTACCGAATCCCTCCTTTTTTTGATACCCAGCGAGAAGTATTAAAAATAAATAAAGACGGTAAAGTATTAAAACGAATCTATGGTCCCAACCCTGACAACTCTCGGATTACCAACGAGTTTGTGCTCTTGCAAGATGGATCATACTGTTTTCTGCACAATGTACCGGTAGATGCCCAAGTACCGCAATTGATCAATACAGATACTTCTGGTACGGTAATATGGGACATAGACTTCCCTACTCGAGATACTACAGATATGATAGGGGTATATACGATCTCAGAAATGATTGTAGCGCACAATGGCGACATTCTATTAACGGGTAGAAGAGAACGTAAAAAATTGCTGGGCAAGGGAAGTGATATCTTCCTAATGAGGGTAAGCCCAAGTGGTGAGACGCTCTGGCAAAGGACATATAATACACCAGATGATTTGTCTGAAAGTTTATACCACTACTATTTTCCTACAGATGTGCAAGAGTTTGCAGATGGTAGCATCCTCATAATGGGCAGTGCTCGGCATCATAATGAGATTGTATTGCTAAGGGTAGATGCTAATGGCTGCTCTGAACAATTTGGTTGTGAGGACAACATACTGCTAGAGGCAAAGGAGGTACTAATTAAGGATGCCTACGAAGTAAATCTGTACCCAAATCCAACATCTGGCTCCTTTCAAATAGACTTGAAAGAGACCATGACTGGTAGATGGGCAGCGTATGATTTGAGAGGGTCTTTGGTCCACGGGCAGTCCTTTTACAATAGGATGAGCTTAAGTCTAGACTTTAGCAATCTAGCGAAAGGATTATATTCTTTCGTCATAGAGACTGCGGAGGGTGTAGTGATGAAAAAAGTGGTTGTAGAGTGATGTGGGGTAGGTGATATTTTGGTTTACAGGCACCAACCTAGATCTTCCTCACCTTAATATTCCTATACCACACCTTATCACCGTGATCTTGCAATGCTATGTGGCCTTTTTTAGCCAAACCAAAACCAGGCATATCCTTAAATTTACTGCCAGCTATCAATTCCTTCCATTTGTTGGTATGCATCTCAAAGTTGACTACATTGTAGCCATTAAGGTAGAAATTTACCATTCCTCCTTTTGATCTGATGATGGCCGTATTCCATTCTCCAGCAGGTTTGACAGTAGCAAAATTACAAGCGATCATATCATATAAATCACCAGCATTGTGAGTAGGAAATCTTGTGTCAGGATGGCAAACATCGTCTAATACTTGCATTTCTGGACCAGTTTGCCATACATAATCGTATTTATCATCTTCTACAACATTAAAGATGATGCCGCTATTACCACAGTTGGTGATTTTCCAATCTACTTTAAACTCATAGTCTTCGTACTCATTTAGGGTAATGATATCGCCCCCGTCTTTAGCTTGCCATTTGCCATCTTCTTTTATCGCATTTAGGTGAATTGCTTCTTGGTCTATGGTCCAACTTTTACCTAGCGTTTTCTTTTTAAAATTTCTAAATTGATCTATTTTTTTGCCATCAAAAAGAAGCTCCCAACCTTCCGATTTTTCGATACCAGATAAGGTGTTGTTTACAAAAGGATAAGGTGCTTTTTTTGTAGTACCATTGTTACCTTTTGGTATTTGATTCATAGTATACCAGCACTCTGTTGACCATAAAGTATGGTTGATATCGCTGATGAAGCCACCAAGTAAGTTTATATAGACTATTTGCCCAGCTTTCATGCCTTCTAATTCGAGGAATACTTTTTTACGATCGTCTGACACTGTTACTCCTTTTACTTTTAAACTCTTTTCGTCTAGTTTTGGTCCCCCGTAATCTTTGGTAGGTTTGTAATACCACTGTTTTACTTCATAGTCATTAGGATTCCACCCATCACCATTTTTAAGGGGCTCTGTAAATTCTATTTCTACACCATTAGATTTAGCTCTGACGGCTAACATTTCGAAAGTTGACTCATTGTTATACGCTAACCTTTGTAAGCCAAACCATTTTCCTCCAGCATGACTCCAATTGCCTGGATTCCCAATACCTCCCACATAAAGAGCATTGTCAGGTCCCCAGACCATTCTATTGATACCTGCCTCAAGTCCTTGGATAAACCTAAACACACCACCTTGATACTGACCATTTACTTCCTCGACAAATACTCTTTTGACACCTCCATGAGTAACCTCTCCGTGGATCATTTGACCTTTGTAAGGTCCAAGATCAATGGAGAGTGGTGTGCTTGGAGAATTGCCAATCTCGTCTTGTGGCAACCATACGACAGGAGGTTTTTCTTTCAGTTTGGCAGTGCCTTCAAAATCTACAGACCTCGATCCAAACCATGCTCCATCAGTTACATGTACTATTTTACTAGCTGGCAACCAATCTCCTTGATTATCTGCTACATAGATGCCGCCTCCATATCCTACTCCTATACCATTTGGTGTCCTTAAGCCAGAAGCTAAAAAGTCTGTTTTCCCAGTTGTTATGTTGACTCTGATTACTTTACCTCTATCTGGGATTTGATCTACCACACTTGCTCCGCCTGGTTGGATCCCTGTAGCTAATGTAGCATACAAATTGCCTTCTTTATATGCTAATCCGAAGCCAAACTCATGAAAATTAGCAGATACTTTCCAATCATTAGACAATACTCTGTATTCGTCAATCATACCATCATTGTCATTGTCGATCAGCTCTGTCATTTCTTGTTTTTGCATTACAAAGATTCTTTCATCTACGATTTTCAATCCAAGAGGCTCGGCTAATCCAAACCCGATTTGTGTTGCTTTCATTCTTGATGGATCTCCAGATTGTGCATTTTCTATTTTGTAAACAGATCCTTTCGCATCCCAAACACAAACAATCATGGAGCCATCCTTCATGAAATCAAGTCCGCCAACTTTAGGTGTAAAATCATCTGGTCTGGCTTGAGTTAACGTAAACGAGGGATGTACTCCAGACACTGGTTGCTTATTGCCTGGGATTTTAGTCATAATAGACATCGGGAGTTTGTATCCGGTCATATCACCTTCTTGATCTTTTATATGGAGAAGGTTTGATGGTGGAATAACTTCTGCAAATTTATCACCGGGTTTTATCCAATTTAGACTTAAAAACTTACCCCCAGTTCCATTGTAATGCTCAATTTTAATTGGATGATATCCTTTTGTCAAGTCAACGGTACCTATTTTTAATTCTGTACCATGGTTGCCATCATTATCTACTATGAGTTCGTCTCCTAAATAAACCAAAGATCCATCGTCGCTCCAAGACTCAATGATGTATTCGCCTTCAATTTCTACAAAAAGATATCCTTCTGCTTGAAGTTTAAAATTGTCTTCCAGTCCAATAAAATCACTATTTGTAATGTTATCAAGACTTTTCATAACACCCGCATACTTTGGTTTCATACCTTTAGTTTCTGGCATTTTACCTTTATTTTTGACTTCATAAACTTGAGTCATAAGACCAGGTATAAAAACAGCATCTTTCATTTCTGCTCCTTCATATTTTTTTGCCAGACTTGTTGGAGATTTTTTTTCTTCAACCTTATCCTTATTTAAGGATAAGATATACGAAACCATTTCCTTGAGATCTGCTTCAGAATCATTTGGGTGAGGTGTCATGATTTGATTGCCCCAGATGCCAGTTCCACCCATTTTGATCTTATTTGCCAGCATGGTAATATTAGCGGCATTGTTTTCATACTTATTTGCAATAGCCATGTATGAGGGACCAATTGTTTTTACATTTTTATTGTGACAGGTTTTACAGTCTGATTTTGCAATGAGCAATAATCCTGCAGGCAAACTAGACCCAGACTCTTCATCGACTTGTTCCTCTTTAGCATTAGGATTGTTAATCAATGGAGTGTTTAATAATGTAATCTCAAATGAAGTTAATCCATTACTTTTTAAGCTTAAGTCTCCTGTAAGGTTAAGAGCAGTTTTGCTATTTCCAAAAACTTCTTCTTTCTTTTCGATTACTGCAAATACACCATCTGTCTTAATGTTTTGATCTATAATAATAGAGTTTGCATTAGTCTTAAGGTGAATAGTATATCCATCAGGCACATCTGATGTGGTAAATAATCTTGTAAATATTGGTTGCCCAGTTTCCGTAGTAGTAGCCTCTACTTGTTCCTTTACGCTTACCTTATTTGGCAATCCTACTCCGGACAATTCATACATTAGTATAGCATGATTGTCCACTATCTTATGTCCTCTGTATTGGACAATTGCATCAGTAATGTCGCCTGCTTTATTGGTAAAATACCATGGTGTGTCAAATTCGTTGACAAAATAAGCATTTCCCACACTCATTGGTTGAGGTCCATGGGCATGATTATACACTGCTCCATCAAAGTCAACTGTACCACCCCAGATCTTATACAATGAACCATTTTGGGTATTATAAGCTGCCCAGATATCATCAGACAATGCTAGAGTAATATTCCTAGGCCTATTATCTAGGACAGACCTGAATATCCATGGATCATGAGGCCTATTGGAGCTAATGTTATTCTCAGATACTAAAGATAAAGAACCTTTGTCGGATGAACAACCTGCAGCAATTGCCACTAAAAGAGTAAAATATAAGATGATGCGCATATGAATGAAAATAATAAATTTTGAAAAGAAGACAAAAATAGGGTTATATGAGTAATAAAAAGAATAATGTTTGAATGAAATGGTGATGGAACACAATGAAGGTTTAAAAGAGAATAAATGTTTAATCTTATAAATGTGAATCCTTGAATCATTCAAGGATTAATATTAATTTAAACCACAATATTGTTATCTTTGTATAAATTTTTACAACCAAATATAACGGTACTTTTTTATGGATAGACCTGTCTACCAAAAATTAAAAACAGAGCAAAAAGCTTTAGAGATCAATTTGAATGAGTCAATTTATGGGACTTTTTCAGAGATAGGTGCTGGGCAAGAAGTTGCTAGAAATTTCTTTAAAGTCGGAGCAGCAGCTGGTACTATAGCAAAGACAATGTCCGCGTACGATAAGACTTACTCTGATGCAATATACGGTGCAGAGGTTACAGGCAGGTATGTATGTGAGTCTAGGCTGTATAAAATGCTAGATCACGAGTGGACCCTTTTAGAAGAACGATTAAGACCAATAAAGTCTGATTGTAATTTCTTTGTATTTGCGGATACCGTCACAACTATCAACTACACAAAGACTGTGAAAGGTCAAGGATGGTTAGGTGTTAGATTTCAACTTGTACCAGGAGCGGCGCCTTCAGAGATTGTTATTCATTCCAAAATGCTTGATAATGACACAAAATTGCAACAAGATGCCATTGGTATTTTAGGAGTCAATATCATGTATGCTGTGTTCTACTACAAAGATGATCTTAAAAAACTGGTCGTATCTTTAATGGACGGTTTAGAAGATAGAATTTCTATAGATTTAATCCGATTTAATGGACCAGGGTTTGAAGATGTAGATAGCACTATTGTAAGTTTATATATGGTGGCTTTTGGATTAACAGATGTTACTATTTTCGATGAAGAAGGATTAAGCATACATGCTTCTGAGTTTTTATATAAAAAATCATTAATGGTAGTCAGAGGTAATTTTAAACCTCCAACATTGGTAACTATGGATGTTATCAAGTCAAGCTTCAAACAATTTAAAAAAGGGGATGATGTCAATCAAGCTAAATCACACCTTATTACAGAAGTTACGCTTGATTATCTAAGATTTAAGGATGGAAAGATAAATCTTGAAGATTTTAAAATAAGGGCCGAGCTATTAAGGTCACTAGGATATAAAGTATTAATATCTAATCAGAATAATCATCAGGATCTGATTAATTATATGGAAGACTACAAAATCGAGCACCTTGGATTAGTAGTAGGAGTAAGAGAGCTTGAAGAAATCATCATTGACAAATATGAGAATAATCAAGATGGTAGATTGTTGGTTTCATTAGGCGAGTTATTTAATAGAAACATTACGATTTTTGTGTATCCAGCTCTTAATAGAGAAACAGGAGCTCTATTGACTGCGGATAATATCAATGTGCCCGAAGGGATGAAATATTTATATAAACACTTACTAGAAAGCAACCAAATAGTTGAGGTAGAAGGATATAATGAAAGCTTGTTGTCTATATATCCATCTGATGTTTTGAATAGTATAATAAATGGCGAAACTGATTGGGAAGAAAAAGTACCTAAGAAAGTAAGACAGCTGATAAAAAGTCATGGTTATTTTAGCAAACTCAATTAATATCAAAAAAGGAATAATCATATTAGGCACAATAATGTCATTTGTAAGTTTGGCATTAATATCTTGTAAGTCAGAAAAGACCGTTCCTCAAGTAGAAGCAGCAAGCATGGAATCTACCATTAAACAAGTAGAAAATATTGACACCGTGGGCATAGACTATATAATGGGTAAATTTAACCCAGAGACACACAAACTTTTTACTGAGATACCAACTAAATATGCTGATCGTAGAGGATTGTACCTTAGAATAGAAGCACTTGAAGCTTATCTTATAATGTATGAAGCTGCCAAAGCTCAAGGAATCTTATTAGAAATCAAATCAGCTACTCGTAATTTTGAGTATCAAAAAGGGATTTGGGAAAGAAAATGGACTGGGTCTACGATTCTGTCTGATGGAACGAACTTGGCTAAATCTCAACTAACTCCTGAGGAGAAAGCGAAGAAAATATTAGAATATTCCTCTATGCCAGGCACATCTAGGCATCACTGGGGTACTGATATAGACTTAAATAACTTCACTAATTCCTGGTTTGAAAATGGAGAGGGGAAAAAGATATATGATTGGCTACAAAACAATGCAAATCAATATGGATTCGCACAAGTTTATACACCAAAAGGGAAAGAGCGACCACATGGATATCAAGAGGAAAAATGGCATTGGTCTTATTTGCCAATATCATCAAACCTACTGGAAGAAGCAAAGCAATTTTTAAATAATTCTGATATTAAGGGATTTAAAGGAAGTGAAACTGCTCAAGCTATTGACGTGGTAGGTAAATATGTGTTAGGAGTAAATAAAGCTTGTTTTCTACCTTAGGAATGATTCAATAATAAGATAACACATTCTACTTGTTATTTTTCATTTCTACATCGTTAAAAAGCCTCGTCAATGCCCTGCATTGCCTACGTTTTTTGCCTCGTATAAAAATAAAATACCATCGTATAAAATTGTTACTTTATTAATGTACCTTTCTTAGACAACAAGCAGAGGGCTAAATTATAAAAAACGATTACCTTTGGTTTTATTAAATTTTATTTTTGATTATGATTAGAATAGGTGTATTTTTTTCTTTGGTTTTCATCTTTACGCAATCTTGTGTACCACCATCTAAAAAAGTAAAATCTGATGTAACTATTGACCTTTCAGACCCAATAGTGCAAAAAGTACTAAACTTTCAAGACCAATTGTTAAGTGATAGTTTGTACCCCTTTTTACATTCGGATGATCCAACCTTAGTTTATCTGGCGATCCGATCATTTGCATCTATAAAAGAGAAGGCTGCTAAAGATAGTATTATTGGTTTTTTGGATGATTCCAATATGGATATTAGAGCAATTGCAGCATATACTTTAGGTCAAATAGGGGAAGAAAGCGCTACCGAAGCACTCATTAAAGGATTTATTGATCAAGATACCTTAGATGTAGATAACATTCTAAATGCACAAATATTAGAAGCTTTAGGGAAGATAAGTAACCAAGCAATAATGGGTAACATTGCTTCTGTTGAGTCATATAGACCTGATGATACCACCTTGTTACTGGGTCAGACTAGATCATTATATAGATTTGGACTCAGGGGTATCAAAAACCAAGATGCAACTAAGAGCATCATGAAGTACATTTTGGATGACACTTATCCATTACAATCTAGAGTGATGGCTGCAAACTATATAGCGAGAAATAAAGACTTAGACTTAGTCATCTACCGTGATGAGATGCTTGCTATGCTAAAGCGAGACAACAACCCAAATATTAGAATGTGTCTCGCCATTGCAATGAAAAACCTTAAGTCTGACCCGACTTTAGCCAATGAATTAGTTGAATATTTTGATAGAGAGAAAGATTACCGTGTTAAATGTTATTTGATAAAAGCATTATCTGAGTTTCCTTATATCAACGTTATTGAGCCAATAATGGGAATGACAAAGAATCAAAATATCCATGTAGCATTGACTGCGGCACAATATTTAGTAAATAACGGAAATGCTTCCGACAGTTACTTGTATAAGGAAATGATCCATGAAAATACGCCTTGGCAAGTAAAAGCTAAGATCTATGAATCGTTAATGAAACATACCCCTATTTACTACACAAAAGTAAAAGCAGTATATAAAAACGAACTTTCCGACCTCATTGAAAAGACGGACAATGTATATGAAAAATGTGCCTACATTGCCGCCTTAAGCGAAGATCCTTATCAATACACAACTTTATTAGAATATCAAACCTTAGCTAAAAGTCCTGTGGTTAAGACAGCTATTGCTGAAGGGTTAAAACGACAAATAGAAAGTCCTTTATTAATTAAAGCATATGGTGGGAATTATATCAGGGTAGCTAAAGTGATAGCTGATAGTCTAATTGTAGAAGCAAAAAAGGGTGGATCTGGGGTAATTGCTACGCTATCAGGATTGTTAAAAAACAAAGACTTTCCATGGAAAAACATGATCAAAGATTCTACTTGGAAAACGGACATTATCAGTTCGCTTAAATTACCAAAAGACACAGAGGCTTATAATGAGTTTAAAAGTGCTATAGCTCAAATGGAAGGAAGCATCTATGAGATGAAAGCTCCAGAATTCAATCACCCTATCAATTGGTTATTGTTGAATAGTATTTCTGATAGTTCTAGAATGGTGATGAAAACATCTAAGGGCAATATCACCATACAATTGTTTCCAAATGATGCACCAGGTAGTGTAGCTAATTTTATCGAATTGTGTCAAAGCGATTATTACGATGGAAAGACCTTTCATAGAGTAGTACCAAACTTTGTAATTCAAGGAGGTTGCCCGATAGGAGATGGATACGGAGGATTAGATTATACAATCAGGTCTGAGTTATCTCCTAGATATTATGAGGGAGAAGGTTACATTGGCATGGCATCAGCAGGTAATCATACCGAGGGAGTTCAGTTTTTTATCACTCATTCACCAACACCTCATTTGGATGGTAGATATACGATATTTGGTAAAGTGACCCAAGGAATGGAAGTGGTCCACGAAATACAAGTTGGAGATAAAATTATTGATGCTATTCTAACTTATAAGTAGAAAAAAGTATTTTTGCCAGTACAGTATTAATCATACAAATAAAGTAACATGAAATTAATTGCATTAAATCAAAAACATATAGACTTAGGAGGTAAAATGGTGGAATTTGCTGGCTATAACATGCCCGTACAATATAATTCCATTATTGAAGAGCACTTAGCAGTGAGGAATAGCGTAGGTGTCTTTGATGTATCTCATATGGGCGAATTTATTGTTAGAGGAAAGCAGGCATTAGACTTAGTGCAAAAAATTACCAGTAATGACGCTTCAGCAATTGAAATAAATCAAGCTCAATACTCATGCATGCCAAATGAAAATGGTGGAATCGTAGATGATCTTTTGGTCTATAGATTGGCAGAAGATACATGTGCTGAAGGCGAACAAGCATTTATGCTCGTAGTAAATGCTTCCAATATTGACAAGGATTGGGATTGGATTACTAAAAACAATACTTTTGATACCAAGCTTATCAATATTTCGGATCAGTCATCTTTGTTGGCAGTACAAGGTCCGAATGCCTTAGCTACCTTGCAGAAATTGACGGATGTAGATCTATCAACGATAGAATATTACCATTTTAGAAAAGGTCAAATAGCTGGAATAGATAATGTTATTCTTTCTGCCACAGGTTATACAGGCAGTGGTGGTTTTGAGCTTTATATTGATAATAAAGATGTAGCTGCATTGTGGGATAAAATATTTGAAGCAGGTGCAGAATTTGACATTCAACCTTGTGGACTAGGATGTAGAGATACTTTACGATTAGAAATGGGATTTTGCCTATATGGGAATGATATAGACGATACAACTAGCCCTTTAGAAGCTGGATTGGGGTGGATAACAAAACTTAAAGTAGAGGCTGACTTTAATTCAAAAAACATCTTTATCAAGCAGAAAGAAGCTGGCTTGAAAAACAAACTTGTAGGTTTTAAAATGAATTCTAGTAGAGTACCAAGACACGATTACCCAATATTTGATAGTGCTGAAAAAGAAATAGGTAGAGTTACATCTGGAACTCAATCACCATCGCTTGACGAACCGATTGGCATGGGATATGTAACATTAGAAAATGCTGTGGCAGGAACTAAAATCTTAATAGGATTCAGAAGCAAGATGATAGAAGCAGAGGTAGTAAAATTGCCGTTTCTTAAGATTTAATATCCCTAGGAATAATTGTAATTTATCCCTATTTTTTTTTTGACATTAGTTATATCTCACTACTGAGAGTGTTTTCCTGTTTCACAGTTTGTTAAGTTCCCAGCAATTGTGACGAAATTTTCAGTAGTAGTAACTGTAATGGTTGGTATAATTGCATCAGCAGAATAAGGTCCAATGAAATGTGAATATATAATTTCACCACAATTATCAAGAATTTCTATACTTAAGTCTTTATCTTTAGGAACTGCCCCAGCAAATACACCATTTTGATCTGTCCAATCAACGCCAGTAATTCCACTTGAAATCTCTTTTATTATAACTTGATAGTTTGTCATAGCATTTTGATTTTCGTCAGTAATTATTCCTTCAATATAGATAAAGTCATTAGTCTCATCACAATTCCAAAAGCAAAAATGATTAACATTTCCTATATATTTATTACCTTCTAATATTGCTTCACCTTCTTCAACCCAATAACCAGTAGATTCATTAATGTACCATAAAGGAATTGTTAAAGGTGCATTTTCTACCAAGCCTGTTGGGATAGGGAATTTTATTTTTGCTATTTGTTTGTCAGCTAGGGTTAATAGTTCACCAGCTTCACCTACTAGTTCACTAGTAAAAAGAGTGTCTGTGCTTCAATTACATAAGCTTAATATGCCTTTTACAGTCAATAATGGCTCTAACCGAGTCTGAAATATTTAGAAATAAAATTTATTCTATTAAATTCTGATACAAAGATCAATTGGTATTCAATTAATAGTGATTCTAGTAAACCTCTTAGACACCTTTCTAAATGCCTTATTTTAAAAACCATAAGTCACTGCTCCATAAAAGTACTTATTTTTAGCATCGCCTCTTTCAAAATCGATATTACCTATCCTTTTATCTACAAACTCAATGGAAGGTAAAAAACCTAAATTGTAACCTATTTCTAAACCTATCTTTTTAAATATATTAATATTGGCTTGTGCCTGTGCAGATAAGTCAAATGATCTATTTATAAAATTTTCTGAAAAATTATCCTTGATAAGGTAGGATGCCTGTAAGCCTCCACCTAGTGAAAAAACAGAGCCTGGATTAAACTTTATTAGAATAGGAACGGCTATGTACTCTCTGTTGAACTTCACAGTATTCTCTGTAGATTTAAAATCGGTAGAAAACCTCTGGTACATCAAACCTGTCTCAAGTCCAATTACTTCTTGTAAGTTGAACAAATAATGTAACCCAACAAGATAGCTACTTTTAGCATTAACATCATACACATCCTTAGCAGATACGTCAAGATTTGCTCTGTTTAGACCGACTTTAATGCTTGTCTGAGCAGATATTGTAAAACTAAATGTTAGCAAAGCAAAAATGGCAATAATCTTATTCATTTTTATGTTTTTATTAATAACGATTCAAACAACTATTACGATACTAAAAATTTATAAAAACTATTTTCCTTTCACCTTTAACTAAATAATTATTACAATCATCTTTTGTACTTAAGAATTGTTTACTGCAACATTAAGAAGTATTTTTGCGTCTTATAGATAAGGTACCAAATTTTACGAATGAAGATTAACATTTTATTATTTTTTGCATGTATTACATATTCTACTTTAGTCGTAGGGCAAGGCATGTCAAAAGAGCAAGTAGATAAGCAGGCAAAATTTATACAAGCCTTGAGCGAAAATGCGATAGGTCGACATGACAAAGGCATTAAGACACTAGAAGAACTTTACAAAGAAGATAGAACCAATAGTGAGATTGCTTTTGAATTAGCAAAGGCTTATGCTGAGACAAACGAACCTATCCTTGTAGATAAGTATGCACAAATTGCGATTAAATACACTCCTGAAAACTTATGGTACAGTCTATTTTATGGAGAGTATTTAATGAAAAATAATCAACCAAAAGCTGCTATAGTATATTTTAGAAAGCTAATTGACATAGAGCCAAATAATGAATCACACTATGATCGTTTGGCAAGAGCTCACAATTTTATCAAGGAATATAAAGAAGGCTTACAGGTTTATGAAGCAATGGAACAGAAGTTTGGTCCTATCCCTGATATAATTATGGAGAAGTTTAAAGCTTATGATTTTCTAAAAGATTATGACAACGCCATTGGTCAGATAAAAAGATTGACTGAAAAGTATCCAAATAATGAAGATTATCATTTAATATTAGCAGAGACATATCTAAATGCAGGAAAGATTGACTTATCAATGCAGTCATTCAAAAGAGTATTAGACATAGACCCAAGTAATACTCAAGCCAATTTAGCTCTACTAGGTACAGGTAGCGATGCAGAAAATGAAAACCTCTATCTTCGATCACTACTACCTATCATAGAAAATCCTTCAATTAACATAGATGCAAAAGTTAAAGAGCTATTACCTTATATTCAAAATCTAGCTAAAGGTAAAGATTTTGAACTAAAAGATGCTTTGATAGAAGCTGGGGATAGAATGGTACAAACTCATCCTACTGAAGCTAAAGCATATGCTGCATATGCAGACATATTATACAATAGTGGCAATATAAAAGCTGCCATCAAACAGTATGAAAAGACGTTGACATTAGATAATAAGGTTTTCTTGGTATGGGAGCAATTATTGTACTCTTTGGATGAAACTGATGAACATGACAAACTTCTTAATAAATCAGAAGAGTGTCTAGATTATTTTCCAAATCAAGCATCAGCATTTTATTTTCATGCAAAAGCATTAACGTACAAAAAGAAGTATGAAGAGGCAAATGACACGTATGATGAAGCAATGAGAATTGCGGGGTCAAATATCATTATGAAATCTACCATTCTTGCAGGAAAAGCATATAACTATATCACAAAAGGTGACTTAACAAAAGCAAAAGAAACTATAGACCAGTCTCTTAAAATTTCAGAAGAGAAAAACCCTGTTTCATACCATATACTTGGTAATTACTATGAAGCGAAGAATGATATTAAGAAGGCTATTGTAAACTGGGAAAAGTCTATTCAAATGGGCAATAATTCACCTAAACTAATTGCTAAAGTTGAAGCAAATAAGTCTTAAGCAGCTGCTGATATTCGTTGTTTTACCTTTTGTTTTTGGTTGCAAGACCAAAGGCATACTAAGTAATAAACAAGTCCCAATACTTACCCAAGCAGAGGTGTATGATGCATTGCTTAGCCATAATAATGATTTTGATTGGTGGACTGCTAAGGCAGATGCTGATATAGAGTCCACAAGTATTTCTGGGTCTGGAGACCTTATTATCCGTATAAAGAAAGATAGCCTTGTATGGTTAGTGGGTAAAAAACTAGGGATAGAAGGAGTGCGAATTCAAGCTACTTCGACTGAATATGCAGCTATTTTTAGATTAGAAAATACATACCAACAAGGCAGCTTACAAAAATTGGAAAAGACTACAGGGATACCTATTGTTTTTGAAGATTTACAAAATCTGATGGTTGGAAATATAATGATTCCCACTGAAGCAGAAATAGACAGTTTTAACCTCAAAGCACAAGATTATTGTCTTACTACTCAAATAGATAATTTGGACATCACCTACTATATCAATGCCTTTGATTTGCACCTAAAGAAAGTGAAGATTGTAGACCGATTCAAAAGAGTTGTGATTGTACAGTATAGTGATTATAAAAAAGTAGAATCTCAAGATTACCCACATAGAATAAATATAACCTTTGATAACCAAGGGGACATCACTAAACTCGAATTGAAATTAAAAGACATTGAGGTGAATGTGCCAAAAAATACTCCTTTCTCCATACCTTCGCATTATGATAGGGTTTATTAAATATTTTATACTTATAGTAATATTGCTAGGAAACATTGAGTCTATAGCTCAATCTAAGGACGAATTAGAGCGAGAAAGAAAAAAGATAATCAATGATATTGAAAACACTAATAAGTATTTAAAAAGTACTCAAAAGGAAAAATCTACTGCGCTAAATGACCTTACTGCTCTTAATAAACAAGTAGAAAGTAGAAAGAAATTAATTGATAATGTTCAGAAAGAACTAATAAGCGCCGATGGTCTACTAAAGAAAAACGAGTTAACAAAGGACTCTATCAATAAAGCTTATGATAAATTACTAATACAATATAGTGCCATATTAAGGTACAACTATTTGCAGAATCTAAGTAATCAAAAAATATCATATTTACTTTCTTCCGAATCACTCAATACCTTCTTGCTAAGGTATCAATATGTTAAGCAATTTGAATCATTCCAATCTCAAAAGAAAAAAGACTTACAATTGTTGAGAGAGAAATTAATCATAGCTGATGAATCCATAAAACAAAAAAAAGAAGAAAGAGGAAAGCTCCTAAATATCGAAAAAGAACAATACTCTAAATTGGAGAATGAGAAGAAAACTAAAAATACCCTATTAACAGGTATTTCTAAAAAAGAATCGCAGCTGAAGAGTGAGCTATCTCAAAAGAAGAAAGCCAGAGAAAAGCTGAATCAAGAGATTGAAAACATCATATTAGCCCAACTCAAAGCTGCCTCTGAAAGAGAAAGTAACAGTAACTTATCAAAAGCAGATGCTAAACTTTCAAGCAATTTTAGTCAAAATAGAGGTAAACTCCCTTGGCCTGTTGAAAATGGATTTATTTCTTCTAAATTTGGTAAAAAACCACACCCAACACTCAAAGGAATTACGATAGAGAACAATGGTATTGATATTAGCTGTACTGGTTCTTTGACGGTAAAAGCAGTGTTTGAAGGTGAAGTAGTTGGTATAATAAAAGTAATAGGAAATGGCAATATGGTCTTGGTCAATCACGGTACGTACCACTCGGTATATTCTAACTTGACAGATGTAGTTGTGAGGCAAGGTGACAAGATTAATAGAGGCCAGACTATAGGTAGTCTTGCTAACGGAACAGACGGCAGAGCAGAATTGCATTTTGAATTGTGGAAAGATAAGACTAAATTAGATCCTCAAACCTGGATAAAATAATACCAAACGGATGGGAACATTGTATGAATTCCTAAAAACCAACAAAATTGTAACTCATCTTTTTTGGATGCTTTTATTTTGCTTTGGACTCTTTTCATCGTGCAAAACCACAAAGTCAGCTATGACAGCAAACACTAGGCCTAGTTATATTAAGAAAGCATTTCAGTCCTCAACAATAAATTTACCCTATAATATCCTCAAACCTAATGAGGCGAAAGGTAAGTTGCCTTTAATCATTTTTTTGCATGGAGCAGGAGAACGAGGTGATGATAATGAGCGTCAATTAGTGCATGGAAGCAACTTGTTTATTGATTCTTTGGACAAGTATCCAGCTGTATATTTATTTCCTCAATGCCCATTAAATGGATATTGGTCTAATGTAAATATAGATCGTGATGAGTATCCTTTAAAACTTAATTTTTCACCAAGTGCTCCTCCCACTTCTGCTTTGTCGGCTGTAATGGAATTGATAGACCAGATAATAAAAGATTATCCAATTGATAATAAGTTGATAAAAATTGTCGGATTGTCGATGGGTGGTATGGGTACTTATGAAATATTACAAAGACGACCAGATCTTTTTAACTCTGCTATTGCAATTTGTGGAGGAGGACATCCTGACTATACTAAAGGCTACAATAAAAAGCTCAGATTGTGGATTGCTCATGGAGAAGCAGATAATGTAATAGCACCGATAGAATCAGTAATTATGCTTAAAGCTGCTAAGGATAATAATATCAAAGTAAAATACACAACCTATAAAGATGTAGGTCACAACAGTTGGGACAATGTATTTACAGATCCCAATTACCTTGTTTGGTTGTTTGGTAAAGATTAATAATTTCAAACTATCTAAATAATGTCTTTTCTACTTCATACCTAAGTCTTCCTCAAAGTGAGGTGTGACTATATCCGCTCCATAAAGCATCCTAGCACTCCAATAATCTGATTGAGTAATATTATCTGACTTAATACCAGCACTTGAAGAACTGTGGATCATAGTGATATCTTTACCATTGTTCATTGATACTATTCCCACGTGATTTACCGATCCCTTTTCTCCAAAGAATACAAGATCTCCAGGATTTAAGTCATTGATATTTTTTCTTTTACCCATTCTAGACAAAGACTCGGCAGTACCATTGATATAAATGTCATTTGAATTGAATACATAGGTAACAAATCCTGAGCAATCAAAGCCTTTTTTTGGACTTTTTCCGCCATATACATAAGGAATTCCTTGATATTTTTGTGCATCTCTTAGTATGCTATTTCTTTCTGAATGATATCTAACTTTATTTGATGATGGAGATGCTTCAACTACTGATGGAGCACTTTTATCTGTTTCAAATGAGCGATATTTCTTTTTATTCTTTGCTGTATAAGACCTGTTACCTCTTTTCTTTTCATGCTTTGGAGCATCAAAATGAGCTATTCTTCCTGACGAATATCTAGAATGCCTAGAGCCATACTTGTTGGTAGTCTGACAAGAAGATAGTAAAAACAATATAGAAAACAGCAAGGAGAAACTCAATAATCGGTTCATAAAAGTATCTTTTAACGTTATTTACATATTAACATTATATGTAATATCAAAAATTAAGCCAAACTTTGGGAAATTCAACTCATATAATAATAACGTAAATAATTTTAGTTTGGTCTATGAGTAATTTGCTCTAAAAGCACAGATTTTTTTATTACCTCATTTTTTAACTTATGTATTATAAAGAAATGTATTTTTGTAAAAAGAATATTCTATTCCAAAACATTTTAGTTACTTTGCTAATATTTAGTACACTAACAATAATTATATATTGAATACAACATATCCCAATGCCTTTGAGCTCTCTGCTTTTATAATAGAAAGAACAGCCAAAAGGATGAAATTAGCTTTTGCAAGACTATTAAGTGATTACCCCAAAATCAATATTACAATAGATCAATGGGTCATAATCCAAATTTTAGATACTTCTGGACCAATGCCGCAAATGCAGTTAGCGGAGGCAAGCTTTAAAGATGCACCAACCATAACTCGTATAGTTGATAAACTTGAGAAAAAAGAATATCTTATTAGATCGCAAGATGAAACTGATAGAAGGAAATTTATCATTAAATTAACTGAAAGTGGTAACAACTTAGTAGCTTTGATTAGCCCTCTAGTTGATGAATTTAGATCAAAAATATACCAAGAACTAACACCTCACGAGTTGGCAAAGTTAGAAAGCACTATGCTTCAGATTGAAAAAAATATTAAAGTAGAATATCAAACATAATAAAAATGGAAACATTAACAGCAAATAAGCCATTGGTCAATAACGACACTTTTCCAATCAATGGAACAGATTTTATAGAGTTATACGTAGGTAATGCTAAGCAGTCAGCAATGTATTACCAATATTGCTTCGGATTTAAACTTGTTGCATATAAAGGCCCTGAGACTGGGTCTAAAGATAAGGTAAGTTATGTCTTACAACAAGATAAAATTAGATACATACTTACGTCTGCAATAACTCCAGACAATGAAATAGCCAAACATGTTGCAATGCATGGAGACGGAGTAAAAGTAATGGCATTATGGGTTGATGATGCTGCGGATTCTTATAATAAATGCATAGAAAGGGGGGCAGAATCTGCTTTTGAACCATATACCATCACTGATGAAAATGGTGAAGTTGTCATGGCGGGTATTAAGACCTATGGCGATACTATCCACACTTTAGTAGAGCGAAAAAACTACACTGGTATTTTTATGCCAGGATTTGTCGCAAAGAGCAATCCAGCTAATATAGTACCAGTTGGACTAAAATTTGTCGATCACTGTGTTGGTAATGTGGAGTTAGGTGGCATGAATAAGTGGGTGAAATTTTATCAAGATGTGTTAGGATTTAAACTCTTGATTACTTTTGACGATAAGGATATATCTACAAAATATACTGCACTAATGAGTAAGGTAGTAAGTAATGGTAATGGCTATATAAAATTTCCAATTAATGAGCCAGCCAAAGGTCTAAAAAAATCTCAGATAGATGAATATTTAGAATTTTACAATGGAGCAGGAGTGCAGCACATGGCATTAGCCACTGATAACATATTGGACACTGTCTCAGAATTAAGAAATAGAGGTGTAGAATTCCTAGTAGTACCAAATACTTATTATGATGATCTTATTGATAGAGTTGGCAAAATAGATGAACCAATTGAGGAACTCAAAAAGTTAAATATCTTAGTAGATAGAGATGAAGAAGGGTATCTATTACAGATATTTACAAAACCAATTCAAGATAGACCAACCATATTCTTTGAGATCATCCAAAGAAAAGGGGCTACATCATTTGGAAAGGGAAATTTCAAAGCATTGTTTGAAGCAATCGAAAGAGAACAAGAAATTAGAGGCAACCTATAACCATTTGATAGATAATTGATTAAGGTTATAAATGGTAATTTATTTCAAAAAAAAAGAATTTTTTATTGAATTTGGCATTGATTTATAAAATAGAATTATAAATTTGCACCGCGAATTACGCAATGCTTCCTTAGCTCAGTTGGTTAGAGCATCTGACTGTTAATCAGAGGGTCCAAGGTTCAAGTCCTTGAGGGAGCGCATTTTAAAGGATCAAATCTAAAGATTTGGTCCTTTTTTATTTAACCATGCAGCACTTCACATATATATTATTTTCTTCAGGACACAATAGGTATTATATTGGACAAACCAATGATCTTTTGATAAGACTTGATAGTCATAATAGTTCTCTAAAGACAACAACATACACTTCAAAGTACAGACCGTGGGAAATGTTTTGGAGTATCGAAGTACCAAGTCGATCTGTTGCAATGCGGATTGAAAAGTATTTGAAAAACAAAGATGCTCTTTTCTATAACAGACTCCCGAATGATAAGGATTTAGTGAATTATATAAAAGAAAAATTTATGCTTCCTTAGCTCAGATGGTTAGAGTCAGGCTATGCAGCCTGATTAATCAGAGGGTCCAAGGCTGAAAACAAACCAAAGATCTTCTCATAAGGTTAGATAGTATTCATTAATGAAAATGAATTACACCTCAAAATACAAACCATGGGAAATGTTTTGTAAATAAGACATATTAATATTACCTTGGTCAAATAAGCCCAACATAAAAACTACTTCCTTATGCAAATGGCAAAAAGTATTGAAGAATATATTGATAGTATTCCCACCGAATGGAAAAGTGGTGTAGAAAAACTGAGATCACTATTCCTACAAACAGAAGTATCAGAAGACTTAAAATGGGGTATACCTCATTATAATATTAATGGAAAAAAAATAGCGGCTCTCGGAGCTTTTAAGTCGTATTTTGGCATTTGGTTTCATCAAGGCGTATTTTTAAAAGACGACTCAAAAGTCTTGTACAACGCTAATGAAGGCAAGACCAAAGGCTTAAGACAATGGAGATTTAATGATATAAATGAGATTAGTGACAGTTTGGTAATAGCTTACATCCTAGAAGCCATTGAAAACCAAAAGCTTGGCAAAGAAATAGAGGTTACTAAATCAAGCAAAACCCCTTTTATAATACCAGAAAAGCTTAAAATTGCCTTAGAAAAAGACGTAAATCTGAATAAGGCATACAACAAATTGACCCCTTTTAAACGCAAGGAATATTGTGAATATATTGAAGAGGCAAAAAGAGAAGGAACCAAAATAGGTAGATTAGAAAAATGCATTCCTATGATTAAGGACAATATAGGCTTAAATGATAAGTATCGGTAAGGCTTGTTTTTACACCAATCATCATTCCAAAATTGATCAATTAAAACTTAGACCCAAATAATCAGGTAATTCCCTTTGTTATTCTATTTTTGCAGGATAAAATATAAAACTTATGCAAGGCCAAATAATTGAATGTGTTCCAAATTTTTCGGAGGGAAGAGATATGTCTATCATCAAACAAATTACTGATGTGATAGAAAGTGTAGAAGGAGTACAACTGTTAGATGTAGATCCTGGAAAAGCTACCAATAGGACGGTTGTTACGTTTGTAGGGCATCCAGAGGCAGCAATTAAGGCAGCTCACCTTGCTATCAGAAAAGCTAGTCAGCTTATAGACATGTCAAAGCACAAAGGCGAACATCCAAGGATGGGTGCTACAGATGTATGCCCTTTGATCCCAATAGCTAATATCACTATGGAAGAGACAGCCGCTTATGCTAGAAAACTTGGCGAAATGGTAGGAGCTGATAACAACATCCCAATTTATCTATATGAATCAGCAGCTAGCACACCAGAAAGAAAAAACCTAGCAACAGTAAGGGCAGGAGAATATGAAGGGCTTTCAAAAAAATTAGCTGATTCTAATTGGAAACCTGACTTTGGTCCTGCGATATTTAATCCTCAGGCTGGAGCTACAGCTATTGGAGCAAGAGATTTCCTTGTGGCATATAATGTCAACCTTAATACAAAATCCGAAAAAAGAGCCAATTCAGTTGCTTTCGATGTCAGAGAGAATGGCAGAATAATGCGGGAAGGCAACCCCGTGACAGGTAAGGTTGTGAACGATGATAATGGCAACCCTATGAGAATTCCTGGCTTATGTAAGTCTGTAAAAGCAATAGGATGGTACATCGAAGAATATGGCTTGGCTCAAATCTCTATGAACTTGACCAATCTACATGATACTTCATTACACAAAGCATTTGAAGCCTGTAGAACGAGTGCTAATGAAAGAGGACTGAGAGTCACTGGATCGGAGTTGGTGGGTCTTGTGCCTTTAAAAGTGTTATTGGATGCTGGCAAGTATTTTCTAACAGAACAAGGTAGATCTACTGGAGTATCAGAAGATGAGATAATATTCAT
>JBBKVK010000315.1:0-6959 GCA_037968395.1 Saprospiraceae bacterium | reverse complement strand
GTTTTTCATAAGTAGAAATATCCTTACAAATTATTTTAAGTATAAAGTCTGCTTCTCCTGTGATAATGTAACATTCAGTAATCTCATCAATCTTTTTAACTTTAGTAATAAAGTTATCCAAAGCATTTGGTTTTTGCCAAGCGAGAGAAACTAATACATAGGTACTTACATTAAGACCTATTGCTTTTGAATCCACCTTTGCATGGTAACTCAATATCACTCCTGCTTGTTCTAATTTTTTTACTCTTTCAAGTGTTGGTGCAGGTGATAGTCCTATTTTTTTTGATAAATCCAGATTAGTTATCTTACTATTCTCTTGTAATAGTTTTAATATCTTTAAATCTGTTTTATCTAATTTGTATTCTGCCATTATTTTATAATTTGTATATTAATAAATTTCAAGGTGCAAAGAAAATAAAATTTTACGTAATCAATACAACGTTCCTATTAATTTTTAGTTCTTTAAATTATAATTAACAAAAACAATTTATTCTTATTATTTTAAAACATAATGCAAATATTTCATTATCAATACATTATAATCTACTTTCACAAAATTTTAATTACTTCAGCAACATCATTAACGTATAAACTCGATCAAAATTTGTATTCTGCTCTATATTACCTATTTTTATTCTGAATTGTCCTCTTGGTCACAAGATTTACCAGTCGGTGTCATCCTACCATAATTCACACAAAGAAAAGTCACCTCCAAATTAATGAAGGTGACTTTAAATATTTTGTAATTAAGATTGAATAAAAAGGTGCTCTAACTATTACGCCCCTTTATTAACAGTAACTTTCTTTTTATTTCCTTTTGTCTGCATTGCCATCTTAACGGCTTCGTACATATTAATAACTGACCCACTAACGCTTAACTCTCCAAATCCTACGATTTTTTCGCCTTTTGTACCTGGAACTTTAACTTGGTCACTCATTTTTGTACCGCTTGCCATTAATATTTGTTTAATTTGCTCTGCAGTCAATGTTGGAAAATAAGATCTCAATACTGCAGCAACACCAGCTGCAGCTGGAGAGGCCATACTCGTACCTTGGAATGATGCATATCCATTACCAGGAATAGTAGAATAAATCTTCACACCTGGCGAAAATAAATCTACATTAACTTTTCCGTAGTTAGAAAAAGTAGCTACCAAATCCTCATCTTTCTTATATGATAGTGCTCCTATCTCTAACCAATTTTTAGCTGGTTTCTTCTTTTTCCAAAATAACCAATATCTTTTGTCTACTGAATCATTAGGAAAGTTATCAGTTATATCATTATCCTGAGCCGAATTTCCAGCAGCATGAACCAAAAGTACATCGTGTTTTTCAGCATACTTTATAGCATCTTCTACAATTCCTTCATTCCATGAGAATCCTTTTCCAAAGCTCATATTTATGATTGAAGCTCCATTATCAACTGCATATCTGATTGCATTCGCAACATCTTTATCTCTTTCATCTCCATCAGGAACAGCTCTTACAGACATTAATTTAACATTTCTTGATACTCCCTCGATACCAAATTCATTGCCTGTCATAGCTCCAATTATCCCTGCCACGTGAGTACCATGAGATGCATCTGGACCTTGGACATCATTATTGCCATAATACCTTTCTGTTTGATCAGCGTAGTTATCCTTAACTATAGTCTTCCTAGGATCAAAATCAGGATTGAATGCATATTTTAACTGATCTTCAAATCTTTTTTTATCACCGCCAAGTGCTTCCGTAAGGTCTGCTTTAAATGCATTTACCTCTGTGTAACCTTCCCCATTAGTTGAAACTTGTCTCATAACATTTTTGATCATTGATACAGATTCATTATCTGAATCTAAAGAATCGATATCAGCCAATGTCAAAGATTTTTCGTCAAGTAATTCTTCTACATCAGATAAATTACCTAAAATTCTATCTTGAATAGCATCAATTTGTTCAACATTTTTCTTAGCACTTTCTATTGAACTCTCTACATTTTCTTTCACTTTAAGGTATAGCTGATACTCCTCCTTTTGACTTTTATTTAATTTATTAGGATCAGCATTATCATATTTATACTTTAACTTACCATATACTCTAGTAGCTTCATAAGTATCAGGACCAACGTTGGTGCCATCTGCTCCTCCAATAAAATTCCATCCATTTATATCATCGATATAGCCATTTTTATCATCATCGATTCCATTATTTGCAATTTCACCTGGATTTACCCAAATATTTCCTTTTAGATCTTCATGGTTTACATCAATACCTGAATCTATTACAGCAACTATTACAGTTCGACTAGCTCTATCCTTTAATAACTCATTATAAGTTTTATAACTTTGAACTCCATTGTATCCATCTTCAGTACTCATTAACCACCAATCTTTAGGTGGACCATCCTGAGCAACAAGTGTAAAGGAAAAAGATATAAAAAGGGTTAAAATCAAAATTCTATTCATTTTTTCTAATTTTTTTGTGTGACTTTTACTTTAAATAACGTTACAAAAATAAGAAGTATCATGAGACTAGCCCAATATTGAAATAAAAGTCTGGTTTTTTCACTAATATTATTTTATCTAACTTGTAATTATATCATTTTTTGCATTTTACGTATTATATATTTCTTTTATATATTAAAAGATTATATTTTTGCGTTATGTTTTTGATCATCTTCCCAAAGATTCGATCTACAAATTGTAAAATGAAACAAAAAATCTTATTGTTTTTAGCATTTACCTTCATTGGATTAAATGCAAAATCGCAATCAACATATTACGGTGCTGGTTTAGGGCAGGCTTTGTATTGGGGTGACTTAAATAGTCCCGATTTTTTTAATAACTTAACTCATAATAATGGGTTTGCTTTTCAAGCTTTTGTTAGACGCCATTTAAATGATCACTTTGCTTTTAAAGGTAACATCATGTTTTCGAAAGTAAGGGGTAGTGATATAAATTCTGATCAAGAATGGCAAAGGAACCGAAACCTTAGTTTTAAATCTTCGATAAATGAATTAAGCGTAAATTTTGAGTATTACCCATTACGATTCTCTCCTAACACTCCCTATGATAATTGGAGTCCATACTTATCTGTAGGGCTTGCAGGGTTCTATTTCAATCCTAAAGCTGAAATAAATGGAAATGAATTTGAACTTCAACCTTTAGGTACTGAAGGACAAGGTCTACCAGGATATGATGATAAATATAAAAAAATAGCTGCTGCCGTTTCATTTGGTGGTGGATTAGCTATTAGATTTAGTGAAAAAGTAATAATACATGCAGATGTCTTGTGTAGAAGAGCAAATACAGATTACATCGACGATTTGAGTGGCGATTATGTTAACTATTTCGAACTTTACAATAGCCCTACTAATGGACCACTATCAGCAACATTAGCTGATAGAACTGGAGAATATTTAGGTGCTTCCGAAATTATAACAAGAGAAACAGGATCTCAAAGGGGCGGAAAATCTGTGAGAGACTACTATTTCTCAGGAATGATCTCTTTTTCAATATTCCTTGCTGACAATAAGAAGAGTGCTTTTAGAAAAGGTAAGTCAGGGATAGAATGTCCCAAATTTTAAATCTTTTATTATTTAGTACACGTATTACATTTAAAACAAGTCAATTTTAGATATTTTTGGCATTATTTGGAGTTTTCTTAAAAAACTGAATGCACACTAATCCACAAATTCTTTTAAAAAGATATTGGGGCTATGATCGATTTAGACCGCCGCAATTGGACATCATAACATCTGTTTTAGATGGAAAGGATACTGTGGCATTACTTCCAACTGGTGGGGGAAAATCACTTTGTTATCAGCTACCATCACTAATTCTACCTGGTAAAACAATTGTAGTATCTCCATTAATTTCCTTAATGCAAGATCAAGTAGCTGAGCTTGAAACTAGAAACATTTCAGCAAAGGCTATTCATACTGGAATGAGTTATTCTCAAATAGAAGCTATCCTAGACAATTTCGTACATGGACCATTAAAAATCCTTTATGTTTCGCCTGAAAGAATTCTTACTGAAGCTTTTCAAGTAAGATTTTATATGGCTAAAGTCAGTCTTATTGCGGTTGATGAAGCTCATTGTATTAGTCAATGGGGGCATGACTTTAGACCAAGCTACCTGAATATCAATATGCTTAGAGAGATTAAACCAGATATCCCTATCTTAGCATTAACAGCCACTGCTACTAATAAAATTTTAGAAGACATCAAAGATGAATTAGCGCTAGAGTCTCCCATTGTTTTTAGAAATAGTTTTGCTAGAGATAATATTTCTTTCTCATCGATTCGTACAGAAGATAAATCCCTAGAATTTGAAAAACTGGTAACTAAACTTAAAGGGACAGGCATAGTTTACACTAGAAGCAGAATCGGCTGTGTGAAAATTGCTAACTGGCTAGTCAAAAAGAAAATTAGTGCTCAATTCTACCATGGCGGCATGACTCCACTTGAAAGAGAAACCGCTCAGACAAACTGGATGAAAAACAAAGTACAAATAATGGTTGCAACTAATGCTTTTGGTATGGGTATTAATAAGCCAGATGTACGATTTGTAGTGCATATGGATATTCCACCCAGCATTGAAGAATACTATCAAGAAGCAGGTAGAGCTGGCAGAGATGGTAAAATGTCATTTGCAATCTCTATTATAAGCAATCAAGACTTGATGTCTGCAGTTAAAAATTTTGAAACTTATCATCCTACCTTAGAGGAGATTAAAAATATTTATATTTCATTATGTAAATACCTCAAAATAGGATATGACTTTGGTCAAGATCAAGAATTTTATTTAGATATTGCAGAAATGAGCCAGATTTATAAAATTTCTATTTCTAAAATCTATACAACATTAAAAATACTAGAAAAACAAGAATGGCTTATTTTATCAGAAGGGCTAAGATCACCTAGTCAAGTAATGGTGACCTGTAATCCCAGAGAAGTTAACGACATGTATGAGCAGGAGGACCCAAGGTATCAAGTACTGACACAAATCCTAAGAAGTTATGAAGGTATTTTTGTCGACTATGTCAATATTATAGAAAGTAACATTTCTAGAATCCTCAATATGCCAATCAATAAAGTGGTGGGGTATCTTAAGGTATTGCAAAATGAAGCCATGATTCACTACAATCCTTCTTCAGATTTGCCGAAAGTTACATTTTTAAAGGCTAGACCTCAAGATGAGTCATTTAAAATTGATGAAAAATCATACAGCTCTCTAAAAGAAAACTCCTGGAACAAATTAAATAGCATCATTAACTATCACTCTCTCGAAAAATGCAGACAACAAATAATACTTGACTATTTTGATGAAGGCGAAACATTTGATTGTGGGCAGTGTGACTATTGCTTGGGAAGCTATCAAACTGCCTATGATGAGACAATTAAGCATAAAATAATTTCGCTCATCCAGTCATCAAACGATGGAATAAGCCCAAAAAAGATAATCGTAAAATTTCCATATAATAAGAGAAAGCGAGTATATCAATGTTTAGAAGATTTGGAAAGTGAAAAAATGATACGAGTAGATGATAATGGTAATCTTAGAATAACTAAATCAAATAACTCATGATAGCTATATGTGTTACTAATGATGTAACCTATGATCAACGAATGCAAAGAATTGCTAAATCTATAGCACATCACACGACAGAGAAAATAATCATAATAGGTCGTAGATTTGATACCGATATAATACAAAATCAAGAAGGCTACAGTATTTCAAGATATAAATGCCATTTTAATACCGGGATTTTGTTTTACCTTGAATATAATATCAGATTGTTTTTTATGCTTTTAAAAACAAAGCCATCAATCGTATATGCTTGTGATCCTGACACTCTTATTGGAGCTGGATTGTACAAACTAATTTTCAGAAAAAAAGGAGTATATGATTCTCATGAATATTATATCGAAACGCCAGAAATCAACCACAGACCTATCATTAAATCTTTATGGAAATATTTAGAGAAATTTATGACCCCTAGATTTGATTTATTTTTAACCGTCAATGAAGACTTGGCAGAGATCTTGACCGTAAACCTTTCAAACACTTTCATATCAATAAGAAATTTACCTTCTTTGGGCAGTCCAATCGAGCTTCAATCAAATAAAGAAAATATTATTATTTATCAAGGTGTATTAAATAAAGGCCGAGGTCTAGAAAGTGCTATTAACATGATGGAGTTTCTTCCAAACTACAAATTGTGGCTTATTGGAGCAGGAGATGTAACTAAGGATTTAATAGATCTAAAATCATCTAAAAACTACCGTAGTAACATTATCTTCTTTGGTAAAAAAACACCCCTTGAATTAATTCATCTAACTAAACAAGCAAAATATGGATTGAATTTACTTGAAGGCCAATCCTTAAATTACTATTATAGTTTAGCAAACAAATTTTTTGATTACATGAAGTTTGGTGTTCCATCTATTAATATGGATTTTCCTGTATATAAAAGGTATTGTGCTAAATACAAATGTGGTATCACTGTAAAATCACTGAATCCTCAATCTATAGCGAATTTTATCAAACAATTGGACCATAATCCAATTGATTACGCTAAACTATGCCAAAATGCATTGAAAGCTCACAAAGAGCTAAATTGGGAAAATGAGGAGATTAGACTTATTAGAGAAATTAAAAAACTGCTCTAGCTTTGAACCCCTAATGCCGCTTTTGCTTTTTCTAAATCATAATCTTCGACCATCAATCTGATAGCTGCACTATTTAAACTACCAGGATTGATTAAAATTGATTCTTCATTCTGTATTACTGCCTGAATACCAGCATCATTTAGTTTTGCAAGAGATAAATTTGCATCAAATGAAGAAGAAAAAGTCTTAACTGTTACTAAATTAACTGCCATGATCTATAAGTTTGATTATACAATTATAACGTATTTTTTTGACTAATTGTTCTTATAGCTATATATCAATATTAATTAGTTGGTAATACTA
>JBBKVK010000314.1:0-3580 GCA_037968395.1 Saprospiraceae bacterium | reverse complement strand
TGAAGAGTACACCATAATAAATGATAATAAAATAACATAACCTCTAATTTTTTTCATCAATAATCCATTTTTGATACCATAACTGAAATGATATTATAAACCATAAAAATTCAAATTGCTCATTTATACCACTATAGAATTGTTCCTTTAGTTTATATAAAAGTTTATATTCGAATAAACCTTGCTCTTTGATAAACTTCTCTCCTAAATAATACTCAAAAAGGTCTTTTAATTCCTCTCGAAACCAATCGTTAAGAGGAATACCAAACCCTTTTTTAGGGCTATCCATAATTGTCTTTGGGATATACTTATGGGTTATGTCCTTTAAAATACGCTTTTGTTGAGTGCCTAATATTTTATACTCGTCGGGTAACTGAGCGACAAACTCAATGAGTCGATAATCCAATAAAGGCTCTCTTCCTTCCAAAGAAACAGACATTGTCGACCTATCGACTTTAGTCATAATATCATCTGGCAAGTAGGTACAATAGTCCATAACTAATAATTGATCCAATTCGTTTTTTGAACCATTAACTAAGTCTTTATATTTATCAAATGCCGAGGTATTTGTCGGTAAACGAGTACCTATTAGCCTGTCAATAAAATTTTGGTCCACTCTCTGTGATGAGTGTTTTAATAATGAACCTGGTGAAAACCCTTCTGTAAAGCTATTAGAAAGTTTAATTATTTTGTCAACTAACTGTGGGTTATCCATTATGCTTTTAAAACTATTCAAGGGTGATTTTTGAATTATTTGTCCTATCTTTTTAGTAACATTTTCAGAAAAATAATTATACTTTTTGTAGTTTGATAACACATTCTTATACCTTGTATATCCAGCAAAAACCTCATCTCCTCCATCAGCAGATAGGCTAACCTTAACTTTTTCTTTAGCAAATTGGCTAACCAAAATGGTAGGAATTGAGGAAGAATCTCCAAAAGGCTCGTCAAAATAGAGCGGTAATTTTGGCACGATACTTTGTACCTCTTTCAATGTGCATATAAGTTCATTGTGGCTTGTGCCTATATGATTTGCAATCTTCTTAGCTTGATTAGATTCATCATACTTTGGATTTTCAAAACCAATCGTGAATGTCTCAATCGGATCTTTTCTATTAGCCTGAATGAGTGCTGCTACAGTAGAGCTGTCATAGCCACCACTTAAAAACACACCAACAGGTACATCTGCAATCATTCTATATTCACAAGATGACTTTAATAACTCTTCCGTTTCTAAAATTGCATCTTCATAGCTAATGTCATGTTTGGGTTTATTGTAATAATCCACAACATCCCAATATTTGTCTATTTTATACTTTTTTGAAGATAAGTTTAGTGTGAGTAAATGGCCCGGTTGCAACTTATAACAGTTTTCAAAAATGCAATATGGTGCCACAATATATCCATACTTTAGATAAAGTGCTAAAGCTTCAAGGTCTATCTTTTTCTCAAACAAGTGGTGTTTGTGGAACGCTTTAAGTTCCGAAGAAAATAAAAATAAATCTTCTGCAAAGTAAAAGTAAAAAGGCTTAATTCCCGTCCTGTCTCTAAAAACATAAATACAATGGTCCCCTTTATCATAAATTACAAACGCAAACATTCCATTAAACTTATGTACTGCGTCTATTCCCCACTTATCAAATGACTTTAGTACTACCTCTGTATCAGAATTAGAATCAAACTGATACCCTTCAGAAATTAACTCTTTCCTTATTTCATTATAATTATAGACCTCTCCATTAAATATTATGGTATAGTTATTAAACTCCATTGGTTGTCCTCCCAAAGGTGACAAATCAATAATAGAAAGTCTTCTATGCCCTAATCCAACTTGAAATTTTTCTTCTTGAACAAACTTATACCCCGCACTATCCGGCCCTCTATGAGAGATTGAGTCGGTCATTCTTTTTAATTCTTCTTCATCAGATTTATTTCTAAAATCAATAAACCCTGCAATTCCACACATCTTTCTAGGTGTTTTTCTTAAATACTATTTCATGACATCCAAGGCTCGTTGCTTTATTACCTTTTATAAAAGTAAAACCTTTTCCCTCATAAAACTCTATAAGTTTTTCATATTTTGCTACCTCAAAAGGGTAGCCTCCCATCCAATCAATCATATCGTGAAAAATAGTCATTCCTCTGTTTTTCTTATAGTTAATCAATGGTCTGATCGCCACCATAGGCTTTAACATTAAAGTATATTTTACTATATTGATTAGCTGAAATAAAACTCCTGCTGTATATCCATAGATTTTATTCAAGTATTTAGGTAGGATGTTATAAATGTATTTTACACCCCACCAGAACTTTGATTTAATGCCTTGGTCGTTATAAATTGCAATAAACAAATAACCACCTTTATTGACGAATCTCGCCGCATTGTCTAAAGCTTTCCACATGTTGCCTGTATGGTGTAATACCCCCCAAGAATATACGACATCATACGTTGATAATTTGGAAATATATTCTTCATCTAAAATATCTCCTTTTTCAACCTCCCATTTTTCGTCTTCAATCTTATAAATTTCTTTAACCATTTGAGTAGCCTTTACAGAATTGGTATCATAATCAAAAGAAAAGACTTTTGCTCCTTCTGATACTGCAGCTAAGCTATGGATGCCAGATCCACATCCAATATCTAAAAAGGTTTTATTTGTTAAATCAAAGTCTAAAAATTGTTTTAATTTTTTAATACTCGCTTTGATACTCTCTTCGTCAATGTTTTGTACATAATTGTACCAATTTTCACCAAATTTAAACCTCATCAATTATTTATTTATAAAATTAATTTTAAGAAAACATAAGGAAACAGCGCCAATAGTACAATGCAAAAAGTATAGACCCTTATATTATGTAGTTTGATTTTATCTATTGTTTCAGCTCCATAACAATAAAACAAAAGTACCATGGGCATTAATGGAATTCTGTGTCTAATGCCTCCTTGAAGTTTGTAGCTTATAAAGAAGAAAAAGAATAGTACTATTAAAGCATAAATTTTAAACTTTACATCTTTATCGTACTTGTATAACCCAATAAAAGCTATAGGGATAATAAAATACCACCATATCGAACTCAAGCCAATAAATACATCATCTAATCTAAAAAATCGTGGAATCGGCGGAATTGGGTTGAATATAGCTAAAAATGAATATGCGACCATTCCTATTGGGTGGTCTTTATAAACCGCTAATTTTGAACCTAATCCTGATTGAGTCTTAATAGTTTCATTAAGGTATTCCGTATAAGACTCCTCCATAGAAAGATATCTTTTTTCATATAAGGTTGGTCCAAATTGGTAAGCGATTATTAAGAAAACGGAAACTGCTAAAACCCTTAAAAACCGACTAGAAGTTATCCAACCATATAGAACAATAAAAACATTAGGAAAACCTGTTTCAAGTCTTATTCCGGTAGTACTTAGTATCGCTGGGATTATTGCTAAAAATTTGTAAACTTTATTAAGCTTAGACTTTGAAACTAGAAGCGCTAACGAAAAATATAAAAGAAATATCACCATTGTCTCTCGAAGGAAGGTACAATAATTGAAGATCAAATAGGTGAATACTATATTGTAAAT
>JBBKVK010000313.1:0-13409 GCA_037968395.1 Saprospiraceae bacterium | reverse complement strand
ATAAATAACTGTTATATTAAATATTTTATATTTGTTCAAACAACTTTATTACCTTTACTAAAAACAAATATTAACTAACTACTAAATTTAATTAAAATGGAAAATGTAAATTGGCTTTCATTAATCATTGCAGTGCTATTACCAACTATTATTGGCTTTATTTATTATAACAAAGCATTATTTGGCAATTCATGGATGCAATCAATTGGCAAAACAGAAGAAGATCTAAAGGGAGGAAATATGGCACTCATGATGGGAATATCTCTGGTTATGTCTTTTTTAATCGCTTTCTTTTTAATGAATTTTAATAATGGCCCAGGTCAAGAAGGACAATTTGATAGTTTTGGTCACGGAGCAACTCATGGCGTAATGTTAAGCTTTTTCTTAGTTATTCCGGTATTAGTGTCAAATGGTTTATTTGAGCAAAAATCATGGAAAAACACATTGATTAATGCTGGGTATTGGATCCTTACTTTGGCACTCATGGGAGGTGTGGTAGATGCAATGAATCATTGGCCAAATGAAGTCATGGTAAATTTGGGATAATCATGTTTTAAATCATGGTGTGAATTTTCTTATACAAAGTTTAATTTTAAAAAAAAGAACCGTTGACAAAATTGTGAGCGGTTCTTTTTTTACCTATTGATGTAATTAAGTTTTCTGTTAGAGATATCGTTAACTATATTTGTTTAATATTAGGGTAACAAATTTTTAATAAACAAACACGAGTGTGATAGATCAGAATGAAATCATAAAACTATTAAGAGGCTCCCAAACCGAAAGGAGAAAAGCTATAAATATGTTGTGTGACAATGGACAATTTATAGAAACACTTAATACATATATTTTGAAAAACAACGGTGAGTTAGATGATGCAAAAATGGTCTTAACTGACACCATAATAGCATTCTCTAAACAAGTATTTATGAATGAAACATTTGAGTTAGAAGGAGATCTAAATGGCTATCTATTTGGGATAGCAAAGTTTAAGTGGTTTGACCAATTGAGGAAAAATAAAAAACAATTTACTGTTTCTCATGAAATGGATTACCAAATTAAGGAGACTCAAGAGTCTCAACTTACACTCATACTTAACGGCGAAAGAGCTCAATTGTTGGAAAATATACTCAACCTTATGAGAACCAGGTGTAAAGAAGTATTAATGTATTGGTCAGGGTCATATAGTATGAAGGAGATTGCAGCAAATCTGGGGTATCTAAGTGAAGGCATGGCTAGAAAGAAAAAAAGCGAATGCATGAAAGAACTTCTTACATATTTAAATGATAACCCACAAATTAAACAAAAACTAAAAGTATGAATTATTTTGATCAAATAGATGACTACTTGTTTGAAAGGCTATCAGAATCAGATCGAACCGCATTTGAAAAAGCTCTGTATGATGATCCAAAACTTAAAGAGGCAGTTTCAGATGCAAATCTAGCAAAAAGCATAGGAGAAGCTGCTTTTGAGGAAGAGACAAGACGCATGGTGGAAGCATCATTGGGTAACACAACTCAAAGCACTCCCATAAAGAAACTTAGTTACAATACTAAACTATTCATCTACTTAGCAGCTGTTGCAGCAATTCTAATCATCGTAGTTGGTGGATACATGAAGGCTTCAGAGCAAGATAAAGTCTCTGCAGAAAGTCTCCAATACGCCAATTTGTATGAAGAGCCAGCATGGCCTATAAAAAGAGGTAGCGATAATGATCAAATTTCTAATCTTGTCATGCTATTTTTAAATGATTATGACCTGTCATCTCTTGATAGTTTAAAATCAATAAATAGCGATATGGCTAAGTATTGGTTATCCGAAATTTATGCAAAAGAAGGCATAGTAGACAGTGTGCTAGTATATGCTCCAAATATTAGCGATAACAAGGTACTTCGAGATAGAATATACTATCTAAAATACATCAGTCTTATAAAACTAGGGCAGTTAGATAAGGCTGATGAATTTAAGAAATCTCTTCCAAAAGATGTAGATAAATATTACAACAAATATTTTGAGAATTAGGGTTTTAGCTTGTTATAAATAAAGACAAGAAGGCCTAAAAGAAGGAATGCTCCTAGGTAGTAAATCCAAGGAAAGGGAGGTGTTGTTTTACATACCTGTTTTCCACATGGCTTGTAACAGTTATTAAATGTTCTTCCAAGCATACAGCCATCGTAGTTCTCCAAGTTTTGAGAACTATCCTCTTTCCTTTCTTTTAGAATTGATAAAGCTAATTCTTCTGGCAAGCAACTTTTTTGCTCTATAAAAGTGGTGATGTGATAAAGGGAGGTATTGAAATTTGTATTTGGCATACCAAGTGAAAGATTGTAAGTGTGGATACTTTCGCCAGTGGGAATATTTATCTTAGCCTTAAATTCAAAGAAAGCGGTATACTTACAGATTTTATTAGAATCCGTTGTGTAAGTATATCCATCAAGGCCAGTTGGAAACTGAACTTTTAAACTATCAGGTGTGCTTCCAATTATTTGTAAATCTTCACTGCAAAGTGTGTCACATCCATAGTTACAATTAGCCATCCAATTTAATATTTCTATTGAGTCTTGATCTATAAACGATGGGATTGGTGTTGTCATCTTTAAATTAGCAAAACCTCCAAATCCATCATTGTAACATTCAATATGATAGATGCCATAATAATCCCCATTTTCTTCCCAGACACACTTTAGCTCTACAAAATTAGGATCATGATACCCGTTTAGGATTGAGTCTTGGCTTGGAATGCTTTCACAATTTCCATCTTTTCTTTTAGGAATAGACGAAAGAGTATAGGCTATTGCCTCCGAATCAAGTGAAGTACTACCATTGACTCTAAACTTGATGAATAGGTTTTCTCCATTAGTATTTGGTATTTCTATACACTTATTATTAAAACTGAGACTGGCTGTAGCAAAGCTTGCTCCACTTTTATATACCGCATTGTTAGCTGAGCTAGTGGTATCATTAACATTAAAAGTGATTGGACTAAACGACACTTGATTTATTTGATCTTGGTAGCATAGTTTATAATCTGTACATCCTTCATTAAAATAATTTTTATCAACGATAAAAACAATGTCACTTCCTGGCACAGGTGTCTGGTGGGTAAATTTATCATGAGGATCATTGTAGTCACCCACATTAACCGTTTCTGGAGTTGTACCGTTAGTATTGGTCGGATTTACTTTTACCCTATCTTTGGGGTCATCATCTTCATACCTATTAGTCATATATAAGTAATTCGTTGTCTCTGCAAAAATAACTTCATACACTGTAAAATCTGTCCCAGATGAAACATCAGCATGATTAGTTCTGTCGCTTAGATAATAATTGCCACTATTAAAAATAGCAAAGAAATCATTTGATGCATTTGGCTCAGCTGTCATGTTTGGCATCTTTACACTATCGATATAAATTGGTGAACTTATGCCTCCTGATATAGCTGTGGTATAATTTGTTCCATTCTTATAGCTGTTATTAAATATCATCCATTGATAATCTCCTTGAGCAAATATCAAGTTAGTCATTACTGTAAAAGTTAAAAAAAGTAGTAATCTCATTTTTTGTAAATTTTATATGTTAATAGAATAGTAAGCAAGACAAATACAATCGATATCAGAACTAAAAAATTAGACTTTTTAGCAATGGGCGTATTGTTTCCGATCATAGCAAACCCTGACCAATAAAATGGGTGTCTTTTCATAGGATTAGCGTTCTCAAGGTATTCCAGTTTTGCATTTCGCAAGGCAGTGGATTTTTCAACACCACCGATTAAATATTTATAAACATTACCAACTATGGTGCTGGTGGACTCATCGTTGAGTGACCAAAGTGAATAGATCACAGACTCAGCCCCAGCCTTAATAAATCCACTACACAGACTCTCAAACCCCTCACCTAAGTTGTAATCCCCCACCCCGGTTTGGCAAGCACTCAGTACGACAAGTTTAAATTTATTAGGCCAATTGGTAATTTGATTTTCATTGATTTTTTCTACTCCATATTGGTCTTCATATATTAGATAAGATGAATCCTTAAATGAAATAGCATGGCCTGCATAATGAAATATGTTATAATCATCGGCTTCTTTCATGATCTTTAGAAAGCCTCCGTCAGAACTCACTTTGTGGTCTCCTTGCCATAAACTTGATATTTGTTTTATCTCCGGTTCTAAATAAGGTAGGAAATAATTGCCAGATCGCAGTTCACCCTCATACCTATTTTTATTGGCTTCAGTATATGTTGGTTTTACAAGATATAGTGATTCAGACTCAGCAGCTCCTTGATAAACAGACTCATCAAATCCCGATATCCCGTAAAATATATTAATTGATTTAATGAGGTAATCTTCCTTCACCAAGAGATCAAACGGTAAGGCAGAAAGATATTTATCTGGAATTACTTTCAGGCTTTCAATGCCATTTAATTCCATAGGAAATAGCATATCGAACGCCTGATTTAATTTAATCTTTAATGCATCCTCTGGTGCAATATTCTGAATTTCACTAAGAACATCCTCTACCAATTTATTCAACTTGGGTTGATCCAGAATAACTCCAAATGGAGTCTCAGAAAAATTATTCAGATAAAAAACAACTGAATCTGTAACAATATAATCTATATATGGAAAATTGGAATTTTGATGTTCTTGAATCCCATTTTCTAGATATTCATCTAATTGATTTAATACTTCAATCTTTAAAATATTTATATTGTCTTTATTTGCAGTGCCTTTTGAGAACCTTTCCAAATACAATAAAGAATCCTCTAGTGATTCTACCATTTGCAGGTCATTTTTATTCAAAGACAATTTAAGTTTTTGCCTTGTATTTAATTCTATTAAATTCTGATTTTT
The DNA here is from genome assembly GCA_037968395.1 of Saprospiraceae bacterium. Taxonomy (GTDB): domain Bacteria; phylum Bacteroidota; class Bacteroidia; order Chitinophagales; family Saprospiraceae; genus JADKBO01. The sequence goes on along the minus strand of JBBKVK010000313.1, from coordinate 8,560 downwards.
AGATCTCCAAAAATAAGTTGAAGCTTTTTTCAAGTAGAAATCTGATGGATGATTTTGATACAAAATCATCAATATCTTTAGAGATTCTTCTACAATATTTCTATTTACTTCGATAGAAACTAATTTTGATTGCTCAACGGTAAGCTCATTTTGTAATCTAATATTGACATATGAAGCTAGATCTAAATAACTTAATGCTATATTCAAGTGAATAAATCCATGATCTTGCTCAAACCTCTTTTGCAAAATATGGGACTTAAGCATAAAGAGATCGACAAAACTATTTTCACTATACAAGTCGCTTCTGATGGGAACAGTATTCTTATCAACTCCAGGTATTAAGTAATCTAATCCTTCATTTACTGAGGATTCCAATTTTGACAAATCCCCTTTTTGTTTGTAAATCTCGCTAATACTTGTATGAAGTTTAGAAATCTCCCTAGATCTTGATCCTTCAAATCTTATTTTTAAATTAAATAATGCTTCAAAATAATATTGCAAGGCTTCTTCAAACAGTTTATTTTTAAGATAAAAATCACCTTTAAGAGTTTGAAACCCAGCAAGCCTTTCAAAATACTTGTTGTCTTTTTTTAATCTTTTAATATAAAACTCAGCCTCATTGTAATATTGATTAAATTTTTCAAAGTCATTCATATTTAAATAATACTCTGCCAAATTAGTTAGATTAGCAACGATACCTTTGTCACTTTTTGAAGTTTGAGCGAGGGCATATCCTTTTTTTAATATACTAAGCCCTTCTTTTGGCTTTTTATTAAAAATATAAGAATTACCTAAGTCAGCATACACTCTTGAGAGGCTACCATTTTCTTTATTGGCAGTAAGACTTTTAATCACTTTCAAATAAAAGTAATAAGCTTTATCGTAATCATTTAATCGATCATAATTCGAGGCAATTTTCTTTTCAATCTTATAAGCAAACTTGTCCAGGATCTCCTTATCTGCAACATGGTCATGGGCCTTAAGTAAATATTTTTGGCCTTCTATGACAGAGCCACCATATTTTTGCAGATTAAAACTGTGGTACAATAAATGCTTTCGAAATATTAATGAATCTTTTGAGGACTTAGGTAATAGATTATAGTTTTTTGAATTCCCAAATAGACGTTCTATTTCGCCTTTAGTACAATAAAATTCGCCCAACAAATCAACAGATTTGTAGTACTGCTCAAAGCTATCTAGTCCTCTAAAGTATTCTATCTTACACAATAGGGAATCTTCAACATTTTTACATTTTGCATCTAATGATTGACCCTGTAGGATAAACGATACAACTAGCGAAAGTATCAGATATAAATACTTAATGCGAAATTCGGTCAATCTTATTTTAGGTTGCATTTCAAAGTTGATTTCATATAAAAGTAATGAAAATATTGAAATCAAAACTGAATCCCACCAATTATACAACCCTTTACAGCAATTACTAACCGTTTATTTCTATAATATACCGATAATTAAAATTTTATTACCGTTCGTCATTTAATGTAAAAGACAATTAATGTCTAATCTCTAGACATCATAAATTCTTTAAAATCTAAAAATCGAGTGGACATTATTACTGAATATTTTTCTAAATTTTTTAGATTTGCTAATCTCTCCGGTATCTTTATTTCTTTGTTTATGATCGGTTGAACAGTGTCAATAAATTTTGATGGATGAGCTGTTTCTAAAAAAGTAACATGTTTATTATCATTATTAGAAATTAAATACTCCTTTGCTGCCAGATACCCAATAGCGCCATGTGGATCAGCAATATATCCTGTTAAGTCATATAATGCTTTAAGTCCAGCCTTTGTAGATTCATCGTCGTAATAATAGCCTACAATTTCATCTTTGACAGCTTTATGATCATTTTCAAACAAAGCTTGTATCCTTGTAAAATTAGATGGTGAACCGACGTCCATAGCATTAGAAATCGTAGCTACTGATTTTTTAGGATTATAAATCCCACTCTTTAGATAATCTGGGAATACATGATTCATATTCGTAGCTGCTATAAACTTATGTATTGGCAGACCCATTCGTTTGGCCAACAAGCCTGCAGTCAAGTTGCCAAAATTACCACTCGGCACACAAAATACATGATTCTTATCTTTAGGCAATTGTTTCATTGCTTCAAAATAATAAAATGACTGTGGAATCAGCCTTGCTATGTTTATGGAATTAGCAGAACTTAAATTAAACTTTTGATTTAAATCTTTATCCAAAAAAGCTTCTTTCACAATCGCCTGACAATCATCAAAACTTCCTTCAATTTCTACTGCATGAATATTGTGGCCTAATGTTGTAAGTTGTTTTTCTTGCAAATCACTCACTCTTCCTGAAGGATACAATATGATTACTTCTATCCCAGGAGTATTTAAAAATCCAGCTGCCACTGCCCCACCAGTATCTCCGCTGGTAGCTACTAATATAGTTAACTTACCTGTTTCATTTTCATTAAAGTAAGCCATCAACTGAGCCATATATCTCGCCCCAAAATCTTTAAATGCCAATGAAGGCCCATGAAACAACTCTAAAGTAGATATGTCTTCTGTCAGCTGGACAACTGGAGCTTTAAAATTTATTGCTTCTTCACAAATTGACCTTAACTTAACAGCGGGTATGTAATCACCAAAAAGGTGTTTCGATACCTCATAAGCTATTTCGCTAAAACTATAATTTTCTAAATTATTAAAAAATGTCGCATCCATTTTTGGAAGGGCAATAGGCATATACAAGCCTTTGTCATCGGCTAACGATTGCATTACAGCCTGCTTGAGTTCGACAATATTTTTGTGATTATTAGTGGAGTATAGTTTCATACTTTGTTGATCTTAGCGTTTGCTTTGTTTAAAATAATATTATTTTCACATCATTAGGGCTTAACCACGGTATTTATTCCCTATCGATACAATCTCCGCAAAAACCCCTGCAGCGGTCACATCTGCACCTGCACCTGGACCTTTGATAACTAAAGGCCTAATATTGTATCTTTCCGTTGTAATGACTAACATATTGTCGCTGCCACCAAGGTTAAAAAATGGACTTTCTGAATCAACAGTTTTCAGCCCAATACTGCATTTACCATTTTCCATAGTTGCAATAAATCGTAATTTACCATTTTCTTCATTTGCTTTACCAGCTAACTTTTCAAAATGATTATCCATGGCAGCTAGTTCTGTCATAAAATCCGCAACCGACTTTGCATTAAGGCAAGCTTTGTTCAAGATGCCTTTCAATTTAACGTCATTCATTTCCACTTTATATCCTGCTTCTCTTGCTAGAATCGTTATTTTTCGTCTCACATCTTCTCCACTTAAATCTTCTCGTGGATCTGGCTCAGTTAGTCCCATGTTTTTTGCTTCAAATACTACATCGCTAAACTTTCTTTTTGCCGAGAATGTATTAAAGATATAAGACACCGATCCTGATAATACTGCTTCTAACTTTGTTATTCTATCACCACTCAGCACTAGATTTTCGATTGTCGATATGACTGGCAACCCAGCTCCAACATTCGTTTCATAAAGAAAAGATACTTTCTTTTTAGCAGCAGTTGATTTAAGTTTTAAGTAATTTTCATACTTTGAGGAAGTGGCAATTTTATTTGGTGTTACAATTGATATATTGTTGCTTAAGATCTGATTATATAACTTTGGAATTTCACTATTAGCAGTATTATCAATGAATACCGAATTAGGCAAATCAATATCAATCATTTGACTTACAAACGAATTCAGATCAGAAACTTCAATGGATTCATTCAGTGTTTCTTTCCAAGCAGTAGTAGATATTCCATCCTGCGTAATCAACATGTTTTTAGTATTAGCCAACCCGATCAATTTAATATTTATCTTATGGGTCGATTTTAAAGAATCACTATGGCTGTTAATTTGATTTATTAATGTACCTCCAATCAAACCTACTCCAATCATAAATACATTGACATCTACATACTCAGATAGAAAAAATGAATCGTGTATAAGATTTAATGCTTTTTCCTCATCCTTAGTATCTATTACAAAGGAAATATTTAGCTCAGACGACCCTTGAGCTATAGCAACCACATTAATTCCTTCTCGGCCCAAAGTAGAAAACAATTTACCTGCCACACCTGGGTGATTTTTCATCTTTTCACTCACAATTGCAACTATACTCATTTGTGGTTCAATCAATACTTCGGCTACATTTTTTTCTTTTATTTCTTTTTCAAATTCAGACTTGATTGCTTGTTTTGCTTTGTACTGTTCTCCTTCTTTGACGGCAAAGCAAATAGAATATTCAGATGACCCTTGAGAAATTAGGATTATATTAATCTCTTTTTCTGCCAATGCTTTAAACAGTCTTGCTGCTATTCCGGGTATCCCTACCAATCCTGGACCCTGCAAGGTCAACAATACAACTCCCGAAAAAGAGGAAAGGCCTGTAATAGGTTTATCAGACTGCTGCTTTGATTCATTACCAATCCTTGTGCCTTCAAATGTTGGATTAAAAGTATTCAAAATCTTAATTGGAATGTGTTTTTGTAAAGCAGGCTGGATAGTTGGTGGATAAATTACTTTTGCTCCAAAATGTGAGAGCTCCATAGCCTCTTTATAAGACAAATAAGGTACAGTGAATGCCTTCTTTACTAGTTTAGGGTTAGAAGTGAGTAAACCATCTACATCAGTCCATATGTCTAACTGATCTGCTTTAAGAGCTCCAGCAATTATAGCCGCTGTATAATCTGATCCTCCACGTCCTAAAGTTGTTGTAAGTCCTCCTTTGTCAGCCGCAATAAATCCTGTTATTATAGGTACTATGCCTTTATTTTCTTTAAAATATCCTTGGATTTTCTTGTCCGTAGTCTTAAAATCAACTTTTGCATTACCAAACTTTTTATCCGTAACAATTATTGATCTAGCATCAAGATATTTAGCTTTGAGTCCTCTTTGTTTGAATGCCGCTGCAATAATAAAAGCGGAGTTTCTTTCTCCAAAACTTAAAATATAGTCTAAACTTCGATTGGAGGCCTCCATAACTAAAAACACACCTTTTAAAACATTGCCTAACGTTTCATGAAATAAGCTTAACTCATTTTCTATCTTTTTAAGATCACTTTTATTTAGCAAACTCTTAGCTGTTTCAAAGTGTCTGTCTTTTAATTTTTCAAGATTAACTTGATACGCTATATCTCCTTTTGAAGCCAATTTACTCATCTGAATGAGTTCGTCAGTTACTCCACTCATCGCCGAAACCACTACAGCATAATCTCCTTTACCGTTATACTGATTAACTAGTATCTCCTTTACTTTCAATATGTTTTCTGCATTTTTTACAGAAGTACCACCAAATTTTAAAACTTTCATGCGGTATTATATTTATTTAACTATTGCATATAAAAAATAGAAATCCCCTTTTAACAACAAGTCAAAAGAGGAGATAAAATATATTCCTTCTTGCTTATCTTGCTTGATTTAAACAGGAATTAGCACCTTCTTGATTTCTCAATGGGTTTGCTAAGGCATCACAGGGCCAATCCCTTTACCTTTCTTGATAAGCTTTTCATAATAAAAACCTATCAGAATAGAAATCTTAACACCTTCTATCCAAAAAAATTGTAGCCTTAACGATTGTGCTTTTTATTGCACATACAAATGTAGTTTATTATCATAAAACAAGCAAAGCCTTAAAACCCTATTTTTAATTAATAAAAGTTTGGAGTGAAAAGTGACATCATAAATCTTTAGGAACTATTGATTTGTTTACATACTGTATAAAAGATAAACGCCATATATTTAGTGTGACCTCTATAAGGTCAAGCCCACATTTAATTGGTTTTCTAAAATAGTGTAATCGCTCTGCGATTAAGAATGCCAATTTATAATTACATTATCAAATCATACCAGTTTAAGGTCTATTATTGTTATAAAATAAAAACATCCTAGAAGGGCAGAAAAAATAACGAAGTAAGCGATTAATCCACTTTGAATATAAAACGATATCTAATTATGGCCTCTTCACAGCTTAGTTGTTCTCTAAGTTTTTGACCAAGGAAGACCTCAGAGAGGTCTAACTAATTTAGAACCATCCATTATCTTATGATTTGACCTCAGTGTGGTCACACTAAAATAGAACTATTAATTTGTATGAAACTACTAGACTCCTGTTTTCCGCTATGGGTCACCCAGAAAAAGTTTGCTTAAAAATCTTCAAAGAATATATTTAAAGTTTATTTAAGTTCAATTGTAAATTCTTGAAAGCCAGTCATAAGGTCTTCCAATTTTAATTTGCCTAATGGAAAAATAAGTCAAGCAATAGCTTAAAGGTGGAATGATTTAATATCAAAATTGTTATAACTGATAAAATCATAACTTTTACTAAAAACTATTCAGGCCTCATGATCAGAATCTGAGCATTAGAAAGTTCAGATTTAAAGCTATAACTCGAAATATCATTACGTCATATAATTAAACTATGCTCGGCTTCCAATCTTTGAACTTCTTTCTTGGTCCTTGTGAAGCCTTCCCCTTCATTTAAAAGGCTCTTATTACGTCTACCTTACTTTTGAAGTATCTAAACATTTCTAATTACAAACGTTTATTTTGTCTTATGAATATTGCTGAAAAGAGACAAATATTGCCCCGGGTCACCCATATTCTCAGTTTTCATTTTGTATAACATTAATAATCAACAAGTTGAAAAATTAAAATAAACGTTTGCGGAAAACAGGAAGAAGACCTCAGAGAGGTCTAACTAATTTAGAACCATTCATTATCTTATGATTTGACCTCAGAGAGGTCACACTAAAATAGAACTATTAATTTGTATGAGACTACTAGACTTTTTATGAGTTCCTTGCTCTTCAAATCGTATGGCACCAAGCTGAATTTATTATGCTATTCTATCCTATAGTAAAAAACAATGACCGATGAAACTAAAATATCAACCGTTCGTCATTTAGATGAATTAAAAGTCAGATTTTAGGCTTATAATTACAATTGATTAATGAAGTCATATAAGGACAAAGATTATTTTAAGACTTCAATGGCCGCCCCCTTTGGATAATATTCCAAAAGACCAATTGATCCTCTAAGAGCCTACCTTTTCCGAATTAAATTGTAGGCTCTTTATTAATTTTACTTATATATTAATACTTCTCTTTTACCATCTTTAGCCCACCCTCTATACATGCCTTCAGTATTAAATGGCATTGCAATGTTTCCTTTCCTATCTAAAGCTATTATGCCTCCTGTTCCTCCTTTTTCGACTAATTTTTTATTAATAATATACTCTGAGGCTTCATTTAGGCTTTTGTTCCCATATTCCATCATAGCAGCAATGTCTCTGGCTACAGTATATCTTATGAAATATTCACCATGACCAGTACTTGATACACCACATGTAGCATTATCAGCGAAAGTACCTGCACCAATGATCGGACTATCTCCTATCCTTCCGTATCTCTTGTTGGTCATACCACCTGTAGAAGTTCCAGCCACAATATTACCATTGATATCTAGCGCTACACAGCCTACCGTTCCATGCTTTTTTTCATCTGCATCGTTCCCTGAAAGTTCAGTTTTTTCGTCATTTATTATTCTCTGGAGAGATTCGAATCTACTTTCAGTAAAAAAGTAACTAGGATCCACAATCTCTACGCCATTCAGTTTTGCAAATTCTTCTGCCCCTTCTCTCACCATAAAAACATGATCCGATTTTTCCATCACGGCTCTAGCAGCATTAATTGGGTTTTTGATAATTGTTACTCCACCCACTGCTCCGGCATTTTGTGTTGCTCCATCCATAATTGAAGCATCCATCTCATTGGTACCATCATGTGTAAATACGGCACCTTTTCCTGCATTAAAAAGTGGAGAATCTTCCATTGAGTTAATCACCATTTGAACTGCATCAATTGCTGCACCACCTTCTTTGAGTATCTTTTCCCCTATATCTAATGCTGTATTTAGAGCGTCGATATATTCTTTTTCTTTCTCACTACTTAGATTAGCCCTCGTGATGGTACCTGCACCTCCATGAATAACTATAGCATATTTCGGTCTAGCAGGTTCTTCTTCCGTTTTTTGCTCTACTTTTGTATTCGTACATCCCATTCCAATTAGGAATAATAATCCATATAACATTTTCATCTAACTATATTTACTTAGAAAATCAATCAACTTTGTTATGGCCATTTTACGGTGAGAAATATTATTTTTAATTTCCTCACCTAGATTAGCAAATGTGTCTTCATATCCATTAGGAATAAATATTGGATCATAACCAAAGCCTTGTTTTCCTTGCTTTGAATCAGCAATCTTTCCTTCTACTTTCCCTTCAAACAAGAATTCTTTATCATCGAGAATTAGACAAATAACTGTTCTGAATCTAGCATTCCTATTTGGTTGAACCATTAGATTAGCTAGTAGAAGGTCCATATTGTCATTGGCATCTCGATTGGGTCCTGCATATCTTGCCGTAATAACACCAGGTGCTCCATCCAAAGCTTCCACTTCTAAGCCTGTGTCTTCAGAAAACACATCTCTATTAAGTTTTTGATGCAAATACCGAGCTTTGA
>JBBKVK010000312.1:0-4114 GCA_037968395.1 Saprospiraceae bacterium | reverse complement strand
GTTCTACAGCGTATTCGTTTGAACATATTATGCCCAACTCAAATTAATTTGGGTATTCCATAGATTAAAAAAATAAAAGTTAAGATTAGTACCATCAAATTAATCAATGTTGATGTCCTACCTAATTTTCTTTCTTTCTTAGCATTTATTATTATAACTACTAAGTAGACTAAAAGTAATATGCCATTAATTCCCATACATATCAACCAAATTGCAATAAGCCCATATCCTGCATTAGTTTCAGTATTGAATAAGGAATTTAGAAATACATAGTTTAATAATAATAGGAACAAACAAAATGTACCTACAACAAAATTTGATGTAAACGGGTTCTTGTTCATCATTGTTTGCAAATTTCAAAACTATGATGGAATTCTACTTGATGCTTGGTTACTGGGCTAAAAGCTTTGTAATCTGATGTGTATCCATTTCTATAATGTTGAAGAACCCATTGTTGAGGCATTCCAGGATACCAAGTATTTTCATCTGAGTCTAAACCAAAATTATCATATAATGTATAAACAAATTCACATTGATATAAGGTATTACTTGGACAATTTGATGAGTTTATTTCTTTTAACTTAACAATCCTAACAGATCGCCCTTGGATTCCACCGAACATTTCAGTTGGCCATAGACTTGGCAAATCCCATTTGGTGAAATTAGGATTAATATTAGTAGCAATATCTCTTAGAATATTTGAATTTATTAATCCATCGAGATTTCCGTTCTGTGATAACCAATCACCAATTTCAGTTTCTATATTTGTGAGATTCGTTTGAACTCTTTCATTAACAACTAAATCAGTAGATATACTACTTTCCGTATTCCATACAACTGGTTGGCCTTTACCATAAACAAAAGAATTGAATAGTATGTCTTTTTCTATTTGATGTGTCCATCCAACCTCAAACCACCCATAGAATCCTTTCATAAGGTCATTTGTACTGATATTCTTTTTATTTCCTATAGTATACTTATAACATAGCTCACAAGGTGTATAAGTAGGAATTTGCACTTCAACTAAATTTCCGAGCTTATTCGGTCTATACCCAGTAGAATAAGAAACAGTGGGTGTAATTTGACTGCCAATTAAATACTCTTCATCGCTCGGATTATTCGGATAAGGACTTGGATGAATAAATTCGACAATATCTTTCTTCTGCCATTCGCAGCCAGAAAGTTCATATCCATAATATTTTCCATCAGAGTCTTTGACAATTTCATACAATACTGTTTCATTATCACAATCGTCAAGTTCTGTTAATGGATAATCATATTCAGTTGGAGATTGAACTCCAATATTGCTTGGATCGAGAGCTTGAGCAACTTCTTCTAATGATCCTTCATTAGCATAAAGAAATTTTTTAAATAATTTATCTTGCCCTGAACCATCAGGATTAAGCCAAATATGGTAAACTATTATCTGTATTTTCCCATCTACAGTGTAATTGTTATTAAAGAGCTCTAGAGCTTGAGGATTTGATGAACTTCTAAGTGCCGTTGTTACTGGATCAACACATAAACTATAATTATTTGTGATCACGCCTACAGCTAGTTCGTTTAAACCTAAATTATTTAGTTCTGCTTCAATTTCGCTATATGGATCAATAACTAATCCATCATGTTCATATACATTAAGTGCAAAATCTTGAATATAATCATTTGAAACAGGTTCCAGCTCAATAGGATTTCCAAAATTGTCTACTTGGATTGTAATATTGTATTCATCAAAATCTTTCGATTGAAAATAAGTTGCAATATCTAATTCATTCGGGCAACCAGAACATGATGATTGAGGATTTCTCAAATTTGGTTGACAGCATTCTATCATATCCAAAATTCTTTCCATTAGATATAAAATACCTTCTTTTTGAGAATTGGAGTAATAACTTGGGGAATTACCACTTTCAGAATAAGTATTATTTACTTTTTCTAAAATTGATAATTCTAGCAAATTATATTGTGTTTGGTTAAAACACTCAAAATTACCAGTAGTTGGTAATTTTAAATCAATCCAAAATTTTGTGTATATCCCTGTTCCATCCGTTTGTTTTCCAAAGACCAAGTAATATTGTGTAGGAATTTCTGATACAACTTTATCCCATACTGCTTGAAATCCACCTTGCATGAACTCATTTTGAGAATAGAATCCGAAGTCATAAACCTTGAATTGATCTTGAAACTCTGTTGGAAAGGCATTTTTTAATTCACATGCTGCTGATTCTAATTCAGTTTGATAAGGACTTATATCAAATCCAGACATATCGGCAATGACTTGGTAACAACTTTGTGATCGCCCAAAATTTGCAAAGGCAATGAGTAAAATTAGTGTTAGTGTATTTTTTAACTGATTCATATTTTTAATTTTTAACCGTTTTTTCATTTTTTATGCTGTAGAACGTCAATGGTATGCAGCGTCTCTCGACGAAGGAGAGATATGCTGTCATCACCTTGTGTTAGGTCCAGTTAATTTTATATATTTTATAAATTCCAAGTTTTCCAGATCTTTGGGTAGAGTTTTATTATTATCTAAATATATCTGATATCCTTCAGAACGTATTTTTTCTAAAGTTTCCTTATCCGGTATTATTTCATAAGCCACCACATCAGAATGAAACATAGATTCTATAGGATTTTTGCAATTGAAAATTACCATTTTATTTGATAATTCATTCTCTTCTATTTTTTTTAATTCAGTTATCCAGTTTTGTTTTCTTTCTTTAATCGAAAATGGTTTGATTCTTTCAATGCTAAACCTGATCGGCAGAATAAGTAATAGGATTGAGATTAAACTTATAATTATTCTATTTCTTGATCTGTAATTTTGAATATGTTCGAAAAACATGGCAATCATAATGAAAATGGCAGGGGCGCATAAGAGAATATATCCTTGCATTTTGGTTGCAGCAAATGAAAAGAAGATGTATGGGAGAGCAATCCATGTTAGTACTATAAGTTTTGATGTTTTATTCTTTTGCCTTATGGTTGAATAAATGAGCCAAATAAATGGCAAATAAACTAACTCTCCAAAAATGATTCTCATCTGATTAAGATGATAATAAAAAGGTTTTCCATGTTGGCCAAGAGCTTCAAAGAAATGCATTTTATTATATTCATATTCCCAACTCGCTTCAAGAGGAAAGTTATTTGAGATATAAAATTGCCATGGTATTACTATTAATGTTACAATTCCCATGAATAGGATAGAGTCAATTATTATTTTTTTAGTCGAATGTTTATTAATTGAAAACAGGATCCAAATTGGGAGTACGATTAACGCAGGTAACCATTTGCTAAGAATTGCTAGACCAGTTATAATACTGCCTAAAATAAATGAAGTGTACGAGTTGTATTTAACATGTTTGAAAAGAAAATAAACGGCTAGGCTAACTAGTGAAAAGAAAAATACATCTATGTGATCTGTGGCAACTCTTCCAGCAGTTTGTTCAATAATTAAACCATTTATAGAAAACAAGAAAGCAGCGATTATGCCTATTTTCTTCGATCCTAAAAACTGCCCAATTTTATAAGTACTGAAAATGCTAATAGTACTAAGAATTATTGACGGTATTCTAAGTGCAATTACATTCTTGCCGAAAATCAACATACTTAATGCCATTGAATAAATTGGAAATGGTTGTTTATGAACCCATATATGATTCGCTGCCCAATTCTTATAATCATATTGGAACAATGGCGATTTGTACATCATTGGTTTAAAAGGATTGTCTATTAAATTTTTTGCAACTAATGCATGATACCTTTCATCCCATTCATGTAGATAAAGATCACAAGAAGTAAAAATTCGAAGTATTAGGCCTGCAAGAATTATAAAGTACAAACAATGTTCATATTTTTCTATCTTATATTTTTTAAAAGCAAGCCAAAATATCAAAGAGACAATTACTATTGTTACTATTCCATATATTCTATTTTCCATTTAGCTAATTGGACCTAACGGCCTGCTGCACCCGTCGTAGCCTGCCGATAGGCGGCTATGATCGTGGTGCAGCTTGTTATCGATAGGATTTTTAGTAATATTCCCCAATAATTTGGACCTTTGGATATATTTTTGATCCAAATTGAAGAATTCCAATTGACACTCCTAATG
>JBBKVK010000311.1:0-2906 GCA_037968395.1 Saprospiraceae bacterium | reverse complement strand
CTTATGAGATAATCTTTATAAGCTTGAGAATAATTAACATTTGACTCAATGGCAGCTATAATAGCCTCAATTTCAGTTATTTTATCTAGCTTTTCCTGTTTTGTTTTAAAAGGTCCATTGCAGAATGTTTTTATATTTATAATACCAGGAGTAAACATACTACCACAATTATCATTTGTATAGTTCTCTGCCTGCGGTTTAACAACAACGTTAAAAGAAGGATCATTATTCACAGTTGTCGGATATTCGCAGGAATTGGTAGGTTCATTCTTCCATACCCATAATTGAATCTCGGGGTTACCCGTATTGTCAATCTCAGGCACACCCCCTTTCGTAAAGCAATTGCCATTAGCTAATTCCTTATCTCCTTGGTCTAAAAATATTATGCCACTATTAACATACACATCTGATAAAGTATTGTATCCAAAACAGTTGTCATCGTATTTCAAGTTGTAATTATCGTAAACGGCATGACTACCATAGGTTGATGAACTGATGTTATTGTTCATCACATTATTAAAATGAGTACTCCCTGTAGCCATGGGCTCTACAGCAGCATATTCTCCCAAAAAGTCATTATGACCTATCGTGTATGCAGAATAACCATCTATATGTACACCATAGTCACCTCCAACGAAATTGTTATTTATAACTTCCAAACCAGCTGCGTTTCCATTTGTTCTTGCATAAACGCCGTAGTTATCACATAAAAACTCATTTGGGTCACTTAAAGTGCTACCAATTACAGAACTATATACAGCTGGATAAGTATGAAATACATTCACACCTGTCTGCATATTATTAAAAACACAATGGTCATATACTTCTACCTTTGAGTCATAAGCGTAAATACCATTATCTTGTACATTATCAAAGGTACATCCTTCAAATACAACTCCATTATTAGCCCAAATAGTAATTGCAGAAAACTCCATATTCTCAAATGTACAATTTTTGAAATAACTTTCATCATTTATAAAGGATACACCATATTTCATAAATTCTACCGCTCTATGGCAATTTCGTATTGTTGAATTTTCAGCTTTCACCAATCCTCCCCACATATCTTGAGTTTGAGGCCAAGGAATATGCGATGGGTTCATAGATATCGCTGTTTTGGCATTTTCGATGATTGCATTGTTTCCGAGAATAACTTTTCCTGCATTGGCTTGTGAGCCTGAGCCAGAGTCACCTTCTATTATTATGCCTTGCCATTGATCACCACATGAGAAGATTCTTCCACCGTCAATTATTAAACTAGCATTTTTTTCTACAATAATTTTACCACTATTGGGTAAACATAATTGATTCTCTACTCTTATTGTATTTCCTGATGCAATTCTAATATTACGATTAATCTTTGTATCTTTATCTATGACTAATGTTCGATTTGAAGGATCATTCCAAACATATTCGCAGTCAACATTAATTGTGTGATTAATTGAATTTCTAACATTTTTAATAGATAAAGCTCTATTTATTCTACCTATTTGAGTCTCTGTAAGTGAAACTCCAAACCCACCATTCATGAAATTTTGCGAACATACACTTTCATCATGAGTTAATGAAAGGTTATGGCCGAGTTCATGGGCAATCGTTTTACCTGCATCATTCTGAAGCCAAAGATTAATTTGACTTGGATCAAAAGGATTCCCTTCACTATCTACCACACATTCAGGTCTATTTTTTCTCCATAAATATTCCATGTAGAGGTTTGAAATTTGAGCTTTCGAAAATTGAGTTAAAGTTTCATGAGTAGGGAATCTTCCCAACCAAAAAAATATATCCCATGTTGGTCTCATATTACAAGCGACATTTGTGTAAGAATTGTCTGCGTAATATGTATTCCAAGTTGAGCCATCCATTGGAAAAAATACATTTAATGCAAATTCGTCGAAACCTGCAATTATCGAGTTGATTGCTGCTGCATATTGACTATTCTTACATAAATCTTGATCATCACCACATGGTGAACCTGTAGTTCGAGGATCACAATGATCAACATCCCAAGCAAAATCATTATTTACCTGAACCACCTCAAAATCAAGGGTTAAATTTGAAAAATTGGCTTCAGTACTACAAGTTGGTGGGTTAATTAAATTTGTGATTGTATTATTTGTGATGGAGATTAAATCATTAAAATAATCCGCCTCTAGGGGGTCACTTAAATCAAAATTACCTGTTCCGTCAGACTTATATAATAAAATATAATTAACTTTTAAAACAGTATTTTGACAATTTTGATCTGTCTTGAAAAAATCTAAAGCATCGTGTTCCAGTAAGTTTAATCTTAATTCAGTACCATTAGACGCATTTAATGGATCAATACTAGTCATTTCACAAGAAAAATTATTCATTTGACACATTACTATATTTACTTGAAACAGTAGCAATAGCCATATAATAAGTTTAAAGCAGAAATGTTTTTTAGTTTTAAATAATAAATTATCGTTTGACAACTTTTTCATAATTTTAATATTTTTTGTTTAGTAGCACCACCATTATTTCAGGAGTCAACTTATGCTCATATGATAAGTCTATTATTTTTAATGGTGTTCCTCCCGCTATCAAAACTATTCTAAATATCTACCCAAAAGTTCCTTGTTTTACTTTCTTTGGGGCTTAACTTTTTATTTATAATTTGTGATAACGGTTCTGGTATATCGAGAGTCACGACGAAGGAGTGATTCTCTGATCATACCTTGTTATAGCTCGTATTCTCTTGTCTCTTTGATTATATAATCTTCGTTGTTTCTTCCACTATTCTTGATTTCTCCTATAAATATCGTTGTTTTAAGAACTGTTTGCAATTCCCTAACAATTTCTCTCTTGTTTAGCTTTTTTGATTGCCAATTTAAGATGATGCGGAGAGGTTTTCGATATTCTCCAGTTTTCATGTTATGTTC
>JBBKVK010000310.1:0-29494 GCA_037968395.1 Saprospiraceae bacterium | reverse complement strand
TATTTCTACTTATGAAAAACTATTATTCAAGACTTTATCTCAGATAGAAGAAATTGAAAGATTAAAAACATTGATGACACTTAGTAAAGTCAAAAAGGAGAAAGTTCTTCCTTTTGATTATGAAACCGATGGTGAATAAAAGAAAGAGTTATTAAAATCAATAAAGGAGTTTTCTTTAAATAGGAAACTCCTTTTTTTATTAATGAAGACGCAAATATGAGTAAATAACTCTATTTGCAATTAGCAAATACTAAAATAATTCCTTGGAGGTTGCTTTCTTCGAAAGAATTATTCCAAGTGCTATTTAAGTAATTGATTAGATTGGTAAGTTCTACAGGTTTGATATCATCAAAAGAAGGCATGACTTTCATTGCCAGCCCTAAGCTATCAGCATTAACACCATTTTTAATAATACATACTTGTTCAGCTATAGAATAAGTTGGTATAGAATTTTTTAGAGACGGGATCAGATTTTTTAATCCGCTACCATCAGGCATGTGACAATTCGAGCATAGTTTGATATAAATCCTTTCCCCTTGCGAAAACTTGTTTTGATTACAACTTCCTAGTATGATTATAAGTAAGACAAAGAATAATTTATTCATATTCTTTGAGAAGTTTTTTAACATCACTGATTAATCTTGGGGTGCTAGAGGGGTCTGTACCATCTGCAAATGATCTCACATGTCCTTCCTTATCTACTAATACTATAGTGCCGCTATGTGCAATTCCACCAGGAGCTTCTTTGTCTTCCATTGCCACAACAAAAAACTGATTGGCGAGGTCATAAGTTTGCTCTTTATCTCCAGTTAAAAATAGCCATGTATCATTAGTAATGTCAAGATTAGTTGAATAAAGCTTTAATCTCTCGGGCGTATCTCTTTTTGGATCTAAAGTAAAGGATACTAATTTGACAGATTTGATATCCTTAAATTCATCATATATTTTTAGCATTTCTTTAGTAACCTTCGGGCATATAGAAGGACATGATGTAAAAAAGAAATCTGCAATATAGATGTTCTTAGATAGTGAGGTATTGTTAATAATACTGCTATCTTGATCTAGAAAAGAAAAATCTTTAATAGTATGCTTAACTATTTTTCCTTCGATTTCTACCTCATTGCCAAGATAGGGTAGAGGATTTTTGTCTTCTGAACAGGAGAGAAAACTTAAAAATATAATTAAGATGAAATATTTATACATAGTATTTATCGATTAAGATAATTTGTGGTTTTACTAATAGCATGGTTAATATCACCTTGAACATTGATGATTTTTGATTTTTGATTATTTAAATTGCTGAGATTACTCTCCTTTGAAAGATTAACATCTGGTGCTTCATATTGATCCATCCAAACCATCATTACTTCATCAGCATCATCTAACAATTTCATTAAATCAAAAACATTAGATGAGTCTCCTGATTCTGCTAATTCGATTTGTAATGATTTTTTCAATAAAAAAAGAGAATCCGTTTTAGCCATAGCTTCATCATGAATTGCTATAACTTCCTGTTCTAATATAGCGACTTCGTTTTTTTGTTCGTTGCAAGATGTAATAAAAACAACTGTTAATAAACTCAGGGCTGTTATTCTAATTAAATATTTCATATGTAATTGTTTTACAATAATCGTAAAGATACAAAGAATCATGAATTGTATTAAAATCAGAATGGAAGAATCCGAAGTGTTTAGAATGAATATATATAACTTGTGAAAAATAACTTAATTAATTTAATATTAAATCCGTTTAAAAATAAAGAATATATAACTTGGCTTAGAGCACATTTAAAGATGCTTTATTATTTTTAGTAATTCTAATAAAACGTAGACCATGAATATTGTATTCCTAGATGCATTCACAACAATTAGTAATGACCTGAATCTTAACTTGTTAAAAGGGCTTGGAGAGGTCTCAGCTTATAGCTATTCAACAAGGGAGGAAGGTATAGAAAGGGCCAAATATGCAAATATTGTAATCAGTAATAAATTTGTGATAGATGATGAGTGTTTAGAGCATTGGACTAAATGCGAATATATTTGTGTAGCTGCCACAGGATACAATAATGTTGATTTAGAAGCTTGTAAAAACAGGAGTATTGAAGTGAGCAATGTGAGAGGGTATAGTACATTTTCTGTCGTGCAACATGTGTTTGCATTGCTTTTTGGACATTTAAATAGGACAGAGGGGTACGCAGATAAAGTAGTAAAAGGTAGGTGGCAAAAATCTAGAGACTTTACTTTTTATGATCATAATATACAGGGGACTGAAGGATTGGTAATGGGTGTATATGGATTAGGGGCAATTGGAGCAATAGTTGCAAAAGTTGCTGATGCGTTTGGCATGAAAGTCATTGGTGTTAGTAAATACCCTAACAGATATAATGGTCCAGCCACTCTTGTTGATGCAGAAACATTATTGAAGGAAAGTAATGTGTTGTCATTACATGTGCCTTTAAATGAAATTACAAACCAAATGATTAATAAAGAGACGTTACAATTGATGAACTCTAAAGCAATACTAATCAATACAAGTAGAGGTCCTTTGATAAATGAGGAACACTTGTCAAGTCATTTGGATAATAACCAAGGTTTTACAGCATTGTTGGATGTATTAAGTGATGAACCTCCCAAAATATCAAACGTTCTTATTGGTAAACAAAATTGTCATATTACACCACATCAGGCATGGGCTTCAGTAAATGCAAGACAAAAATTGATAAATGGGATTAGAGATAATATTCAAGCTTTTATAACTGGACAACCTATCAACTTAATCTAAGAAAATAAATTAGGGGATAATTGTCTAAATAATCAACATAGTTATTGTATTTTCCTTACTTTTAGGCTTTTAAACATTTTGATAATACGTAATGTGTTTAAAACTTAGATAATAAAGATAATGGTCATTAAAAGAAATTATATATTATTGTTGGTTGCTGGGCTTTTGCTTTCTACAGGAGTAATATTGTTTGACCATTTTTCAAAAGTAAATCCACAAGACTCACTTGATATCACGTTTTCGCATATTGAAGAGTCATATAGGTTAGATTCAGCATTATTAGTGTCAAAATTTTTAATAGGAGGCGAAATAGTTAATAAAATTGAAGACTCTCCTTTTGATATTACAGTTAAGATTCCAAAAGATACCACCCTGTTTTATTGGAATAAGAAGAGTGGAAAGAGACCTATAGATTACACTCCGCATTGGAAGAAGGAATTTCTATTTGGTAATAAAACTGTTGTGTTTAGTCTTGATTTATTCGAAGGAGGTAAGCTTGATTTAAAGAATGTAGTTGAAGAGAGATACCTACCACAGTATGAATATGTGTATAATGAAAATGGCAAAGTAGTTCTACCATTCAAAGCCAATCCAGTAAAGCTGTCAATATCTTCACCATATATTAGAAGTCAATGGCACAATTATTTAGTTGTTCTTTGGTTTGTTTCACTCTTGTTACTAGGAAGGTTTTTAGTTTACATTTACAAAGAATCAATTTATTTTAGAAGTAATATGTTGAGTTGGGGTCTATATAGTTTAATTACGATAGGGATGTTCATAATAGCTGGATACTTTGCCACTATTTATCTTTTTGGTTCTCATCCTTTATTACACTCTAGCAATGGTCACATAAAGGTGATCAATTTGTTAACTTTTACTAGTTTGCTACTGTATATATACCTGCTTACAGAAGGTTTTGGTAAGGATGTTGTTCAGCATAATTGGTTAAAAATACCAACATTATTAAGATATTTCTTAGCTGGGCTCATAACAAATGGGTTAATGTTTTTTGTAATTCATCAAGCAGAGATTTTTATTTTATCAGGAGATGTGAGGATTAACATCGAAGAAGTATTAAATATGGAATACAAATCATTGTTTTTCATATTATTACTTATGGGCTATTGCATTGCTTATTATTATTTATCGGCCTTATTATATAGATATAGTGAAAATACACCATCTAAAGTTTGGCAAAGAATGCTTGGGCATGCTTTAGGTTTAATGACTATCGCTGGTTTTTTTATTTGGCAAGGACTAGAAACCCCGATTGTGCCAATTGTGCTTTTTTTGATAGCTTACTTTTTAATTCATGATTTATATGAAGAATTTGACGCTAGAAACTTGACGTACGTGTTGATAAATGTGATTCTCTTTTCAGCATTCTTATCAGTTGTAGTCTTTTATTCTGCACTTCGGAAAGACAAACTGGATCGGAAAAGCGATATGAAAGAAGTATTCACTTTCTTATCAGATTCAGATAAAATAATTGCCAAGGACATTAGAGATAGTCTAATTCAATCAAATTTGATACCAAGTGTGGCAAGCTTGTCTTATCCATTGCCAATGGATAGGATAGAGCTTATGGCTTATATTAAAGATATTGTATCTAAGGCGGATACCGTTAGTAATTTTGAACTTATAGGCTTAGAGTGCTATGACCAATCAGGAAACTCTCTTTTTTTTAATCATATAAGTAATTTCCAAAGCAATAATGCAACAATACTTAATAGTCAGAAAATAGATGATAATATCTACCATTTACCCCTAAGGTCGTTAACATCAATATTTTTTCAAATTGAGAATGAAGATTTTCCAAATTCTCCTATTAACATGATCATAAAGCTTAATAAATCAGGGGAGAATAGAAGTATTCGACTAGAGGAGAAGAATTATTTGATATATAAAAAAGAGGATCTTATATATTCGTTTTCGAATGATTTTTTAGATATCAATAAGATTGACCCAGAGTCCTTAACAGATGATGTAGATATAGGTGAAATGTCATATGTAGTATATACACCAAACTCTGAATATAAGATTATTGATTATCATGAAGTAGCTGGATTGATAAAGCCAATTTCATTTTTCTCAATGATTTTTATAATAAGTGGGTTGCTGATTGTATTACTTACTATGTTAAATTCTAGATGGAGTTTTCTACCTAAGGAATTAGACTTTAAATTTTACAATCAATCATCATTAAGGTCAAAAATTCAATTATCAGTAATTCTATTAATCATATTTTCATTCTTGGTAATAGGTGTTATCACTACTATTTATTTTAAAAATATTGTAACT
Organism: Saprospiraceae bacterium; assembly: GCA_037968395.1. Taxonomy (GTDB): domain Bacteria; phylum Bacteroidota; class Bacteroidia; order Chitinophagales; family Saprospiraceae; genus JADKBO01. Next base: position 24,412 of record JBBKVK010000310.1, on the reverse strand, counting down.
TCAAATGATAGGTCAAAATTTAAATCAGAATTAAAAACCATCATTAATGATGTTGAAAACAAACTGACTGAGACAATAGATTCTGAAGCAGCATCTAATATTATAGCTAAGGAATTTAGTGAGTTAGAAAACATCTATGACAGGCGATTTGCATATTACAATCAAGAAGGACAATTGATTATAAAATCTGATGGATTTGAAGATACGTATAATATGCTCCCTTACAGTACATTAAACTCATACAGTAATAGAATTAATAGTTCGTCATTAAAATCTGTAAGTCAGCAGATTGGAGCCGATCAAGTACTAATCCCAATATATTTATCAGAAAAACCACTTGGCTATTTGTCCATGAATTATACCTCTGAAAAGAACATAAGCAATGGCATATACAATCACTTAGGTAATTTACTTAATGTATATATCTTCTTGTTTTTTCTAGCAGGAGCAATTTCGATATTTATAGCAAATTCTATTACAGAGCCATTGGCAAAGCTAAGAGAAGGCGTTAAAAAATTTAAATTAGGAAAAAGAAACGAACCTTTAGAGTATAGCTCTAGTGATGAGCTAGGAGTACTGATAAAGGAGTACAATAATATGACAATGCAGCTTGAAAAAAGTGCTCAAATGTTAGCTAAGACAGAGAGAGATATGGCATGGAGAGAGATGGCTAAGCAAGTAGCTCATGAGATCAAGAACCCTTTGACACCAATGAAGCTGCATATCCAGCACCTACAAAATACAGTGAAGTCTTCACCAGAGAGAGCGCAAGAGATGATAGGAAAAGTATCATCGACTCTAATAGAACAAATCAATAATTTGTCAAATATTGCAAGTGAGTTTTCTAACTATGCAACTTTACCAAAAGCAGACAATAATAAGACTGACTTGAATGAAGTGGTAGAGCATGTGCATGACTTATTTAGAGAAAGAGATGATATGGACATTTATATGAATGAACCCATCGATGACTTAATAGTCTTTGCTGATAGGAACCATTTGGTGAGAATATTAGTAAACATCATTAAGAATGCTATACAATCTATCCCCCAAGATAAACGTGGAAAGATAGAAATAGAGTTAAAGAAGGTGGAGAATCATGCAAAGCTTACCATAACTGATAATGGAGTTGGAATTCCTGAAGACATGAATGACAAAATCTTTACACCAAATTTCACAACAAAAAGTTCAGGAACGGGACTTGGTCTTGCTATATGTGTAAACATGCTAGATACTATGAATGGAAAAATTTATTTTGAAAGTGAAGAGAATGAAGGCACACAGTTTATAATCGAAATTCCAATAATGAGATCTAATGAAGAGGAAAATGATGAGGAAATTTTCTTAGAAGATTAAACCCGCAGTCAATATGCACCCTTCAAAAGATAAGAAGCTTTACTTTCTTTTCTTAGGTGAACCTAAATAAGATTAATACACTTTTATGGATGTAATTCAGCTAAGCCTAAAAAAAGGTGGATGAAAATTAATTCACCCACCTAATGTGTATATCTAGAAGTTAAAAAATAACTTATTTGACTACAATAAATTTATGCGATGCTTGAGCATTTTCTGATGATAAAATAATTAAATACATTCCAGCATCAAAACGAGTCACATCAATCACAGAATTGATTGTAGAGTCAGAATGGTAGTTTTGATTATATACCGTTTGACCAACTAAATTCTTAATGGTGACATTTGCAGATACGTTTCTATTAAAGTCAATATTAAGATTAACGATATTAGAAGCAGGATTTGGATTTAGAGAGAACTTACTTACAAAATCCAAGTCAGCAATACTAGAAATGCTCTTAACAGTGATTGGACCAACTTTAAATGAACATCCATTTTGGTCAGTAAGAGTCGCAGTATATTCGCCTGCTGGTAAGCCAGTAATTGCAGAACCAGTCATTCCATTATTCCATTTTACAGATATTGCTCCAGTACCTCCTGTTGGGTCAATAGTGATGCTGCCATTTGATTGGCCACCATTAGCATCTGCAATGTCTGTAGAGCTATTCATTATAGCACTTGGTTGAGTAATGTCAGCTGATGTTTCAGAGATACATCCATTAGCATCCGTTACGATAACTGGATAAGATCCAGCAGGTAATTGATCAGGATCAAGTTGACCAAGATCATACATATAAGGAGCAGTACCACCTGCAGCGGTTACTGATAAAGTACCGTTATTACCACCATTACAAGCGACATTTGTACTTGCAGTTGTTAACACCAATAAAGTTGGTTCTACAATGGTAAATTGCTCAGTTGAAGAGTTACCACCATCATCATTTAAGACCATAGTATAAACTCCAGCAGCTAAGTCAGAAATAGATAACTCCGTACTTGTATATCCATTAGGGCCATCCCATGCAATAGTATAAGCAGGTAGTCCGCCTTCAGGAGTTACAGTAATCGAGCCATCAGTGTCGCCAAAGCACTTAACATCAGCAATTGCTTCAGAATAAGACATGATAGTTACGAATTGGATATCTTGGCAGTGAGTATTTACACCACACTCGTTATTTACAGTTACACAAACAGTATATGTGCCTGTTTCTTCATAAGAAGCCTCAACAGTTTCACCCATTGCAGTCTCACCGTTTCCTAAATCCCAAATGATATCACCAATATTGTTTGATGATGAGTTAGATAACTCTAAAGAACCAATGGCAGATGTAAAAGAAAATCCAGCTACTGGTAATGAAATATCTGCTGCAACAGTCGCAGAGACTTGTGATGCACATCCATTAGTATTGTCAGTTACAGACATGATGTAAGATCCGCCCATGTTTACAATAGGAGTAAGTGTGTTTTCTCCACTTACAATATTGCCATTAGTAGTAGTCCAAAGTATAGTGTGATCAGCAGGGTCGCCAGTCAGTGATCCATTTAATGTAACTTGTTGTATTGCACAAGTGATCATGTCTGGAGCAGTGATTGCCGTTTGAGGTATTTCAGAAGATTGAGTTACGCTTGCAGCGGCAGCTGAGATGCAACCATTTGATCCTGTAGCAGTAGCGGTATACATTCCCGCAGCTGATACCATGATGCAATTGGCAACTACATCTCCATTAGGTGTACCCCATGTAACGGTTACCCCTGGATCTACTGTAGCGCAGATTTCTACGCTTGTAGCACTACAAGTAATTTCGCCACCTACTGCAGTGATAGAAGGTTGAGCAAAGTCACTTGGTACAATTACGTCTGAAGTAGCTACACATCCATTAAGAGTATTTGTAACTGCTAAAGTGTAAGTGCCAGCTGCATCTACAACAGGAGCTAATCCATCCGCACCACTAACGATGTTGCCATCAGGTGTGGTCCATAGATAAGTATAGTCTGGTCCTGCGTCAGAAGCACTACCATCTAAAGTAATTGTAGGTATGTTACAAGTAATAGTTGAAGGAGCACCTGCATTCGCATTTGGTAGAGATATTACCTCTATGACAGAAGCAGAAGCTACAGTCATACAGCCATATCCGCTATTTGTTATTTCTAAATTATAATCTCCTGGTTGGTCTACAGTAATGTCTATAAGTGTAGGATCAGACATTATGTTACCGTTAGTAGAGGTCCATAAGTATTGGTATTGACTACCTGTAGAAGATCCACTACCAGATACAGTAGTTGATGTGGTAGTACAGTCTAGATCACTTGCAGCGGCTGCCATTGCAACTGGCACCCCTACTACTTGTATGTCAAATTGATCAAAGTATAGACATCCATTGGCGTCTTGTTGTATATAAGAGTAAAATCCAGCTGCTAAATCAGTGAATAATACTTCTTGCACCATTCCAAATCCAATGTCAAACGAGTAAGGAGCTGTACCCCCTTGAGGTACAAATAGTACTTCTCCGTTACTACCACCACAATTGTCATCAGTTTCGATTGCAACAGAGTATAATACTTCTGGCTCGGTGAGTGTTATATCAAATTCGTCCATGCAGTTTGCAGCATCCGTTACACTTACTGTATATGTACCTGCTGCAAGGTTGCTAGCTATAGGTCCAGTCGCCCCAGTACTCCAAGCATACGAGTATCCATAGTTTCCAAAAGTTCCTTGTACTTCTGCACTTCCGTTACTATCACCATTACAAAGAGCATCTATTTGAGACAATATATCAAGTCCCAATGGTTGACCTGATAATGAACCACCTACAGTAAAGCTTTCTGTAATGAAGTAACTATTGTTATCATTGATGGTAACAGTATAGATGCCTTCAGCCAGACCAGAAATGTTAGCTCCAGTCATTCCATTACTCCAATTGTAAAACTTGTTGCCATACCCTCCAATAGCGGTGATGTCTATAGCCCCGTTATTACTACATGTAGCGTTGGCTACATTAGAACTGGTTACTTCAAGGTTAAAAGATTCTAACATCCAGTGTTCCCAAGTAGCTTGAGAAGCTTGACCAACTTCCCATGTTCGAGCATCTGGAGAGATAGCATATAAAGTAGGGTAGTATGTTACATTATAATTAGAGGCTACACTAAGGTTAGACCCTGTAAGGTCTATGATAGGGTATGGTGTACCATTGACCCAGTTGCCAGTTGTACCACCTACACATGTTGGTAAGCCATAAAGGCAATCAGTATTGGTACTGCCATCTGGTTCGATAAAAAAGACCATTAATTCATTCGTGCCTCCTGGGCCATAATCGGTATATAGGTTTTCTAAAATACCTGTATTATGATAGCTCCAGCAAGGACCACACCATGTAGCAGAAAAATCTATAATGACAGGGGTGCCTGCATTAAGGTAAGAGTATAGATTATGAGAAGTACCATTTAGGTCTGTCAATGTCCAGTCCTGTGCAGTTGATCCGTCAGGAAGTGCTGCATAAACGACATTCCAACTCATAAACGCCATAGCGAAGAGTAAAAGTAGATTTTTTTTCATTTTGTGATATTTGATTAAGTAAGTTTGTTGCCCTGGTAGATTACACTGATATTATGACATCAGTGCTCCTTTTAAGTAGCGTCCAAAAATATAAAAATATAATTGTTTGATGAAATTATATTTTGATAAAATTATATTTAATTTCTTTATACTATTGCGTTATTCAATAATAGTCGGCTTTTAAACTGTGTTATTGTCTATGTTTGCCGTTTAATATTTTGTGAGGTGTGAATTATTTGACTGCAAACGAATTAAAGTTCGTAATAATCTACTTAATATTAACAATATTTTATTTTAACTAGGAGTAAAATTTATATGGATTGATAGATTTATTATGATTTTTTTTATAAGCTGCAAGCTCTTTTGAGTGCATTTGGTCCAAATCTTTTTCGGATGTGGTCCATTTCGTTGAGAAGGTTGATTTGTTCGATGGTGTCCTCAAATAGATCAATCTGATAACTACCATGTACCAAGTGACTAAACTTGATGCCGATGAGCCTGATAAGTTGTCTTCGTTGGTAGAGCTGGTCGAAGAGGTTGATAATGTTGCTAGCTATAGTACGGTCGCTTGCGGTATAGGAAATTTTTCTCTGGCTAGTGTAGGTGTTAAAATCTGCATATCTTATTTTGACAGCGATACACCCTGTGAGTTTTTTGTCTGATCTAAGCTCAAAAGCCAGCTTATCGACCATGTCTAGAAGGAGGCTTTTCATCATTCGGAGGTCTAAGGAGTCTTCGGTAAATGTTCGTTCTTTGCTCATCGATTTTTGTTCGGTATATGGGACTACTGGTCTGCGATCGATGGCATTGGCACTTTCCCATAGGTTTTGACCTGTTTTGCCAAATTCTCTAATCAGTAGCTTTGGAGGGATCTCGCTGAGGATGCTGATTGTTTTTACGCCCATAAAGCTGAGCTTCTTCTGCATTTCCTTACCTACACCGGGTATTTTGCCAACAGGGAGAGGGGCTAAAAAAGACTTTTCTGTGCCTTGATTTATTTGCTTGGCGCCATTGGGTTTGGCCTCTCCAGTGCCTACTTTAGAGACAAGCTTGTTTATAGAAAGCCCAAATGAAATAGGGAGTCCAGATTCGTCGATTACCTTATTCCGCAATTCATTAGACCATTTAAAGCATCCAAAATGCTTGTCCATACCAGTAAGATCTAGATAAAATTCGTCTATGGATGCTTTTTCATAAAGTGGAGACTCGTCTTGGATGATATCTGTGACTAACTGGGAGTACTTAGAGTAACTATCCATATCGCCTTTGAGGATGATGGCTTGAGGACATAAGCGTAGAGCCATTTTCATTGGCATGGCAGAATGTACACCAAAACGACGGGCCTCATAACTGCATGAAGCTACGACACCTCGGTTACTTGTGCCTCCAATTAGTAATGGTTTGCCTATGAAATCGCTATTTTTAAGGCATTCTACCGAGACAAAAAAAGAGTCTAGGTCCATATGAAGTATTGCTCTATCGTACATAATCAGTTTATGTCATGTAATTCGTCATTAATTAGACGTAAATATAGACATAATGAATTGACATTGTCAATAGGGAAGTGATATTTGTTTTGAAGAATCGCTCTAACTTAACAAACGACGTCAAATTTAAAAGAGACCACCTTTGGTAAGGTAGCCTCTTTGAGGTCAAAAAAATAAAGGTATTTGAGATATGAACCCCTACTGCATAAAGAGGGGTAAATCCTAATTAGCCAGAATTTTGGGTTGAGACACACTTGTTTCTGGCTTAGGTTCTTTAGTGGTTTTCATAAATTGATCTACCAAGATTTCAGTAATATATCTTGTATTGCCAGTTTTGTCTTCATAAGTTCTGTAATTAATACTGCCTTTTACAATTAATGAGTCTCCTTTGTTTACCGACTTAGCTAGAAATTCCGCAGTTTTACCCCAGGCGACTAAGTTGTGCCATTGAGTATTAGTGATTGCCTCTCCATTAGAGTTTTTATAATAATCTGATGTAGCAAAAGATACTGATGCTTTTTTGGAGCCACTTTCAAAACTAGATAATTCGACATCTTTGCCAGTGTTGCCAATTAGTTGGACTTGATTTTTTATAGATAACATAATAATACGTTTTAAGCTCACAGAGATTCTATGACTGTGATAATTTAAAAAAAATTGATACTGTATAATAATAGGTTTTAAAAATAGAGAAAAAGAAGTATCGATCGACATGATAATAGATAAATAGTTCTAATCCTCGGGAAGAATTAAGATTTGATTAGAAAGGTAATACTGCTTCTTTCTTACTAGTCTTAGCTGCTGCTTTAGGAGCTTTTGTTTTTGTTGAATTTGAGTCCTTAGTTGTCTTTAAGAATTCATCTACAAGTATTTCTGTAATGTATTTTGTGACACCATTGCTGTCATCATACGATCTGTAATTGATGCTTCCTTTGATGATAAGTTGGTCACCTACTTCTACTACCTTAGTAAGTAATTCTGCATTTCGTCCCCAAGCCACAAGATTATGCCATTGCGTCTGTGTAACTAGTTCTCCTTTTGTGTTTTTGTAATAATCAGTAGTAGCAAAAGACACTGATGCTTTTTTTGATCCGCTATCAAATGTTTTTAATTCTACAGATTTTCCTGTGTTTCCAATTAGCTGTACTGAGTTTCTTAAAGCTTTCATTTTAAAAAGTTTTGTGCCTATGTAATATGTTTTATATAATATTATACAAGGCGGGTTAGTGTAAATAATAAATCAAAATTGTTTGTTTGTCACTGTTGACATTGCAAAGATGAGATGGGTTGAAAGCTTAATTCGTTTAATATACCTTTACTTACGTATAGATACGTAAGTATACGTAACAAAAACATTTAAATTGATTTAATCCATTGATAGTCAGGTGTGTAAAATAATCGTTAAAATTTAAAATAAGTAGATTTTTTTTAGAATATTTGAGTTAATGGCTTTTGCAACGGGAGATTTATTCTAGAACGAGACGAAGAAGTAGTGGTTTTTAAAATCATGAAGCAGGAAAGTGTAACCCAAAAATATAAATCAAAATTAAGAGAAAATGAATTTCAACTTATCAGCGATTGATTTATACTATAACTAATACCATAACACTCTGACTTTGGTTGGCAGTCAACAGATTGATAGAATGTAGTATAAAAAGCTAATCTTCCGAACTCAATATTTTAGTAACCGGTACTCCTCTTGAAAAAGCAGTTTCAAAAGAGAAGGTAGAATTAGTGTCCTCAACGCCTGATATTTTCAAGATTCTATCATAGATGATGTCTCTAAGATGCCTATTGTTTTTAGCTAATATTTTGACTTGAATGGCATAAGGGCCAGAGATATTAACACATTCTACTATTTCATCTATTTCGGCTAGTTGTAGCTCGATCTCTATATGGAGAATGTTATTGGACAATCGAATCTGCGTATAGGCAGTAGTCTGGTATCCAAGAAGGTAAGGGTCGACTTGATAAGTAGCTTTTTTAATGATGCCATTTTCTTTCATTTTTTTTACCCTCTGATGTACCAAAGTATTAGATACATTTAGCTTTTCGGCAAGCTTGACAAATGGTATTTCTGCATCATATGTTAATTCTGACAAAATTCTAATGTCTATTGGGTCAATTTGATTTTTAAGCATAATATTAAGCTGTTAATTACACAAAATTAGTTTTTAAATTGATATATTGAGTTAATATGACTCTGTAAGTTTAAAATAGTTGAAATATTGTACTTAAAGTAAGAAATTTGCGTCATAATTAAAGTATTGATGGTTTCAATATAATAGTAAAATTATAAAACTTACAAAATTTAATAAAAATGAGTGTAGCAGCTGTATTATCAGTGAGTACGATTTTATTTTCAGTAATTGATATGTTTGGTAACTTACCAATCATTATTGATATGAAGAACAAAGGTGTGGTCATCAAACCTTCTCTTGCCACCATTACTGCAGGAGCATTGATGATTTCTTTCTTATTATTTGGCACAGCATTTTTGTCATTATTTGGCATTGATGTATCGTCATTTGCTTTAGCAGGGTCGATGATCTTGTTGTTTATCGCATTAGAAATGATCTTGGGAATAAGGTTATTCAGAGATCAACACGACCAGGGTGGATCAGGGAGTATAGTGCCTTTAGCCTTCCCTCTGTTAGCTGGAGCAGGGACATTGACTACGATTTTGTCTTTGAAGGCAGAATTTGATACTATGAATATCCTAGGAGGAATAGTTATTAATTTGATTATTATCTATGCTATTCTTAAGAGTTCGACATGGTTATCAAAGAATACTCCACCTCAAGTCACAGAGACCTTAAGGAAAGTATTTGGAATAATATTGCTAGCCATTGCCATACAGATGGCGAAAGAGAATCTAGTGTAATAGGAAATACACCCCCCCAAAGTGAACATTAATTTAGAAGCCTACTTGTTTGAGTGGGCTTTTTTTATACTAAAAAGCAACAATTAAGACATTAGTACTGATTCTAAAATTGGATATGTCTGCTCATATAGTCTAGTGCTTGAATAATATTTGTAATTTATTTGATCACTAATAAAAATGTATATTTAATCGTTTTAATACAAGTTATAAAAGACCCTTAAATATTACAGATTATGAGGCATTTAGGTTTGGTATTTATATTTTTATGTACAATGTTGATAAGTGCATCATTTGAACCTTTAGATCCCCTGTATGATGTCACATATTATAACCTTACAGGTAAGACGGCAACTGGAGACTATACTACTGCTATTGAAGAGCCGTTTGTTGCGGTGTCAAGAGATTTGTTAGAATTGTACCCGCTAAATACACATATATTGCTTTATGGATGTGACTATGAAGGCGTTTATAAAGTAATGGATAAGATGGGTAAAAGGCATAAAAAGGCTATTGATGTATTCACAATGGATAGACCTAGACCTAAGATGCAATGTTACTGTAAAGCGTTAAGATAATCTAGCAATTACAGTAGTTATCTACTTCATTGATGAGTTCTGGAAAGAAAGCATTAAATGCAGACTCTAGATGTGGATAAGTTTCTTCTAGATTGTCTAAAGATTGGATGAAATTTGCTTTAAATTTTGTCCTTTTATCCATGTGTTCAAAAGTAAATTTCAGGCCATCAATATTAGTGTAATTCATCAAGAAATCATTATGGATCATATTAAGAATCGATCTCTTTTTTCTCTCTGGGAAATGGTTTTGGTGTTTGAGTAGTATGTCATAAATATTTTGTGTGAAGTCTTTTAGATTTTCTCCTGAATATTTAGACCAATTATTAGCTAGCACATAGTCAAATAATATATCTGTAACAACAGGGGAATATTTATGATGCACTTTGTGAAAATATTTATTAACCTCCAGTACTGCAGGATGAGCATCGGTAAAAGAATCTATCTTACGGTGCAAATCGATGCCTAAATGATAGTCTGTTGGTAAGGCAGCAATTTCTTTGTTTTTAATAAAGTCTGCTAATACATTGCCCAACAATAGATTTTCGTCACTACAAGAAAGATATGTATGGGCTAAGAAATTCATGCTTTAGTTAAATTGTTCGTACATAGGCTGTTCTTTTAATACTCGGAAATCTACTGGTGTAACTCCACTGACGCCCGTCTCTTGCATATAAACACCATAAAGTACGTCAACAGCAGACATAGTAGCCTTATTATGTGTGACTATGATAAACTGTGATTCTTTAGAGAATTTCTTTATAATTTTATTAAACTTTTGAATGTTGGCATCATCCAATGGAGCATCTACCTCATCAAATATACAGAATGGAGCAGGCTTTAATAAATACAAAGCAAACAGAAGCGCCGTAGCTGTCAATGTTTTTTCGCCTCCAGATAGTTGTGATAATGATTTTGGCTTTTTGCCCTTTGGTTTCGCTATTATTTCTATATCAGAATCTAATGGATTAGAAGGATCCACAAGAATCAAATCACAATTGTCATCTTCTGTGAATAGACTTCTGAAAACCATTATAAAGTTTTCTCTAACCAAAGCAAAGGACTCCATAAATTGAGCTGTCGCCGTTGTCTCAATCTCTTTCATGGTAATAAGCAACGATTCTTTTGCATCTAATATATCTACTCTTTGAGTTATAATATTGTCATATCTGCCCTTGATCTCTTCATAAGCCTCAAGTGCTAGAGGATTTATTTCACCGTAGTTTGCCAACTTGAATTTCAATTTTTCTACAGTTTCGTTTAGCTCTTCTAAAGGAGTAGTTTCTTCTACTTCTTCATTTATAATATCATTGATATTTATATCAAATTCAATTTTAAGTCTTTCACCAACAGCTGATATTTTAAACCGTACATCATTAAATTTGTCTTTAATATTATTGATTTCGACTTGTTTTTGATTCAGATTTCTATTGATTACTTTTACTTCCTCTTCTAATACACTTATGGCATTTCTAGCTTTGTAATATTCTTGTTCAGCAGTGGTAAGATTGCCTTGGAATCCACTTTTCTCTTGGTAGAGTTTAGTGAGTTTGATTTCCAATAAAGTTAATTGTTCTTTACTGTTTATCAGGTCTTTTTTATCTGCTTCTAATTTATAGGTTTCTTCTTTAATTTTGAGAGTCAACTCCTTAATTCTAGAATTTTTATAATCAAAATCTTTAATAAAGTTTTGAATTAGATTCTGTTGTTTTATCAGATTGATATTCGCATTGTTGTACGATTCTGACGCAACCCTCATCTCTTCATTAAGACTGTCTAAGTCTCCACCATCATTGCTAAAATTGGTTTCGATTAGTATTCTTTCTGACTGTAAAACTAATTTTGTTGTTTCGAAAGTACTTAAGTCTAGGGTTAAAGAAATTACAGTTTTTTCATTGTTTTCTACTTTCAATAATCTTTCTTCATTGATTCTTCTAATATTATCAACAGCAGATGTAATCTTAACTTTCTCTCTTAAAATATTATTAAGTTCTTGATTAATCTTTTCAATATTATTAGTAAGGTTAGCTTGTTTGATTGTAGCTAAATCTTGTTTTGTTTTTTCAAGTTGAGCAAATGATTTTGCCTTTATTGCTTCATTCTTATGAATAGCTTCTTGAATTTTTTCAAGATTCTTCTTTCTTCCTATTTTCTTTCCTTCAAATAACCCAACTGAGCCTCCAGAGATAGTGGAATGTGTTTTGATAAAGGTCCCTGCTTTAGACAGGAATACTTTTTGTTTGTATACAGGATCTATTATAAAATCGTCAATTTCCCCATCAAAAATATAAGCATCTTTCAGAAGGTAGTTTAACAGTCCTTGATATTGAAGGTCTACTTTTATAGCATCTAAAGCAGGTATAGTACGGTCAATCTTTTTGGATTCTAAATCTACTTTAGGAAGATCATCCAATAGGAAAAAATTGGCTTTTCCTTTTTGTGAACCGCTTAATAACCGAATAGCTTCCTTAGCTTGAACTAAACTTTGAACTATATAATAATTTAGATATGGCTCTAAGTATTGCTCAATAATAGATTTGTAATCTTCTTGGACATCTAATAGATCAGATAGAATCGGTATGTCTTTCCTCCAATTATTGGCAAGAAATTTTATTGACTCTGGAAATCCTTCAAAATTTTCGACCATACTTTTTAAAAGGTCGTATTCATTTTGTTTTGAATCTAAGATTCTATTGATTCTATTGACTTCTTCTTGAGTTTGGTCCCTTAATTCTTCTAGTACGGTGATTTTATCTTTTCTAGTAGACTCTTCTGATTTTATAGTCTCAAGTTCCAAAGATTTAAGGTTGGCTTGTTGCTCTATTTCCTTTTCTGTTTGTAGTAATGATTGATGTTCTGATTTAGAAGCAGATATTTGTTCCTTAGTACGATTTGATTCACTTATAAGTGTATCTATAGTGTTTTGAGCAATCGCATACTTCTTATCGTTTTCGTATGTCTTTTCTTGAAGAGCCTTTAATTCGGTAGTTTTAGCATCAGTCAGTTGCTTGGCCTCATCTTGCATAGATTTTATCTGTTCATAAGATTTTGATAAAATCTCTAAATCTTCTTCTAAGATGATCGCTCTACTTTTTTCTTCAGTAACTTTCTGTTCTACAAGATGCAAATCGTCTCTAAGCGACTTTATATTTTGATCACTACTTTCTATAGATACTTGTACATCTTGTATGTTAGAATATTTAAACTCGATGCGCTGTTGCAATAAATCTTTATCATTTTCTGATGATCTTAACTCAGCGACTAACTTGCCGAGCGCTTTTTGCTTTTCTGTAAGGGCAAGTTCTTTATCAAGGTTTTTCTTTTTTTCTTTTTCTACTTCTGCTTCTTTTTTAGCATGAGCAGCTGTCAGTTTTTGATATGTATCTTGTTCTGATGTTACTTTTTTATTGAGTAGTTTATATTCTTCTTTCAAACTGGTGATCGAACGTGAAGCTAAGTTTACAGCTATTTCTTTGTAGTGGTCTTTTATTTCAAAGTACTTTTTAGTCCTCTTAGCTTGTTTTTCTAAAGTCTTCATGTTGCCTTCTATCTCAAAAAGCAAATCATTAATACGATCTAAATCAGCGGCAGTAGCATTTAGTTTACTGAGAGTTTCTTTTTTTCTTTTTTTATATTTAGAAATACCAGCAGCCTGTTCAAACATCTTGCGACGAGCATTGTCTTTATTGTCCAAAATGTCATCAACCATACCTAATGCGATGATTGCATAAGAGTTGGATCCGATACCTGTATCCATAAATAGGGTAGTGATATCTTTGAGCCTACAAGCAACATTATTGAGTCGGTACTCACTTTCGCCACTTCTAAAAAGTGTTCTTGAGATTGCGATGGAATTGTATTCCGTACCAACAATATTTTTATCGTTTTCAAAAGTCAATTCCACTGTTGCAGTTGGAGCTTCTTTTCGAGTCTTTGTGCCATTAAAAATGACATCACTCATGCTTTCTAATCTAAGCTCTTTACTTTTTTGTTCTCCAAGTACCCATCTTATCGCATCGACGATATTAGATTTACCAGACCCATTAGGACCTACCACACCAATGACATCTTCATTGAAGTGAATGACAGTTTCATTTGCGAAACTCTTAAATCCTTTGATATATAGGCTCTTTAATCTCATGCGGAGGACAAAGATATTTAAGTTGATGAAAATAAGATTTTTTCAACCTTATTAGTTTTAAACATTTTGTTAAGAATTAGCTAGTGGATGAATTAGTTAGTTTGTTGGCTGCTTTGTTGTTTAATGGACTTTCTTAGAATAGCAGAGAATTATTTGACTTTGTTGTCAAATAATTCTTACATTTATTCAAAAGAAATTTAGATGAGCTTCTTAAATGCTGAATGGCGAAAACTTGCAATGGTTAACTATGTAATAGAGCCTAATATATTAAAAAAGTATGTTCCATTTGGTACTGAATTAGATTTATGGGAAGGCAACTGTTATGTAAGTTTAGTTGGATTTATGTTTGTTAATACTAAGTTGTTAGGAATACCGGTTCCATTTCACACTAATTTTGAAGAAGTGAATCTTAGGTTTTATGTTAAACGACTTGAAAATGAGACTTATAAAAGAGGAGTAGTTTTTATCAAAGAAATAGTGCCCAAAGCAGCTTTAACTTTTGTCGCAAATACTATTTATAAGGAACATTATGAAACTTTGCCAATGAGGCATGAATGGAGGGAAACAAAAGATAATAGAATAGTACAATATGAATGGAAAAAGAACAACCAATGGCATAGTATAAAAGTGGTGACAGATCTTGAATCAATTAAGATTGAAGAAAATAGTGAGACTGAATTTATTACAGAGCACTATTGGGGATATGCTAAAGTAAATGATGTTACTTCTAATGAATATGAAGTAACACATCCAAAATGGCAACAATATAAAGTAGAATCTTACGATATTAACGTTGACTTTACTGCAAATTATGGTTCAGATTTCGCATTGTTAGATGTATTAGAACCCAGTTCGGTAATGTTGGCGGAGGGTTCTGTGATTACTGTGGAAAATAAAAGGAAGATCAAATAAAGATCATTCCTCTTCATCCCCAACCTGACCCTGAAGATAATCCCACACTTTTTTTGCAGCGGCTTGCCCAATTTCAGACCCTATGGTTTCTAGAGTCTTAGTCCTAAGATTTTTAATTGAGCCAAACACTGTAAGCAATTTTTCGGCTGTTTTACCACCAACTCCTGGGATATCTGTGAGTTCTGTGGTGATCATTGCCTTTGACCTGAGCTGTCTGTGAAATGTAATTGCAAACCTATGGGCTTCATTTCTACAATGTTGAATTAGCTTTAAGGACTCTGATTTTTTATTAATATATAGTGGTATAGAATCTCCTGGAAAGAAAATTTCTTCTAACTTTTTGGCAATGCCAACGATAACTACTTTATCTAATATGTCCAATTTTACAAGACTTTCTACAGAACTTGATAGTTGCCCTTTACCACCATCTATAATGATAAGTTGAGGCAAAGTAGCCCCTTCATCAAGCATCCGTTTGTATCGGCGATACACGATCTCTTTCATAGAGGCAAAATCATCAGGACCTACTACCGTTTTGATCTTAAAGTGACGGTAGTCTTTTTTTGAAGGTTTTCCATTTTTAAATACTACACAACTTGCCACAGGATTAGTCCCCTGAATATTAGAGTTGTCAAAGCATTCAATATGAAACGGGAGTTCGTTCATTTGTAGATCACTTTGTAATGTGGTTAGTATTCTATCAGAAGGAGTTTGTTTATGTTGATTGTTTAACTCTTGGCGTCTCTTTTGTGACAAGAAGTAGTCAAGGTTTTTTGCAGATAATTCTAACAGTTTTCTTTTGTCTCCTCTTTGTGGGACTGTGACTAAGATTTCTTTTTCTACAACTACTTCAAAAGGAACTGCTATTTCTGGAGCAATACTGTTGTATTTTTCACGGATTGCTGGGATGGCAAATGATAAGATATCTCCTTCGTCTTCGTCTAAGTTTTTTTCAAATTCTAGAGTGTCGGTATTTATTAGTGCTCCATTCACTACTTTTAGATAGCTTACATAAGCTAGTTTTTCATCACTTCGTATGGTAAATATATCAAGGTCTTGGATGGTGTGGCTAACCACAGTTGACTTAGCATGGTAGTCTTCAAATACGGAAAGTCTTTCTAATAGAGATTGGGCTTTTTCAAATTCTAGGCTTTCTACATGCCGCTCCATTGTGGTCTTCATATAGTCTTTGACCTGACCAAAATTTCCTTTTAGAATATTGCGAACTTGATCTATCTTTTCATCATATTCTTCTTGAGCTTCTGCTCCGATACATGGTCCCATACAGTTTTTGATATGGTACTCAAGGCACACTTTAAATTTTCCTTCTTCAATATTTTTATCACTTAGATTGAGGTTACATGTCCTTAGAGGAAACATTTTTTTTAGCAATTTCATTATAATGTTTAATCTACCTTTACTTGTATAAGGGCCAAAATAAGTTGATCCATCTCGGATCACATTTCTAGTAAAAAAAACTCTAGGGAATCGCTCTTTTTTAATACAAATATAAGTGTACGATTTTCCGTCTTTTAAACTTACATTATATCGTGGTTGGAATTTCTTAATAAAAGTGTTTTCCATCAATAGAGCATCATGCTCCGAATCTACAATGGTAAACTCTATATTGGAAGCGTTTTTGGTTAAGACCCTTGTTTTATAAGCCATGTTTTTTTTCTCACCAAAATAATTGCTAAGCCTTTTTCTTAAATCTTTTGCTTTGCCGACATACAAGATTTTACCCTCTGCATCCAAGTATCTATATACACCTGGGAGGTGAGGAATGGTATCCACCATATTTTTAAAATCTTGGTTAGTCATATACTAAGAGTACTACTTAAACTATTGCTTCATTTAATACTGCATCAATACCATGAAGGATATAAAATGCTGATTTTGGATTGGTAGCTAGGGGAACGTTATGGACATCACATAGTCGCATCAACATTTGTACATCTGGCTCATGGGGATGTTTGTCCATGGGATCTCTAAAAAATATTACTAAATCGATGTCTTTAGTGGCAATCATGGCTGCTATTTGTGCATCACCTCCGAGGGGCCCACTTAATAGTCTTACTACTTTAAATCCTTCCTTTTCTATGTGTCCACCTGTGGTACCTGTGGCAAATATTTTAGTGTTTTCTAAAAATTTTTTATTTTTGATGACAAACGAAACCATCTCTGGTTTTTTACCATCATGAGCAATGAGTGCAATATTAATCATGTAATGCTTTTTTGCAAAAATACAAGAATTCAAATCTAATTACACTTATTAACTAGACGATTGGCCCATTGTTCTATTATAATTATATAAAACAGGACATTAAAATCTGAATCCTACTGATAACTGGGCAGAAATATTTAAGTCCTTATCATCTCGGTAGATAAACTTATTATCTGGTTGAAGTTCTCTTAGTGATACGTCCATTGTGTTTTCTGTAACGTCCATAAGTCCATAGTTAAACGTTAATCCAGCATAAAAACCTTTATTAAAGAAGTAATTTACTCCTCCAACCAAACTGGCATCCAACCAATTGTAAATAGAGGCAACTTTCTGAACATCTGTATATTGATAATAAGCACCAGCAAATCTTGGTAAATCTTCTCTTTCTCCTTCTATTAAAATAGCAATATTCGTATTTGAGAATCTACCTTGTTTCGCCTCATCTTGGTAATATTTATAATCCAAAGATTGTCTAAATTTTATTTCATCAGGTCTAGATGCTGAAGTGAAAATCACATTTCCTCTTGCAATTGGGTTAACCAAAAAGTTGATACTTGCTCCACCAAATATCTCAAATTTTTTCGATAATTGAAAAGCTGCAACGATGGGAACATTTATGTATGCATTTGATACATTTAATTCCATTTCTACATTGCCAACTTCGTAGATTGTAGCACTTCCATCTGTTGGGTATATCTTATAGTATCCAAGACCTTTATAGTTTTTTTGTGAACCGATTTGAGTATATAGTAACTCTGCTCTCAACATAAATTTATTAGTAAACTTATAACCGTAATTAAATCCAAAATGGAAACCGTCACTGTATTTGTAAGTTTCACCTTGTTCCAACGGCCCAGAAAAAGTAGAATAATTCAATCCAGCTCGGATGCCTATAGATTGTGCACTAACATTCATTGTTAGAACTACGAATATGCAAATAGCAAATATTTTTAATAACTTCAATGTTTGTAATTTTAGTAATTAGCTGCAAAAATATTAAAACTAATCGTAGTTGCTGTCTTTTTTGGATGAAATAGCAAATTGATAGTATTATATATTCTTCAATAGATGTAATAACGGTGTTGATTATACAATCGCTTGCTAAAAGCTTGTTATACTTCTGTTAAAATAATTGATGGCATTTATAATCATTTTTAACTAAAATGGGTTTACATATTATGGATGAAGTCAGAGCAATTGTATTTTTTGATGGAGTATGCAACCTTTGTAATGGTGCGGTGCGATTTATTATCAAACACGATCATGAAGACAAATTCAAGTTTTCAAGTTTACAGTCTTCATTTGGTAAAGAGATTAGAAGCCGTTTAAGTAATCAGGAGAAAATGAAGTCTATAATCGTAAAAAATGGAGATTTATTATTGACTAAGAGCACTGCTGTATTATATATTGCCTCTCAATTGGGATATCCTTTTAAATTGATTGCCTTAGGTTATATAATTCCTAAATTCATGAGAGATATTGTATATGATTGGGTTGCGGACTCAAGATATAAATGGTTTGGCAAAACTCAAGAATGCATGATCCCTACACCAGAACTAAAAGAAAGATTTGTAGAGGTATAAAATTGAATACATAGAAACTATTGCTTAATAACTAATTTTTCTCTTAAAAGTCCTCCATTTGCCAAATGAATGTTGAGGATGTATAATCCTGACATTAAATCATTTATTAAAATATCTGGAGAGGAATAAGGGTGAACTTTTACGTGTCTACCGTCGATGGAAATTATTTCTATACTTTCTATTTCTAAGTCTGAGTGTATGTGTAGATAGTCTTTAGCTGGGTTAGGAAAGATCATTAAATAGTTGCCTTCATTATCATCAAGTGAGCTGGTATTTAGATCTACAAAAAATAAAGTATCTATCAGACAACCTAAATCATCTTTAATTCTAGCTCGATAAAATCCTTTTTCTAAGTTGATTATTTCGAATCCTGATAATGTATCTGGCATCCAAGTGACAGTATATGATGGAATCCCCAAACTAGGAATGATTTTTATTGACCCATTTTTTAAATCACCAGTAGTATTAATTATTTCTGCTTCTATTTCAATATTAGAAAGACTGTACATTTGGATATCATTAATACTGTACAAACAATTATTAGCATCATTTGTAATAAGACTATAATTGCCATTTGGTAGTTTTCCTATTGCTGGTGTAGATTTTCCATTTGACCATTTTCTAGTATAAGACCCTGAACCACCTTTGACATCTATACCAATAATACCACTAGAATCATACTTACAATTATTAGGGATAAATGTGGTTACTACATGAGAAAAGGATTCTATAGGTTCAAACTGGATCAGAGATGACTGGGACACACAACCTTCGGCATCTGTAATTGTTAATTTATACGATCCAGGACCTAAGTTTTTTAGAGTATCAACTAATTTGTCACTGTTTCTATTTTCTCCATTATTCCAATTGTAATTAACTGGGAAAGTGGCTTTTTCTATTGTTGCGAGTAGCTGACCGTCGTTTACATTGGGACAATCATATGGTTTTAGTGTTTCTAAAGTAATAAGAGAAGTTTGGTTGCCATACTGGATGTCTATTCCTGCCAAGCTTACTTTGCATTCATTCTCATCAACTCCGGTAAATCCATAGTTCCCTGCAAGGATCCCATCTATTGAAAGAGTATCTGCCTCTAATCTTCTCCAAAAATATTCATATGGTTTAACTCCTCCCTCCATTGAAAGATAAATGGCTGCGTCTCTACTTTTCCTACAAGTAGCTGACTTAAGTGAATCAACGGTTAGCGTCAGTGGAGACGGTTCAGTGAGGTATATTGTATCTAAACTGGTTTCACACCCGTTGTTGTCAAATACATCTAGTGTATATGCTCCGCTTGGAAGGTCAAAAATATCATCCGATTTTAGACCATTCGACCATTGGTATGTATAAGGAGGAACACCACCAATAGTGCTGGTTTTTATCTTCCCATTTCTATCTCCGTTGCATTTGATCGTTTCAATATTGAGTAAGATCTGTTTTAATTTTTTAGGTTCATTTACTATCCCTAAGTAAGTTGCTTCACAACCTATCTTATCGGTTACTGTAGCTGTATATTCACCTGGAGGTAGGTTTTCTAATGTATTGGTATTGTTGCCATTATACCAGAGATATTTATAAGGTAAAACACCATTTGTAACATTTAATACAAGCTTACCATCATTATACCCATTACAACTAACATTATTGTGAATTGCAGTCCCAATATTTAAAGGTTTATCAACTCCAATATGGATTGGTCCATGGGTCTTGGTGCAGCCTTCGGCATCAGTAATTGTGACTCGATAATCTCCTTCAATTAATCCGATGATTGTTGCTTGGATTTGGTTGATATTCCACTTATATGTATAAGGTTTTACACCGCCTGTTGGTTTTATTACAATTTCTCCATCACGTCTTCCTGTACAAGTAGAGTTCAATATTCTTACTACTTCTATTTCCATTTTACTTTCAGCTTTCACTTCAATAAATGGAGTAACAATGGCACAAGAAGAAGCATCAGTGATCGTCGCTCGATAAAACCCAGCTCCAATATTTGTTAAAGAATTCCCTATCGAATCGGTATTCCATTTTACTGTATATGGGTTTGAGTCTCCATCAATATTTATAACTAGTTTTCCATCTTTTAGCCCAAAACAGGTCTCATTTTTTAATTCTTGGATGCTATAGTTTGGCGGGGCAGGATTGTCATCATCAAGTCCATTACAGTTTTCATCTGTGCCATTACATCCAACCTCGGACATGCCTGGGTTGATATTTGGATTTAGATCGT
Organism: Saprospiraceae bacterium; assembly: GCA_037968395.1. Lineage (GTDB taxonomy): Bacteria > Bacteroidota > Bacteroidia > Chitinophagales > Saprospiraceae > JADKBO01. The sequence continues at coordinate 3,476 of JBBKVK010000310.1, read as the reverse complement.
TGCAATCTCCGGATTCTATCGAGTAACCTTCAGGTATCTCTCCGCAAAGCATTATCGACGAGTCTTTAATACCAAACCCATCTTTGTCTTTGTCTAAAAAGTATTCCCTTTCACCAAAAGTCGTTACTCCATAAAACATAATTTGATCTATTGCAATATCTCCTTCAACACCTTCTCCTGTTGTGCCAATAAATCTAAAATAAACGCTTCGACCACTATAAAGATCTAAAGGTATTTGAGCTAAAACCCAATCTTCACTTGAGTTAACTTTGAATAACTCTGTCCATTGTTCACCTTCATCTATTGAAATTTCTAAAGAAAGACGACCTTGATTAGACCCTGTCATATGGTAATAAAATCCCATGCCACAATTTGTGTCTTTTGCTAAGTGAATACAATCTGATTCTAGATAAGCTGTTTTGTTTACTCCACAAATAGAAGGACTTGATTCTACATAAACATAATTACCTATTCTATTTACATCGTATAGCGGGCCAGTGTTTTTAGTATCTGTAGGCCCTGACCAAATCAGCCAATCAATTTCAGTACCAAAGCTATTGGACCAAACATCAGAAATTTTACATTCTATAGCACAACTGTTTTGGCAAGTGTTCAAATTATCAAAACTAGTAGTGTACTTTTGATCACCACAAGAAGTTGTAAATGAAGATTTACATGATGGGGCGGCTAAACTAGTAATACAATCGCCAAGCAAATAAAAATCGTATTCCGTCGTGGGATCAAGACCACTTATAAGAAGCTTGCCTTTTTTACAATTTACTTGTTTTGTAATTCCTTGACCCATTCCTTGTTGAAACCCTTTTTTACCATATTCCATTTTTAGACTTTCACAATTAAAAGGTGGCGTCCAATTGATCATGGCACTTGTTCCTCCAATATCAGAAATATAAAAGTCAACAATAGGTTCACAGAGTTGTGGAGTCAGATTGAGGAGTATGTATCGAAGGACGCCTTTGTCGTCTAATGATCTATCACAAAAGTGAATTTTCCACAATCCTTTTGCTTGTGTCCCATCATTTAAATTTATAAGACTGGTGATAGGCGAGTAGACACCTGCAAAAGGTGCATTACCTTCAGCAATAGAAATACAGGCATTGGAAGAAAATCGAGTTAATGTATCACAATTTAGGTTGACAATTCCAAAATTATTTTGCGCAGCTCCATTAAATTGGCTAAGTACGGCTTGTGATCCAGCTGGATTTTCAATGATGATCTCCATATCTGCAAGCCAGGGATGTTCCATTATAAAATCTATGGATTCTAAAAATATAGACGATCCAAGAATACCTTCCTCTTTGACATCAATAAAAAAAGTCTCACCACCAGAATTGCAATTTTCGTCTTTCAAAAATATTTCGGTTCCGCATAAAGTTGGATTACTCAAGTATGTTGTAAACGAAAATGGTCCATTCCAACCACTATTAATTGAGTCGTTACAAATTGTCCTTACAAAAAGTATATATTGAGTGGAAGGTTTAAGGTTTTTTATAATAAAATTCTTTTGTGAAAATGTATCAGACTTTAGAGCATTGTCGACACTTGTTCCTCTAACTCCGTAAGCAATTTGATGCCCATTAATGTTTTGTCCAGATGTACTTAACCATTTTACTTTAATACTATCTTGGCTTCTATCGGCAAAACTGATAGCAAATGGTTTGTCACACATCTGTCCATAGACAAATGAATTGAAAAAGAGGAGGGTAATTATCTTAATATATAGGTTCACAGCACAAAATTAGTGATTTATTAGCTTCTTTTTTCAGATTGGGTATTTGGAATGTCATTTTTTTTACATGAGTAGTTTATACTATAGCATTCTAAATGAAATACTTCTAGAAATTATTAGTCGAATTTATTAATCTGAAATCAGTTTCATTGTGTTTATTTGTATAAACCGATTATTGGAGTTCTAGCCCTTAGTTTATCCAAATACAGTATTGCAACGATTTTCTATATACATTATCCTAATGGTCATTGTTAAATAATATTTTATATTTGTAGATAGTCTTTAAGGAGACTAAATTCAACAAGTTAGAATATAAATTAAGATGGCATACGACGAATATCAAGCAGATAGAGTAAGGGGGACGCTAAAAGGCAAGGGTGTCTCATTTGATGAACGAAAAATGATGGGAGGGTTGTGTATCATGGTGGATGACAAGATGTGTGTTGGGTTGATGCAATCTAAGGCGGATGGGCAAAATTTGCTAATGGTTAGAATTGGGGAAGACACTTTAAGTCAAGTAATAAATGAAAAACATGTTTTGCCTATGGAATTCACAGGACGTCCACTCAAAGGATATGCATTTATAGAAGCAGAAGGATTTGATATGCAAGAAGATATGGACCATTGGGTACAACTATGCCTAGATTTTAATCCTCTTGCTAAAATGAGTGCCAAAAAGAGAGCTAAAAAGAGAAAATAATTGTTGAATCAGTTAATTTTTGAAATTTCAAGACAACTTTCTTATCTAGTGATTGTATAAAGTATCTTATTCTTATTTACTTTGCACTCGTATCGATATCTAAACATAGAGACAATAAAACATGACAACAGCAGCAATTGAAAATCTTGAAATGATAGAGCAAATGGCAAAAGAATTTGCTCATACTAAAATCAAACCAAACTTAATGGAGTGGGATGAAAGCCAACATTTTCCAGTAGATTTAATGCATGAATTAGGACAACAAGGCTTTTTAGGAGTACTCGTACCTGAGCAATATGGTGGTATAGGACTAGGATATCAAGAATACATCTCTGTAATTGTTGAGATTTCTAAAGTGTGTGGGTCAATTGGATTATCAGTAGCGGCACACAATAGTCTTTGTACTGGTCATATACTAGCCTTTGCCAATGAAGACCAAAAGAAAAAATATCTTCCTAAATTGGCATCCGGCGAGTGGATTGGAGCTTGGGGATTAACTGAAGCAAACACTGGTAGTGATGCAATGAGAATGAAATGTGTAGCAGTAGAAGATGGTGACCATTTTGTAATAAACGGAGCTAAAAACTGGATCACTCATGGAATTTCTGGAAATGTAGCAGTTGTCTTAGCTAGAACTGGAGAATTATTGGATAGTCGAGGGATTACTGCTTTTATAGTAGAAAGAACTACCCCCGGATTTAAAGCAGGAAAGAAAGAGAACAAACTTGGGATGAGAGCATCAGAAACAGCTGAGATGATTTTTGATGACTGTAGAGTTCATAAAAGTCAAGTCTTAGGGGAAGTTGGAGATGGATTTATTCAAGCGATGAAGGTGTTAGATGGAGGTAGAATAAGTATTGCTGCACTCTCATTAGGCATTGCCAAAGGAGCATATGAAGCTGCAGTACAATACTCTAAAGAAAGAGAGCAATTTGGAAAACCTATTTCTAAATTTCAAGCCATCTCCTTCAAATTAGCAGATATGTCTGTAAAGATCCAAGCGGCCGAGTTGCTTACTCGACAAGCTGC
>JBBKVK010000309.1:0-17832 GCA_037968395.1 Saprospiraceae bacterium | reverse complement strand
GACGTATTGATATAAATACTGTCAAGTCTTTAATCGGTTGTAAGTAAAAAATATAGTTTTCTTGATTTTCAACAGATTACTCAATGAAAGTATGTTTAGATTTTAAGTTTCTTCATTATTAGTTTATTAAGTTATCTTTGTAGTAGATTTAAAACATAAAAATTTGACATTTAAAGAACTTGGCTTACACGATGATCTTTTAGAAGCATTAGATCACATGAATTTTGAAAAAGCTACTCCTGTGCAAGAACAAGCAATACCTATTATTTTGGAAGGTCGGGACTTGATAGCATGTGCTCAAACTGGTACTGGTAAGACCGCAGCATTTTTACTTCCTACATTAGACTTAATCTCTCAAAATAAAAAACCTGGAGTCAAAGCCCTAATTGTATGCCCAACACGAGAGTTGGCAATCCAAATCGATCGTCAAGTGCAGGGATTAGCTTACTTTTTAGGTGTTTTTTCAATCGCTGTCTATGGCGGCGGCGGCGGGGGTGACTGGGATCAACAAAAGAAAGCATTAACTGAAGGAGCTGACATTATAGTAGCAACACCTGGCAAGCTAATTTCTCACTTAAATATGGGATATGTAAATTTTAAAAATCTAACCCATTTTATATTAGACGAAGCCGATAGGATGATGGATATGGGTTTTAAGGAAGATATTGAAAAAATAGCGAGCTTTCTCCCGAAAGAAAGACAAAATTTAATGTTTAGTGCTACCATGCCTTCTAAGATTAGAAAACTGATTCAAACCATCATGAACCCTAATCCGGCTCAAGTAAATTTAGCAATGTCTAAACCTGCTGCAGGAGTACTTCAAGCAGCTTATCTTGTGCATGATGCACACAAAAGCAAACTAGTTGCTAAACTTTTGGAGGACAAACCCAATTTATCAAAAATAATAATATTTACTTCTACAAAAGATAAAGTTAAAGAAGTTACAAAAGCCCTAAATAAAGAGAACTACGGTGTTGGAGCAATATCCTCAGATTTTGAACAAGAAGAAAGAGAAGAAGTATTAAGAGCCTTCAAAGCTGAAAGAATTAGAGTATTAGTTGGTACCGATGTTATTAGTAGAGGTATCGACATTAAAGACATCAACTTAGTTATAAATTACGATGTGCCAAGACAAGCAGAAGATTATGTCCATAGAGTTGGTCGTACTGCAAGAGCATCGACTACAGGAGTTGCCATAACTTTTATTAATGAAAGAGATATGCACACCTTTCAAAAGATTGAAAAATTGATTGAAATGGAGATAGTAAAACAAAATATCCCTGCAGAGATAGGAGAGAGTCCAATTTGGAATCCTAACAACAAAGCAAATTATAGAGGCAGAGACAGCAAAAGTGGTGGTGATAAAAATAAAGGTGGAAATAAAAAAAGACATTTTAAGAAAAAACCAAAGCAGTATAAAAAAGATTAAAACTACTAGAATGTAAAGTAGTTATTAATCGCTTCAAAAACTAAGAAATTACTTATTCAAGTACAAAGGAATAGGAAAACAAATGAAAAAAATAATTTCAAGACCTTTTGTTATAATCAATGGTATTGTAGCCAGAAGATTTAAGTATCTTCTCTATGCTTTAATTTTAATGATTTTTATTCCTGGGTTTTTTAATTCTTCTTTATATCAACAAGAAGTATCTTTTATATTTAGATCTGCTGTAGTACTCATTGGAATAGCAATAATACAAGAATCTGCTAAGCAGCTATATACAGGTATGGCATTGGGGTTTATTGTGCTTTCTATTAACCAAATAGGTGTATTTAAAGATTCAGCTACTATTGATTTCTATTTAAGTTTTTTAATCTTCATTTTCTTCTATTCTTATTTGGCTTTTATTCAATTAAAAATGCTAGTCAAAGCAGAAAAAGTTTCAACAGGTGCTTTATTTGCAGCCGTTAATGTTTATCTCTTAATAGGTGTCATTGGTGCATTTGCATATATGCTTATAGAAAATTTTCAACCTGGTTCTCTTAACAATTTAACTGTTTTAAATCTAAAAGACCCATCAAAGTTTATTTATTTTAGTTTTTCAACTTTAAGTACCCTTGGGTATGGTGACATTACTCCATCAAGTCCAGCCACTCAATCACTATCTATAATATTAAGTACTACTGGTCCATTATACTTAACTATACTTGTGGCTTTGCTTGTTTCGAGGTTTAGCAGTGAAGAGCCTAAACAAAAATAGTGCTATACATTTAAAAAAAGTCTTAATCTTACTAAACAATCCATCTAATTCTTCCATTTCTTTTAAGTGATTACCTTTGCCAAATCAAATAAAAAGTAAGCGTGAAAATAGCCATAGACATAAAAAGTGGAGCAGTTAAAAAGGATGCTTCTTCCATTAAAAAAGTGATTGTAGGTATCGATCTAGGTACAACTAATAGCCTAATCGCTTATGCAGACGACGAAGGAAATGCAATTACAATTAAAGACTATAACTCTAATAATGCGATAGTACCTTCTGTTATATATTTTGACGAGAATGACAAACCTATAGTAGGTCACTCAGCAAAAGATCATTTAATATCTGACCCTTCTAGAACAATATATAGCATCAAGCGATTATTAGGTAAATCCTATATAGATATTGGCAGTGATCAATTAAGTACTGGATATAAAATAGTAGAAAACGAAGACACCGAGTCATTAGTAAAAATAGTCATTAACGGTAAATACTATTCGCCCATTGAATTAAGTGCCATTATTTTAAAAAGACTTAAAGAAAATGGGGAAAAGCATCTAGGACAAGAGATATCATCAGCTGTCATTACTGTGCCAGCATACTTTAATGATAGCCAAAGACAAGCCACTAGGGATGCCGGAAAACTTGCAGGCCTTGATGTATTAAGGATAGTCAACGAACCTACTGCAGCATCATTAGCATATGGAATTGGCCAAGACAGAGATCAACAGATGAAAGTTGCAGTATATGATCTTGGAGGTGGTACTTTCGATATTTCGATTTTACAAATAGAAAATGGAATATTTGAAGTCCTTTCTACACATGGCGATACCCATTTAGGTGGTGATGATTTTGACAATGCAATTGTAAATTATTGGATAGAACAAAATCAATTGGATAAAGAGGTTTTGTTTAAAGATAAGAGCATTTCTCAAGTGTTTAGGATAGCGGCCGAAGAAGCAAAAAAAGAATTGAGCTCTTCTGAAACATATTCAAATACAATAAATGATTACAATTTTGAATTAACCAAGTCTACATTTAACAGGCTAATTCAACCACTTGTTTTAAGAACTATTGATAGCTGTAAGAAAGCAATTAAAGATGCAGGGGTATCAATTGCAGAAATTGATAAAGTGATTATGGTAGGAGGAAGCACAAGAGTGCCTTTGGTATTTGACATGGTTGCAGAAGTATTTAATCAAGAACCTTACAATGAGCTAAATCCTGACGAGGTGGTTGCCAAAGGAGCCGCAATACAAGCAGACATTCTAGCGGGTAATAGAAAAGATTTATTACTATTGGATATCACACCTTTATCATTAGGTATCGAAACTGTCGGTGGTCTGATGGACACAATTATACCACGTAATAATAAGGTGCCATCAAAAGCAGGTAGACAATACACAACCTCAATTGATGGTCAGAAAAACTTAAAAATTGCCGTCTTTCAAGGGGAGAGAGAGATGGTAAAAGACAATCGTAAATTAGGTGAATTTATATTAAAAAATATACCACCGATGGCCGCAGGAATGCCCAAAATAGATATTCAATTCATTCTTGATGCTGATGGTATCCTCACCGTGAAAGCTAGCGAATTGAGATCAAACACAGCAACAACTGTCGAAATTAAATCTACCTATGGAATTTCTGAAGAAGAAATGGCGACCATGCTAATTGATTCTATAAAGAATGCAGAAGAAGATATGAAATTGAGATCGCTAACTGAGGCAATCAATGAAGCCAATAACGTCATACATGCCTCTGGTAAATTTATCATTCAAAATAAAGAAATATTAAGTAAAGTAGAAATTGAATCTATTGAAACACATGTTGTAAAACTAAAAGATAAAATTCAAGGTCGAGATAAGAATAATATCCAATCGGCCATGGATGAATTAAATACCTATACGACACCAATAGCACAAAGGGCATTGGATCATAATATACAGCTTTCTCTCAAAGGAAAAGGCATATAGTTAATCACTAATTCTTATCTTTACCTTAGAATGTAAAAAAATCAAAAAATGCCTATTTATCACCAACTCGGTAAAATACCACAAAAGAGACATACTCAATTTAGAAAGACTGATGGCAGTCTATATTATGAACAGCTCTTTGGGACAATTGGCTTTGATGGTATGTCGTCATTACTATACCAGCACCAAAGGCCAACAAGGGTTAGTAGTATTGGCGATGCAGTCGACATGACTCCTAAAGTGGCTGTTAAAAAAAGTGTTACTTCAAGAAAGTTAATCGGATTTAACGTCGATCCAGTAAATGATTTTCTAGAAAGTAGAAAAACTTTATTAGTTAACAGTGATATCCACATCGGTGTAGCGGCTCCAATGCAATCATTGACAAGTTATTTCTATAAAAATGCTGACGCTGATGAAATGTTATTTATACATAAAGGCACTGGTAAATTAAGAACGTTATTGGGTAATATCGACTTTGAGTATGGGGATTATATTATTATTCCTAGAGGCATGATCTACCAAATAGAATTTGATACAGCGGATAATAGAATCTTGTATGCAGAGTCATTTCATCCTATCTATACTCCAAAAAGATATCGCAATTATTTCGGCCAGTTACTTGAGCACAGTCCTTTCTGTGAGAGAGACTATAAACTCCCATACGAATTAGAGACCTATGATGAAAAAGGTGAGTTTATAGTAAAAGTTAAAAAGCAAAACACATTACATTCTATTGTCTATGAGACACATCCTTTTGATGTAGTAGGTTGGGATGGATATAATTATCCTTATGGATTCTCTATTCACAATTTTGAACCAATTACTGGTCGAGTACATCAGCCACCGCCAGTGCATCAGACTTTTGAGACTAGTGCATTTGTTATTTGCAGTTTTTGCCCTAGATTATATGATTATCACCCATTGTCAATACCTGCTCCATATAATCATTCCAATATAGACAGTGACGAGCTATTGTATTATGTAGATGGGGATTTCATGAGCCGTAATGACATTGCTCCTGGTTATATGACACTTCACCCTGGTGGCATTCCTCATGGTCCACATCCTGGCGCTTATGAAAGATCAATTGGCCAAACAGTAACAGAAGAATTAGCTGTCATGATTGACACTTTCAAACCACTTATGGTGACAGAAGATGCTCTTAAAATAGATGATGGCAAATACTTCAAGTCTTGGATGGAGTAAAAACTAACAGTTTCACAATACTTTTAAATAAATTTTCCTAATTCGCATTAATCATGGATTAGGAAAATGTACTACTATTTTTACAAATAAATTTATAATAAATGATAATGCATTCTTGGAAAGACATTCCTAATAATTCAGATTTCAGTATTTACAATATTCCTTTTGGAGTGTTTTCAATTTCTGGTGGTTCACCTAGATTAGCTTCGGCTATTGGAGATGAGATAATTGATTTGAAAGGTGTAGCGGCTACAGGTATATTTGATAGCCTAGATATCAATTCAAGAATTTGGGATGCGGACACTTTAAATCCCTTTATTTCTTTAGGTAAATCAGTCACTAATAAAGTTAGAACTCTCTTACAAGAGCATATGTGTGATCCATCATCACCATTAAAAGGAAGCAACTGTTTTCATCCTATGAGCGATGTTTCCATGCACATGCCAGTTTTTGTTGGTGATTATACTGATTTTTACAGCAGTATAGAACATGCTACTAATGTAGGTATTATGTTTAGAGACCCTGCTAATGCATTGATGCCTAACTGGAAGCATTTACCAGTAGGTTACCACGGCCGAGCATCATCTATCGTCGTATCTGGAACGAATATAACAAGACCAAATGGACAAACTAAACCTAATGATGGTCCTCCTATTTATGGACCAAGTCAAAGAATGGATTTCGAATTAGAAATGGCATTTATCATTGGGAAAGAAAGCAATTTGGGTGACCAAATTTCTACTAAACAAGCAGATGATTATATATTCGGGATGGTACTATTTAACGATTGGTCAGCTAGGGATATTCAGAAATGGGAATATGTACCTCTCGGACCATTCTTAGGCAAAAGTTTTGGAAGTACGGCTTCACCTTGGATAGTTACTATGGAAGCACTAAGCCCGTTTGCTGTAGAAGGTCCAATTCAAGATCCAGAAGTACTACCCTATTTGACCTATAGTGGTTTGAAAAACTATGATATTAATCTAACAGTATCATTAACTCCAAAAGATGGGCAAGCAAATGTGATAAGCACTTCTAATTTCAAATATATGTATTGGAATATGAACCAACAGTTAGCTCACCATACAGTCAATGGGTGTAATGTAAAAGTTGGTGACTTCATGGCTTCAGGTACTATATCAGGTAAGACTCCAGAATCTTATGGGTCAATGCTAGAAATAGCTTGGTCTGGCCAGAAACCAATCACCTTAAAGGATGGCTCTCAACGTAAGTTCATCAACAATTACGATACTGTAACAATTAATGGTTGGTGTGAAAAAAATTCCATTAGAGTGGGGTTTGGAGAAGTTAGCGGAACAATTTTACCAGCTAAATAATCTATTAAAACATTTCAAATCGCTGTTTTAAAAAACTATATGAAGCATACTGCATTATTCTTATTTACCGTGGTTTTTATGTTTTTATCTTGTAAAGAAAAATCAAATTCTACTCTTACAGAAGTAAATGAGAGGAATATAACTGTGAGATACGATGGTACTTATAGACTATCCCTAGCACAATGGTCTTTACATAAAATGTTATTCGAAGGTGAATTGGACAATTTACAATTTGCAGCAAAAGCTAAGGAACTTGGCTTTGAAGGTGTGGAGTATGTAAATCAATTCTTTAAAGATAAAGCTAATGACTTGGTATATCTTGATAAAATGAAAGCTGCAGCCAATGTAGTTGGTATTCAATCTTTATTGATAATGGTAGATGGAGAAGGCTATTTAGGAGATTTAGATAGTATAAAAAGAAATGAAGCAATAGAAAACCATAAAAAGTGGGTCGACGCTGCTCAATATCTTGGCTGCCATTCTATAAGAGTAAATGCTCATGGTGAAGGCACAGCTAAAGAAGTAAGTAAAGCAGCTATTGACGCTTTAACTAAGTTGTCTATATATGCAGTATCTCATAACATTAATGTGTTGGTCGAAAACCATGGTGGATATTCATCAAATGGTGAATGGTTAGCTAATGTTATGGAAGAAGTTGGGTTGTCAAATTGTGGTACCCTACCAGATTTTGGAAACTTCTGTCTCAAAAGAGAAAATGGTGAAATGTGGGGAGCTCCTTGCATTGAAGAGTATGATAGATACAAAGGTATAGCTGAGTTAATGCCTTATGCCAAAGCATTGAGCGCTAAATCTTATAATTTTAGTGCAGATGGAATTGAAGTCAATATTGATTTTGGAAGAATAATATCTATTGCAAGGGAGGCAGGATATAGTGGCTTTGTCGGAGTAGAATACGAAGGAGAAACCTTACAGGAAATTGAGGGCATCATAGCAACCATGGATTTATTAAAAAGGTTATAACCAATAGCTATAAAATCTTAAAGCTGGTTCTTCTGTTTTTTTGATGTTCGTCTTCTGTACAAGAGGTACAATCACAACTAATGACTGGTTCTGTCTCACCGTACCCTTTAGCGTTTAACCTAGTCAAGCCGATGCCTTTAGCAACTAAGTACTGCACAGCTGCTTCGGCTCTTCTTTGAGAGAGTGCTATATTATAATCGGACTCACCTCTACAATCTGTATGTGATAACAATTCAATACTAATAGACGGATTATTAATTAATTTTATAGCTAACTCATCCAAAGTAGGTTGAGCGTCTTCTCTTATAAATGACTCATTAAAATCGTAATATATTTTGTCTAATATTATCTCTTGTCCCTTAAATATTCGTTCAAGAATGATTTCTTGATTGATGGTGTAGCTATTTTCATCCTCTGGAATAATGTAATCCAATGTATTTAAGATAATAGAATTGCTAAGATACCCTTGCTTTTGAACTTTTATGATATATGTGTTTCCATACTCAATTGACCCAATAAACAAACCTCTTTCGTTAGAGTTGATATTTGTAGATATACTATCATTAAAGTTTAGTTTAACATTGGGGTTTGCAATTGGTCTTTTACCTTTTATACCTGAGTTTGGGTCGTTTTCTATTCTAAATTCAAACTCCATCACCTTGCCTGCCAAATAAAGGTTGATAGATTCCTTTACAGGTTTTTTAACTATTTCTGTTTTAGACTCTTCAGTTGGTAGTTTTATATAATTTTCGAAATAATATATATCCTCGTGACCTTCTGCAGATCTATTTGAAGTAAAATATCCTTTCGATGTGATTCCTTTTTCAGTTTTGTCTATACGATCAAATATTAATCCAAAATCATCTCCTCCAGAATTGTATGGCAATCTAACATTTTCAGGCTTTTTCCATGAGCCATCCGGTAAAAGAAAAGTCTTAAATATATCTAATCCACCCATTCCTGGCAGATAGTTAGAAGAGAAATATAGTGTATCTGCATCTGAAGAAGGAAAAAACTCATCGCCTGGAGTATTAATTGATTCTGGCATTGCATATGGGACTCCCCAGGAGTCACCATCTTTTTCCACATACCAAAGATCATATCCATTAGCATTACCTACACTCAGACTGCTAAATATTAAAACACTATCTTCTTCAATAAGGCAAGGTTGCCCATAATTAATACCTTCTTTAATGAAAGGAAGCAATACAGGTTCTGTCCAAATGCCCTGCTGTCTTTTGGAAAACATCAATTTGCAAAAATCATCTCCTAGAGATGTTGTATTATAACATCTGGTAAAATACATCTCATTATAATCCTTACTAAACACAGCTGTTCCATCGTTGGAATTGCTATTGATATATGAATCAAATTTGCTGACCTTGTTGTCTCCCCTCTTATCTATAATAAAAAGGTCTGACATTTTATTTCCTGTCCAATCATATCGACTGCTACCTGAAGCTTCTTCATTATCAGAAGTAAAGACAAGGTATCTGTCATCATATATTACTGGAGAATATTCAGAATACAATGTATTAGGCATGAGTTTTTGTAAACTATAATTATCCTCTGATTCATTTATCCAACTAATTGCCTGATTACATATAAAAACCTGACTTTTTAAATTAAGATCAGTAGGGATAGCAAAAGCTAAATTTTCATAAATCTCTTTAGCCTTCTCATATTTCTCAAGGTTTTTATAAGTTTTTGCCAAACCATACAAAGCCTTCACCCCATAGCCTTTTTGCTCAGCTGTTTGATACCACTCATTTGCTTGCGAAAAATCATTGATCATTATGTAAGATTCAGCAATGTAGTAAGCTTTCTCTGCCATGATTTCTTGACGAGAAGTAGATTGGAACTCTTTCTTAAATAAGCCAATAGCTTTATTATACTTTTTATATTCAAAAGCAGTTTTACCATCCTTTACTTTCATAGAAGAAGAACATCCAAGACTAACAAAAAACAATAAAATATAAAACCTATTCATCTGTATCAAATATAAAACAAAAATCCCTCGCTGTTACAAAACAACGAGGGACTTTCTTTATATGTTTTTAATAACGTACTAATTTAATGTTTTATCCTGCTTTAACAGCTTTATTTGTATCAACTTTCTTTGCTGTCAAATTATCAGTTAAATCCCTAACAATTGGACTTGCAATAAAGATAGAAGAATAAGTACCTACAATAATACCCACAAAAATTGCGAATGCAAAACCTTTAATACTACTTCCACCAAAAACTAACAATACAAAGACAACGAACAATGTGGTCATCGATGTAATTATTGTTCTTGATATTGTGCTGTTTATTGCCAAGTTAAATACTTCATCTTTATCCTTATTAGTATAAATACCTAAATACTCTCTGATTCTATCAAATACAATTACTGTATCATTTATTGAGTATCCAATAACTGTAAGAATTGCAGCAATAAAGGCTTGATCCATCTCTAATGAAAAAGGTAATACTCCTCTCAATAATGAGAACAATCCCAATGTAATTAAAGTATCATGAAATAAGGCTGCAACTGCACCTAATGAAAACTGCCATCTTGAAAATCTTAATGTGATATATAAGAATATTAATAGTAATGCAAAGAAACCTGCATAAAATGAACTCTTCTTAATATCATCTGCTATGGTAGGTCCTACCTTACTGTAAGACAATACTTTTAGCCCCTTTCCACTATCTCCTGCTTTAAAATTATTTATTGATACACTTGATCCAGTTAATGTTTTTAATCCTTCATACAAAGCAGTCATTACTTGGTTATCAGACTCCTCAGTAGATTCATCAATTTTGAATGCAGTGGTTATGGCGAAGGTATTTTGCCCGTCTACTCTCTTAACAACTGGTGCAGCACCGAAAACTCCAGATAATCCTGCTTTGATCTGTTCATTTGTTATTGTGCTGCTCTCTGGCATTTGAACTGTGTAAGCGTGTCCACCTGTGAAATCTACACCAAGATCAAAACCTCTAGTAAGTATTGATGTTAAGCCTGCTAAAATTATGATGCTACTGATAATATAAGCTATCTTTCTTTTACCTATCCAATCTACCTTTAAATTGTTTAAAAAGTCTTTAGTTGCTCCATTCCAAAATGACATTTCCCTTTTACCACCATCTGTATAAGTATCAATCATTAATTTACCGACTAATACCGCAGTAAACAAAGATGAAATCACACCAATGATCAATACAATGGCAAATCCTTTAATTGGTCCTAGCCCAAAATAAGAAAGGACCATAGCTGTAAGAATGGTTGTGACATTGGCATCTATAATGGCCGAATATGAAGCTCTAAAACCATCAGTAATTGCTTGAAGGTTAGTTTTTCCTTCTCTCAACTCTTCTCGAATTCTTTCATAAATGATAACGTTAGCATCCACTGCCATACCAATGGTCAGTACTATACCCGCTATACCTGGTAGTGTTAATACTGTACCAAATGAAGACAAAGCTCCAAATATGAAAAACAAGTTTAAGAATAATGCAATTACCGAAACGACACCACCACCCATGTAGTAGAATATCATAAATAAGAATACTAATCCAAACCCAACCAATAATGAGTTAACAGATTTTCTAATGTTTTCTTTTCCTAATGATGGTCCAACTTCTGAAGATTGGATGATGTTAGTTTGTGCAGGCAATTTACCTACTTCCAATACGGAAGCTAAATCAACTGCTTCCTGTACAGTAAAGCTTCCTGATATTTGAGTATTACCACCTGTAATTGCGCCATTTCTGACTCCTGGAGCTGTTACAATTTGATTATCTAGAGCAATACCAACTTCTCTTTGTCCAGCACCATTAAATCCTATTGAAGCTTTTTCTGTTAATTCTGCCCATTTTTTTGCTCCTTGAGAATTCATAGTAAGGTTTACGATTGGCTCACCAGAAGTGGGATCTTGTGATTGACCTGCTGAGGTAACTACATCTCCTTCTAAGGGAGCCTTGTCAGATCCCGTTGGCATTTTCACAGCATATAGTTCATACTGATTTGTTGATACCTTAGTGTTATAATCTTGGAATGGCTTGTATGACCATAAAAATTTCAAGTTAGCAGGAAACAAACTTTTGATTTCTGGTTGGTTTAAGTATGCCAATACATTATCTCTTTTGTTTTTATCTGCTAAACCCATTACTGTTGGTGAATACTGTAATACACCTCCTTCACCATTTAAGGTAAATAGTTTTAATAATGGCCCTGCACCTGTATCAAGTCCTGAAGTATCTATAACACCATCATTTGTCAGCGCTTTAAGCCTGCTATCTGCTTCCTTGATTGCATTACCGATACCTGCATCCGTAACTCTATAGGTTTCCCAAAATTCCAATTTAGCTGTTGAAACCAACATCTTCTTAGCTCTTTCAGGATTATCAACGCCTGGCATTTCCACAACAATTAAATCTCTAGCAGCATCTAATGACACATTTGGTTGCACTACACCTAATCTGTCGATCCTTTCGTTCAACATTTTAAATGTCAAACCAACTGTTTCATCAGCTTTCTTACGTAGGATTCTTTCAACTTCTCCATCTGTAGATTCAAAATTGATTTCATTACCAAGAGCCTCGCTTTGTTCAAATATCCTAGCTAGTTTTTTAGTAGGAGCGATTCTCTTAAATTCTGTAACAAATAATGAAACATAGTTAGACTGATCATTTAGTTGAGCAACCTTAGCCGCCTCAAGTGCAGCTACAAAGTCAGGATCGCTTTTGTTTCGTCCTGCTAGATTGATTAACAATTCTCGCAAATCGACCTCTAATACAACACTCATACCACCTTTAAGGTCAAGACCCAAACCTAATTGCTGTCTTTTAAGATCACTGTATGTATAATTGGTCAACCCAGGAATACTAAGTATTATCTCCGTTGACATTGAATCCAGATAACTTGCTCTGGCAGCTTTAAGTGTGGTAATTTTATCCTCCTCGGGAACATTTTCTGCAACCGAATTAGCGTAATTATCCGCATCTCTTTCTACCCTGTTGGTAGGTAAAAAATAAAAGATTTGCATCAAGCAAATCAGTGAAGTAAGTATTAAAAATAGTTTAATAAGACCCTTTCCTTGCATCTCTAATTTTATTATCTTTTTGAAAAACTGCGCAAATATAGGCTTTTTACAAAAATAACAAGTATTTATTTAAAATATCACATCAATGAATAAATACATTTGTCATAAATCGTTCACCCTAATAGCTTTATGAATACACTAAAATAAAAATAAAATGTATCAATCATAAAAAGCAAAAGTACAAAACAAGAAATTCATAACAATATATATTGCAGGTTATTTTACTGATTTTTAATAAAATATAAAGTATAAAATAATTAATATGAAAATAACTCAAATTTTTGAGCCAATTAGGGAATCTATTCTTTTCTATTTTCGTACTATATTATGAATTTATTTTATTAATTAAAAATTACACATAACACATGGGATTATTTTCTTTTTTAAAGAGTGCAGGTGCTAGCCTTTTAGGAAACAAAGCAGAAGCAAATGATGCTAAAGCAGCTGCGAATGCAGCAGATGCAGCAGCAGCAAAAGCTAACAAAATTAGTTTACTTTCATCTATAGTCAATGGATCAGGTATTAACATTAATGACTTAAGCATTGACTTAAATAATGATACAGTTACTGTATATGGATCTACCACCTCTATTTCAGATAAAGAAAAGGTAGTTTTAATGTTGGGTAACGTAGAAGGTATAGCTACGGTAGATGATAGAATTTCTGTTGTAGAACCAGCTTCTGTTTTTTATGAAGTGCAAGGTGGAGATACTTTATCAAAAATATCAAAAGCTCATTATGGTGACCCAATGAAATATAATGCAATATTTGAGGCTAATCAACCAATGCTTACTCACCCTGACAAAATCTATGTTGGTCAAGTTTTAAGAATACCAAAAATTGACTAATTTTTGAAATCAAATAAAAAGGCGACGTTCTCATTATTAGAGGGTCGCTTTTTTTATTTAAAAGACTTACTACTTTCCTCCAAAGACTTAAGTGAATCTATTACTGATTTTTGAATTTCCATATTTAACTCAGGTTTAGAATACAATAGCTTCAAAGTTGCATCTATATCAGTCATCTTTAAATCATAAATCTGCTCGATATAAAGCCTATACACATCTTTAATACTGTCTTTATCTGAACCTGAGAAATTAGCCAGGGAAGACTCAGCAATAGAGAGATCCACCATTATGTTTATTAATTTATCTTTTTCAATTAGTAAATCATAAGAATCGTCATTTTTTGTATTGCAGCTAAATAGTGCGATAAAAACGAAACCAATGGTTATATGATTTTTTCGAAATATCATCATTACTTTTTGGGGTAGAAAAAATTTGTCAATTTTAGATCAGAGATGTCTGTATCCATCCAAGTGTCAGCTTTAGATTGTATAACTAATACTCCACAAGTAGGAACATTTTCGATATTAGCTTCACAAACAACATTTGCAAAATAAGTTATGCCTGGATTATGCCCAAACATTACTGCAGTACTTGCAGATTCTGGAATCAACATAGTAGCATTTATAAATTCTTCAATATCCCCATGATAAAGTTGCTTTTCAATAATTATAGTTTCTTTATCTATCGAAAGTGTCTCAGCAAAAAGTTCAGCAGTTTTTAATGCCCTTACGGCATGACTAGATATTAATACGTCTGGTTTTATTCCTGATTTTATCAATTGGGCAGCCATAATAGGGGCATCAGAAATTCCCCTTTTACTCAATTTTCGATTTACATCTTTTAACGAAGGGTTGTCCCAAGATGATTTTGCATGCCGTACTATTACTATTGTTTTCAATATCTTTCAATTATGTTAGGCAATAAACAAAATTAGATTCAAACATATCTAATATTGTATTATCAGATGCGAAAGTACTTTATTCTTGGCATATCAACAATAATCTCAAACATTTAATACTCATCTAATCGTAACACCAAATACTTGAAACTGAAAATAACAGAAATAACCATTTTATAGCACAGAAATAACATTAAAAAACAAAAAATTGAAGATAGACATCCAAATAAAGCTAAATATCATCATTAAACAAGCTATATTTGTAGCTAAACCATTTTTTAAGTGCCAGAAATACAATCTATAGAATTACAATTCGATCCAGAACTATTCAGAAAAGGAGAAGATTTATATAATGATGGTGCAATTCTTGAATTGGTCAAAATCAATAGATCACTTTACAGCATCGTTATTAGAGAAGGAAAAGTTTATGAAGTAGAACTTTTAAAACCACTCTTAAAAGGACAAAAGTCTACATGTGAATGCAATTTTTATAAAGAGAATAAATCATGTAAACACATAGTTGCAGCTCTTATTTATTATCAGGAATATATAAATTAGTTAATAAATACCGAAGATAAAAAAGATATTAAGCCTACTAAATCAAAAGCTATATCTATTAAGTCGTTATTAAATGATATATCACATGACGAACTGAAAACATTTGTTCAAGCTTATACATCAACAGATAAAAAGTTTTCAAATGCTTTAAAAATTAACTTTATTCGTAAAGTTGATTTGGATGATAATGAAAAGAAATATAAAGTATTACTAGATAGTATCATTAGACCAGTCTCCTCCAGAGAAATAAAAATAAGAGCAACAGATCTTAGGCATTTTAAAACAATTGTCCACGATTTACTAGAGCAAGCTCAAGATGCTATAGCCCTTAAAGAATATGTAGAATCATCATTAATACTAAAAACAGTTTTAGTTAAACTTCATTATATTGATCATTACTACCCCGATCACTTTGATGATATAAAAGAATTATTCCAAGGATACTACCTTATATATAATGATTTATTAAATGCTAAAACAATATCTGTTGATCTCAAGGAATCAACAAAAGAGAGTCTTTTAGAACTGATAAATTCATCTTTTTACCATAGCTCTCTAGATTTATTTAATGCCGCAGAGCTCCTTTACAATAATTTTCCCGACTACAAAAAAGAGTTAATAGAAGTAATTAGTGAAAAAGTAAATAGGCTTAATATGGAGAAAAAAGAGCAAATCATTTCATATGCTCTTTTATTTAGATTGAGATATAAAACTAAATCCAAAACACCATTTGAGTTGCCACTAGAGTTTAGTCCTCTGATCGAAGGCATTATAAAAAGTGTCGGAGATAATGGAGAAACTACAATTGCCATAGATATATGCAAATTTTATAAAAAAATATATCCTGCTGAGATCATTTATACAACTCTTCTTCTTGAGCTGTACATCAAGCAAGATGATAAGGTAAACTTCATAAAGACTGTAATAAATTCATTTAAAAGATCTAAAGACTTAAGGATCATTGACCTTGTGAAAAAGTTTAAATTAGATGGTGTTATTACTAAGGTCAGAGAGCAGATGAAAGATAATATGCCTGAAAAATTGAGCAATTATAAAAAGGCTGAGTTATTGATGAAATTAGAAGACTGGGAAGGCCTTATGGCTCATCTTTATCAAATGCAAGATATTAGGACACTTATGCAATATGATAAAATCTTGCATAAACAATTTTCAGAAGAGGTTACTTATCTATATCTTCAAATGGTGGAAACCTATTTAGACCAACATATTGGAGACTTTGCACATGTGTTTATCAATGAATTAAAAGTGCATCTTGACAAGAATAAAATGACTAAAATCACTAAAAAAATTGTAGCACTTGTCTCTGATAAATACAGTCATAGAAGTAGGTTAAACGATCATTACTTTTAATTATATCATATGGTGAACAAATTATTAGTTTCAGAAGATGGATCTCATACTGTTGTTTCCCACATGTTTGATGTAACATATCATTCAATTCATGGTGCAGTTAATGAAAGTATGACAGTTTTTATTAATGCTGGTTTAAAATACCCTCCTTTAGAATCCATTAGTCATTTAAAGATATTTGAAATGGGATTTGGAACAGGGTTAAATCCAATACTATCTTTAATAGAAGCAGATAAAACTAAAAGAAATGTATCATACACAGGTATTGAAGCATATCCAATATCAAAAGAAATCATAAATGATTTAAATTATTGCAGTCTGCTTGGCTTGGAAAATGAAGATCTTTTAAATAACATGCATGGGCATGACACAAGCAACAATATATCAGATTTAGAATTATCTAGATACTTTACATTTAATAAAATCATAGGTAAACTAGAAGATACAACCATTTTAGAACAATTCCACATTATATACTTTGATGCTTTCGCTCCATCTTCACAACCTGAACTGTGGGAACCAGATATATTTCAGAAACTATATGATGCTACATGTGATGGAGGTATATTAGTTACATACTGTGCTAAAGGTTCATTTAAGCGAGCATTAAAGTCGGTTGGCTATACTATTGAAACTTTACCTGGTCCAACTGGTAAAAGAGAAATGACAAGAGCAATAAAAAAATAAAAATGGCTAAGCGAAAATTCAGATACTTCTTATTTAACAAACCTTATAACGTTCTTTCTCAATTTACAAGAGAAGCTGAAGACCATAAAGTAATTGGAGATTATTACAATTTTCCTAAAAATGTGTACCCTGTTGGAAGATTAGACAAAGATAGTGAAGGCCTACTATTCCTTACTGATGATAAAAGGCTTATTGATGAGATTTTAAATCCAAAATCAGAAAAACCAAAAGTCTATATTGCTCAACTTGATGGTGAAATCACATTAGAAGCCATTAGAAAATTACAACTAGGGATTGAAATTAAACTACCTAACAAAAAGATGTATAAAACATTACCCGCTAATGTTTCAAGATATGAACCTATAGATATTGAAGAAAGAGACCCTCCAGTAAGATTTCGAAAAGAAATACCTACAAGTTGGGTTAGAATCGAAATTAAGGAAGGTAAAAATCGTCAAGTAAGAAAAATGTGCGCCTCAGTGGACTTTCCTGTCCTAAGGTTAATAAGGACTGCAATGGGTAAATACAAACTTGGTGACCTACCTAGCGGAGGAGTAAAAGAGCTATTCAAAGCATAAATAGATATTGTATATCAAGTAAATAGGGGTCATTTACTTATTAATACTCCTTTTAAAATAATTCTTAGATCAGGTAATAAAAAAAGCCCCCTAAAAAAGAAATTTTA
>JBBKVK010000308.1:0-21795 GCA_037968395.1 Saprospiraceae bacterium | reverse complement strand
TAATGAAAAATCTATTAATAGCTTGTCTTTCTGTCATTATGATGACAGCTTTTACAGGAGACAAAATGTTTCCAAGAGTAAATGTTAAGACTACAGATGGTAAAACAGTAAGTATTAGTGATTATATAGCGAAAGGTAAACCAACAGTAGTAAGTTTTTGGGCTACATGGTGTTCACCTTGTAAAAGAGAACTTGATGCAATTGGAGAAATATACCCTGATTGGCAAGAAGAATATGGAGTAGACTTATTGGCAATTTCTATTGATGATGCGAGAGCTTCAGCTAAAATACCAGGAATGGTGGCAACAAAAGGATGGGACTTTACTATTTTAGTTGACACACCTCAGAAATTTGGTCAAGAGTTAGGGTTTCAAACTATCCCACAGACTTTTCTATTAGATGGGGAAGGCAAAATTGTTTATACTCACAATGGGTATAGTCCTGGTGATGAGTTTGAATTAGAAGACAAGATAAAAGCATTGGTTGGTAAGAAATAATTCGATCCAAGAAATAAAATAAAAAGGGGTAAGTCGAAAGATTTACCCCTTTTTTATTGCTTTAAAATGAAGCTCAATTCTATTATGCCTCTACCTCTTCTTCCATATGGGCAGCAATCAATTCTTGCTGTATTTCATGACTGACTGGTTGATATTCAACAAATTTTCTAGTAAATTTGGCTTTACCTTGAGTGATAGACCTCAAAGTTGACGAATATAGATAAAGCTCAACTAATGGAACTCTTGCTATCACTTTTTGATAATGCCCGTCAGCATCCATGCCTAAAATGATGGCTCTTCGGGATTGTAAGTCACTTAAGACATCGCCCATCACCGAGGCTGAACACAGTACAGATAACTCATATATGGGTTCTAATATTTGAGGATTTGCTTTTTTAAATCCTACTTTAAAAGCATTAGACGCTGCCAACATAAAGGCCATATCATTAGAGTCGACAGGGTGCATTTTACCATCATAAACACTTACCCTCACATTTTGACAATAAGATCCTGTTAATGGACCTTCCTCCATCTTATGCATGATTCCTTTCTTAATCGCATTGATGTATTTTGAATCTATGGAGCCACCTACTATACACCAATAAAATGCTAGTTTCCCACCCCACGGTAGATTTTCTATTTCTTGCTTTCGTACAGTTAACCCTTGGGGGTCAGGCATGCCTTCTGTATAGGGTTCGATTCTCATATGAACTTCTCCAAATTGCCCTGAACCTCCACTCTGTTTTTTATGGCGATACATTTCATTTGTCGAAGATGTGATGGTTTCTCGATATGGGATTCTAGGCCTAACATACTCCATGTGTATGCCATTTACTTTTTCAATCCGATATTTTATTAAATCTAGATGGAGTTGCCCTTGACCATGTAAAATAGTTTGTTTTAATTGAGCAGATTGCTCTACGATTAATGTTGGGTCTTCTTCTTGAATTTGATGCAATGCTTTAATAAGTCTTTCCATATCTGATTTTCCAGGAGGCAATACGGCAGCTCTAATTCTTGATTCTGGAAAGTCAATTTTCTTGATTTCATTTTTAGAACCTTTTTGTCCTAATGTGTCATTGGTATGAGAGTCTTTAAGCTTAACAGTTACACCAATGTCCCCAGCTTTTAATTCTGTGACTGACGTCCTATTTTTACCTTCAGCTACAAATATTTGATTAAACCTCTCAGGATGGTGACTGTCCAAGTTATAAAGGTCATCACCAGACTTTAATACTCCAGAATAAACTTTAAAATAACTTACCATCCCAACTTGTGGTTCAGATAGTGTTTTGTATATAAAGATAGTAGTGTCTTTGTCAGAGCTACACATCAATTTATTGCCATTTTCTAATAATGCTGGAGGGCAATCTGCAGGAGAAGGTGCAATGTCGTTTATGAATCCCATGATCCTTCCACTTCCCATGTTTCTCGTAGCAGAACAAATGAAGGCTGGGCAGATCTGTCTATTAGCTAAAGCGATTCTTAGGCCTTTGGTTAAATCTTCTTCTGAGAGTGTACCTGCTTCAAAATATTTTTCCATTAATCCGTCGTCATTTTCTGCTGCTGCTTCAACTATGGCATTGTGCATTGCTTTTGCCTTAGCCATTTCAGCTTCATGTATTGGGTGTTTCTCAGGTTTGCCACCATCATCTGGAAATACGTACATGACCATTCGCAAAGCATCAATAATGCTGTTAAAACCGATACCTGAATTTGGAGTGTATTGCATGGGCAAAATAGTAGAACCAAATCTGTTTTGCGCCTGCATAAGTGCAGTGTCAAAATCTACTTTATCATGATCCATATGATTGAAAACCATAATGGTAGGCGTACCAAAATTTTCTGCATACTCCCATAAAATTTCTGTTCCAACTTCTACCCCAGCAGCAGTATTTATTAACATCACACCTGTGTCTGCTACTTTTAAAGATGATACAACCTCACCTACAAAATCATCAAATCCCGGAGTGTCAATGATGTTTATTTTATTGTCTCTCCATTTAGCATGCATTAAGGTCGCAAATATAGAGTTGCCTTTTTCTTTTTCAATATTTGTAAAATCCGATGTAGTATTTCCATCTTGGACTTTTCCAATTCTAGTAATAGCTCCTGATTCGAAAAGCATTGCTTCGGCAAAACTGGTCTTGCCACACCCAGAATGGCCCATAAGCACCACATTTCTAATGGAATTGGTGTCGTAACTCATAGTTTATAGTTTTTTGTATTTAGATAAAGAGAATGATAAATATTGCTTTAAAATTATTTAATAATATATAATTCTCAAAATATAATTGAATATAAAATTATATGAGTTTGAATTATTTTTCATACTAAATAAATACACTATATTTAATCATTTGTACTTTAGGAGATTGTATAAGTAAAGGGTTTTAATTTTATAAATATGATTTTACAGGTTATAATTTGAGTTCATCAAGGTAAAAAACAATACATTATTATATGGCTGAAATAATGTGTCTAATTGTCTTCAAACAAAACATTCTAAAGATATAAACAAATAATATTAAATTAATCCTTATTTTAGGATTTCAATTTAATCTGAAAGATACAATAAGGCTTCTTCAGGAAGATTGAAACATCAAGAAATATAAAGTTAACTGATTTCAGCACAGCATTGAAAGGTGAATGAAGAAAACTTAGTACATCATAATATTTTGAACGTGTTTCAGACCGTAGTGCTACTGTATAATTTGGGTTTAACTAAACAATTTTCATGAAAATAGCAATCATTGGTAACGGTATATCAGGAATAACAGCGGCTAGACACATTAGGAAATTAAGTGACTACGAAATAGATGTTATCTCTTCGGAGACAGATCATTTCTTTTCAAGAACGGCATTAATGTATATATATATGGGGCATATGGATTTCGATCAAACGAAACCTTATGAAGACTTTTTCTGGAAAAAAAATAGGATCAATCTGGTTAAAGAACACGTTGACAGTGTTGATTTCAATAATAAAAAACTACAATTTCGATCAGGAAAATCTCATCAATACGACAAGCTGATATTAGCATTGGGTTCTAAATCCAATATGTTTGGCTGGCCTGGACAAGACCTTGAGGGAGTGGGCGGGCTATACCATTTTCAAGATTTGCAAAACATGGAAAAGTACAGTTTCGGATTGCAAAGGGCTGTGATAGTGGGTGGTGGTCTCATTGGGATAGAAATGGCAGAAATGTTTAACAGCAGAAAAATACCTGTGACTATGATCGTAAGAGAAGAAAGTTATTGGAATAATGTACTGCCAGCTGAAGAATCAGATATGATCAATCGCCATATAGAAGCTCACCATATAGACTTAAGACTTGAATTAAATTTAGGAAGCATCAATGATGATGGAAATGGTAAAGTTAAGAGTATTACCATTAAAGAGACGCAAGAAGAGATACTTTGTGGATACGTAGGCTTGACAGCTGGTGTTAGCCCAAATGTTGGTTGGCTAAAAGAATCCGGGCTTAAAATAGATCGAGGAATCGTTGTAGATAATTACTTACAAACAAACATCGCAGATGTATATGCTGTAGGGGATTGTGTCCAATTATCAGACCCAATGCCAGGAAGGAGAAATATAGAAGCTGTATGGTATACTGGCAGGATGATGGGCGAAACAGCAGCATATAATGTAGTAGGTAAAAAAGTAAAATATGACCCTGGAATATGGTTTAATTCTGCCAAGTTTTTAGATATAGAATACCAAGTCTATGGAGATCTTCCACCTACTTTACCGGAGGAGTTAGATACATTATACTGGGAACATAATGATGGAATGAAATCTATAAGAATAAATTATGAAAAGTCAACTTTGGCGGTAACAGGATTCAATTTAATGGGCGTAAGGTTTCGCCATGAGGTCTGTGAAAAATGGCTGGCAAACAAGACAAGTATTGAAGATGTGTTAAAAGATATTTCAATAGCCTATTTTGATCCTGAATTTTACAAAAGTCATTCTCAGGGCTTGATTGCTGAAGCTAATAACAAATTAGGTTTGAATATTGCTCCATCAGCTAAAAAAGGATGGAATAGTGTTTTTTCATTTTTAAATAAATAAGAAGAATATGTCAGATAAAGTATATAACAGTATGTCTATTGCTAATCCTAATCCACCGCATATTGACACAATGCAGAAAGTATACTCAGCTATTGGAGGCTTAGGTTTATTGATTCTGTTTGTGGCATGGTCAGGAGTAGAATTAGGAAATAGAGGTATGTGGCTTGCAGCATCTTTATCAATGATGGGAGCAGGTATAATATTATACTCCCATAGGGCTTATAATTCGAAAATCGCTGGTGTTAAGAATGATGGTAATTTCTTAAGTGGCGTAGTCAATAGAGGGCTTTGGGCTTGGATGGCAGGTATTGTGATTACAGGATTTTATATTATTCTTTACTTTTTCCCTCAATATATGGGCCTTGCAGGAGAAGGGCAGAGCAACACAGGACTTGTGGCTTTGTTTGATCCATTGTCACAATTACTAAAAGGCAGCCCTGCTAGTCAATGGTTTGTTTATGGCACATTGTATACATCAGCAATTGTGTTTTTTGGTATTAAGTTTATCTT
The DNA here is from genome assembly GCA_037968395.1 of Saprospiraceae bacterium. Lineage (GTDB taxonomy): Bacteria > Bacteroidota > Bacteroidia > Chitinophagales > Saprospiraceae > JADKBO01. The sequence continues at coordinate 16,710 of JBBKVK010000308.1, read as the reverse complement.
CAAATATCGACACAATAAATATCAAATATTTAGGACTTTGAGCGTCATGTTTTTTCAATTGGGATTTGCTTTTTTGATACCAGAAATCATGCAAAAACTAAATCAACCTTATTACAATTTCGCCAATATGTGGCCTTTGAATTACTACTTTTTTGATGAGTGGAATATCAAAGGTTTCATTGATGCTGGTGGAATGGGAATGTTGATGTTAGGATTTGGCCTAGCAATGATATTTATTATATCACCAATATTAACATATTTCTATGGTAAAAGGTGGTATTGTAGTTGGGTGTGTGGCTGCGGGGGACTGGCAGAGACTGCAGGTGATCCGTTCAGGCATTTGTCAGACAAGTCCACAAAAGCTTGGAAAATAGAGCGGTGGTTGATCCATAGTGTGTTGCTTTTTTCAATAATAATGACTGTCGGTGTCGTTTATAGCTTATTAAAAAACAACCCAGACTTTCAGTTTAAGAGTATTCATTTCTTGATTTTATTAGGGGTGTTAAATATTGCTTTTTGGTTGATGTATAAGATGACCAACCTATTAAATGACTTTGCGGCAAAAGCTAAAAATATCTTTGGAGGTGTGATCGGAGTATTGACTATCTTGACAGTAATAGCCCATTTTACAGGTAATAATAGTGCCATCTTATCTATCGATAGTTACTCATTAAGAAGTACTTATGGATTCCTAATAGGAAGTGTATTTTCAGGAGTTATTGGAGTGGGGTTTTATCCATTAATGGGTAGTAGAGTGTGGTGCAGGTTTGGTTGCCCTATGGCAGCGATATTAGGGATTCAACAAAAATTTTTCTCTCGATTTAGAATCACGACTAATGGAAGCCAATGTATCTCTTGTGGCAACTGTTCTACCTATTGTGAGATGGGCATTGATGTTAGGGCTTATGCCCAAAAAGGACAAAACATTGTAAGAGCCAGTTGTGTCGGTTGTGGTGTCTGTGCTGCTGTTTGCCCTAGGGGTGTATTAAAATTAGAAAATGGAAGTGCAGATATTTCAGATAGAACTACGGAACTAAAAGCCATTCATATCAGTGAAGACATGGTTAAGATTTTGTAATTAGTTTAAAATAAATTTAGAATTTAGAGAAGTGAAAAATTGATAATTGCCATTATTTACAATGAATAATTAAATCTGTATAATCCAAAAATCCCTATGCTGCTTAAGGATAAATTCATCAATATAGGTACATCTCTGTCTGCTAAGGAAGACCTATAGTCTAATCGAGTGGAAATATATGGGGATGATTCAATACCAAACATAAAGTTGTCATTAATTGAATAACATAAGCCTAGTAAATAGCCTAATCTTGCAGATACTGAAATAGTATTACTTTTACTAGATAGTGAAATCCCAGGTTGGATTCCATGTAAAAAACTTAACTTGTCATTCAATGGTACAACTTTCTCAATACCGATATTTAGTCCAAAACTAGTACTTACATTATCATCTCTATCGTCTTGTATATAATAATCAAGTTGTGTAACAAATGAATTGATCCTTATAAATCTGTTTTCTGCAAATTTTCGCTTATACAATAGTCCGAAATTTGAATTTAATCCATAAATTTTTATCCCAATTATGTGTTCATTAAAAGTGTTTTTGGTTTTTAAAAGAGCTTTACCACCTTTATATAAATTATACCCTATACCTAATTGAAAATTTGTGTTTAAAATTTTCACCTTTAAATCATCAATGTTGGGATTATTAGATTCAATGGAAGTAAGGCCATGGTTATAATGCAATTTGATATTCCATCGATTGTAATGAAATCCACCTCCGAGCACAAGACCTAAATCAAATATCCTGTCTGCCCGAGTAGAATTACTATTTAATAAAATACCAGTATTTATACCCGCAAAAATTGAAATTTGGTCAATAGGTCGATAAGATATTGTATTTATTAAATCTATGTATTTAAATGACTCTTTTAATTTCGTTGAAGAAGTTCGCCAGCCTTTTGAACTGTATTGCAAATTTGTAGATAGATCAATTTTATTTCCAATATTTTTTAGATTTTCTACTCCAATAAAGTATCCTTTTTTGAAATCCCATCCAGATTCAGAAAAGTTTGTAAATGTTATTGTGGAATGGTTGTACCCTCCATATAGATTGATTTCTTCTTGACTATTTAATTCAACAAATAAGAAAAGTAAAACGCAAGAAAAAGAATAACGAGAATATAATTTTATCATAATTAAAAATAGTTATAGATCAGTTTTATTTCTTAGAAAAAAGTAAGTTATTAAAAATCCAATCATCATACAAATCCCACCAAGAAAAAATGCAGATCCTGGAAAATGGAATACAGCTCCGTCTTTTGTAAAGTGATAAAATATACTTGTCATCATAACAGGACCAATGATCATTGTAATACTGATCATACTGGTTATAACACCTTGCAATTCGCCTTGTTCATTAGCTGGAACTTGTTTGACCATCAATGACTGTAGATTAGGAGTTGCAATACCACCGAGACAATATGGTATTAAAAAGATAAACATCATCAAAGTAGATGATGCAAAAGCGAATAAAAACATGCCAATAGTATATAGTCCAAAGCCATAAATAACGCTCTTGTTTATTCCAAATTTTCGAGCCGACTTTTGAGCTAAACCTGCTTGCACGATGCCAACTAATAGACCCACAAAAGCCAATGAAAAACCTACCATCAATTCACTCCAGCCAAATCTATACATGGTAAAAAATGTCCAATTACTCTGCACAGCATGTGACCCAAGATTTAGAAAAAAGAGAGCAATTAATAAAACGCCAATTTGTGAGTACCTTTTTAAATGTATAAGTGAACTTAGAGGATTTGCCCTTCTCCAGTTAAATTTTCTTCTATTTTTATCAGTAAGGGATTCAGGTAATATAAAATAGCCGTAAAGGAAATTGAGCATTGTAAGTATTGCCGCTGCATAAAAGGGAATTCTAAGACCAAAACTACCCAATACACCACCGAGAAGAGGACCAATGATAAATCCGACTCCAAAAGCAGCTCCGATAAGTCCAAAATTTTTAGATCTGTCTTCATCTGTGCTAATATCTGCAATATAAGCCGAAGCAGTTGTAAAACTTGAACCAGTTAATCCCGAGATTATCCTACCCACTAACAGCCATGCAAAAGTAGGTGCTAAAGCTAACAATATATAGTCAATGGCAAAGCCAAACAGCGATAATAAAATGATAGGCCTTCTACCATATTGGTCACTCAAATTACCCATGACTGGTGAGAATAAAAACTGAGCTATTGCAAACGCAAAAAGGAGATATCCACCATATTTGCTAGCCTCATTAATACTTATTTCATTCAATTCGGCGATCAATTCTGGTAATATAGGGATGATGATACCAAAACCAATGATATCAAGCAGTATCGTAATGAATATAAAGCTTATCGCAGCTTTTTTATTCTTCATTTAATATCTGTTGATCTTTTAACTTTAGAATAGCAGTAGTTTCTGCTCTTGTTGATTTGCATAATGTTCCATTTTATAAAAAGAAGTTCAAATGTAAGGATGATATCTTGAAGCGTAATTAGTAAACCTTCAGAAGTGTAATTTTCTGCAAAACATTCCCTGTTTGTGGCAAGCATTGGAGCTTACTGTGCCTATTTCATTTAATCTTTCAAAAATTTGAATTTTTGCATTTGGGATCAGTTTTTTATCACTACACCAAGATTAGCACACATGATAACAGCACTAGTTAGTATAAAGACATTTGACGATTCATTTATTTTCATGCAATATTCATTAGATAGAAGCCTCTAAAGTATAAAATTAAAATCAGAGAGCATAAATTAATTGCAACCTCCAATAAATCAGTACGTTAAAACGGTGTAGAAAAATATCTTAAATATTCTTTGATGAAATAGTTGGATAAATAAAAAGTGTTTCTATTTTTGCATCGCTTTTCTAAGGAAGAGTGGGTTAATGGTTCGGTAGTTCAGTTGGTTAGAATATCTGCCTGTCACGCAGAGGGTCGCGGGTTCGAGTCCCGTCCGGACCGCAAAAAGAGTCTTCAAAACATGTTTTGAAGGCTCTTTTTCGTTTTATATATTATCGTTGACTCTATGGTTGACGGTTCGTTTAAATGACGTTAGAATGTCATTTAACGAATTGATACTTCTTATAACTTTTATTCCAATAAAAGACGAACTTGTAAAATTTCATAAAGCATAGAATATACTTCAGCTTTTAGAGCTATCAATCTATACTATGCAAGTGGCAAAGACCTTGACTATGAGGGGTCTTAAAATATTGCTATATTTGCAAAGGATGAGGGTCATTTTGCTCTTCTACTAGTAATATTAGATAAATTACAAAACGGACTTTGAGTTCGATCAACATTTATTTTAAGGAATTTAATGTTTTGTGAATTCCACCTCGCTTAACACCAAACTGACTGTAAGTTAAATGTTGTTCTTCTTTCTTAAGGATTCAAAACCAAATAGCTACAATTAGGAATAACATACAAAATGAAAAATAAGAAGCTTAAAAATATATCTTCTAAAAAAGATAAAAGCAACCATCAAAAGCAACCATCAAATAAGGATAATAAAAAGAACTATCCAGCATGGATTGGGATAGCAATTATTATATTACTTGGTATCATCATCTATTCTAACTCATTTAATTGTTCTTTCCAATTGGATGACACATCCTCCATTGTTGATAATCAAGTCATTCGGGATGTGACTGATTTTAATTCAATTTGGAAGTTTAGTCAAAGTCGTTTTATTCCCTATTTATCTTTGGCAGCAAATTATCATTTTGGAGAGCTCAATGTTTGGGGCTATCATTTTGTTAATTTGTTAATCCATATCACAGTTTCTCTTTTTGTTTATTGGCTATCATTTTTGATATTGAAGACACCAAATTTGAAAGACCTAATTCAAAAAAAAGATCATCATTTGGTTGCTTTCATCACTGCCCTTTTGTTTGTCTCGCATCCGCTGGCTACTCAATCCGTCACTTATATTGTTCAGCGAATGGCTTCAATTGTAGCTATGTTTTATTTATTGACTTTAATTCTTTATTTAAAAGGTAGACTTAATGAGGGAGCTAGATCTTTGAGTATTCTCTATTTTGGATGCGCTTTGATTGCTGCGATATTCGCTCTTTTTTCAAAAGAAAACGCTTACACGCTGCCACTTGCATTTATCTTGTTAGAAATTTTCTTCCTGCAAAAAGAGAAGATAAAAATTAATTTTAAGGATACTAGAATAAAATTGGCTGTTGTTGCTTGTGTGTGTTTTTTAGTACTTCTTTTTTCAAGAATTTCTTTGTCTATTTTTAATCCAATAAGTCCTGGTTTGGGTAATAGCTTTACGGTGACACCACTTAACTATTTCTTCACCCAGTTTATTGTTATTGTAAAATATATCCAGCTTTTGATATTGCCAATAGGCCTTAATATTGATCATGATATACCAATAGCAAGTAGTTTAATTGAAATCAGAACACTACTAAGCTTATTTTTTCTTTTGGCAATAGTGGGGCTTGCGATCTATCTTTTTAACAGGCAAAGAATTATTTCATTCGCCATTTTTTGGTTTTTTCTCACAATATCCATTGAATCAAGTTTTATTCCATTAGCAGATCTTATATTCGAACACCGAACTTATCTACCCTCTTTTGGATTTTTTCTGATTTTAAGTGTTGGTTTATATAAACTACTTTGGCAAAAGAATCGGAACTTGGCCATTGGTATTTTACTAGTCATTATTGGATCAAATTCCTTTCTTTCCTTTGAAAGAAATAAGGTTTGGAAAAATAATTTTACGTTATGGAATGATGCAGTGTCCAAATCACCAAATAAAGCAAGGCCATTAGGTACAAGAGGGGATTATTATAGAGATGTAAACGAATGGGACAAGGCGATAACTGATTATACAAAAGCTCTACGGATAAATCCAAGATATACGACAGCGCTTCATAATCGTGGCTTTGCTTATGCGAAACTTGGAGATTCGAATAAAGCAATAGAGGATTACAACAATGCCATTAAAATAAGACCTACATATTCCATCGCATTATTAAGTCGTGGTATCGCATTATACCAGCTCAGTCAATTGGATAATGCGTTGAAAGATTACTCTTCTGCTATCAAATCAAATCCCAAATTCTCACAAGCATATTTTGCACGGAGCTTGATATATAGCAGACAAAACCAGCTAGAAAAAGCAATTGCTGATTGTAATAGTGCAATTAAGTATAAACCCACCTTTAGTGGTGCTTATTTTAACCGCGGATATATTTATTCTCAATTAGATCAATTTAATGAAGCGATTGCAGATTATTCCAAAGCAATTGAATTTGACCCAAACAATGCTAAAATATTTTATAATAGAGGCGAAGCTTATGGTAGACAGGGACAGTGGAATAAAGCAATTGCAGATTATGATCAAGCAATTGCACTTAATCCAAGTTTATCAAAAGCATCTGAACAAAAAGCTATTGCAATACGTAATTTAAGCAATAAGTAAAACTCCTAACCATTAATTCAAGCTCAACACTTTAAATAATTAACTTTATAGCTAATACAGTGGCTTAATGAAGAATAAGAAAAAGACAAACATCACCAATCAAAATGGAAAACCCAAGCCCAAAATGTTAGGTAAAGAAAATAAATATATGCACTTGCTAAAGGTGGGCATAATCATTTTATTGGGCATAATCATCTATTCTAACTCATTTGATTGTTCCTTTCAATTGGACGATAAATCCTCCATTATTGATAATCAAGTTATTAGGGATGTGACTGATGTCAATTCAATATGGAAATCTAGTCAAAGTCGTTTTATATCCTATTTATCTTTAGCAGCAAATTATCATTTTGGGGAGCTCAATGTTTGGGGCTATCATTTTCTAAACCTGATTATACACCTCATCAATGCCTGCTTAGTATACTGGCTAACCTTGTTGATATTTTCTGCTCCGGCACTCAAAAGCTATGCTATTACTAAAGACAAAAACATTATTGCCTTTATCACAGCATTACTGTTTATTTCTCATCCCTTGGCTACTCAATCTGTAACGTACATTGTTCAAAGAATGGCCTCACTGGTAGCTATGTTTTATTTTCTTTCTCTGGTACTTTATATGAAAGGTCGATGTATTAAAAAATTGAATCAAACGAAATATTTATTTTTTGCAGGGTCGATTATCGCAGCAATCCTAGCTATGCATTCCAAAGAAAATGCCTTCACCCTTCCTTTTGCTATAGTGTTATTTGAAATATTGTGTTTCCAAACAAGGAAGCTTTCTATTAATATCAAAGACTATCGTGTACTCACAGTATTAGTACTGCTTCTGGGTTTCATCTTTGTTGTGCTATCAAATTTCCCTTTGACTTCAATACTTAAAACCCACCCTCCTAATGAACATAACAACTTCACAAACATTACACCAATAAATTATCTCTTTACCCAGTTTAGTGTAATTATAAAATACATCCAATTATTACTTCTTCCGATAAATCAGAATTTAGACTATGACTTCCCGATTTCTAAAAGTTTTTTTGAGCTAAGAACCATATTTAGCTTTCTTTGCCTTCTATTTTTGGTGATTTTTGCTTTTTTTAAATATAAAAAGGATAGAATCATCACTTTTGGCATTTTGTGGTTTTTTCTTACCCTTTCGATTGAATCGAGTATTATTCCTATAGACGATGTGATTTTTGAGCACCGTACTTATCTCCCTTCTTTTGGATTATTTATCGTTGTAAGCTCAGGATTATATTTACTATTATGGGAAAAGCATAAATATATTATGATTGCAATTATGGTTTGCATTATCGGTTCAAACTCTTTTTTAACCTTTGAAAGAAATAAAGTATGGAAGACAGAAATAACACTTTGGAGTGATGTGATCTCGAAATCCCCCAACAAATCTAGAGGGTATTATAACAGAGGCAATGGTTACAGAGCACTGGGAAAATTGAACGAATCAATACCTGATTATACAAAATCATTGGCAATCCATCCAAGAAAAACAAAGGCTTATTTGAACCGTGGAATAGTCTACGTAAACCTTGGGAAAATAGCAGAAGGAGTAGCTGACTTCAATAAGGCAATTGAGATCAACCCAGAATTCAAAATAGCATATATGAACCGTGGTATTGCATATGAAAAACTTGGACAATTAAACAAGTCGATAGATGATCTTACAAATGCAATTAGATTGGACTCAAAGTATGCGATTGCATTATTAAACCGTGGCAACTCTTTTTTTAAACTTGGACAATTGGATCAGGCAATAAAGGATTATACTTCTACAATTGAGCTTGGCTCAGCTTTTAAAGAAGCGTTTTATTCTCGTAGTCTAATATTAGGACGGTTTAATAAGCTGGAGGAAGCTATTCTTGATTGCAACCAAGCCATTAGTATTGACCCTGATTTTGGAGATGCTTACTTTATTCGTGGCTGTTTTTATTTTGAAATTAATCAATATAGCAATGCTATCACAGATTTCACAAATTCGATTAATATTAATCCAAATAGTGCTAAAATATATTACTCTAGGGGATTGGCATATGAAAATTTAAATCAATTGGAAAATGCAAAAGCGGATTTTGAAAAGGCCATTGTCATTAGTCCCGATATGTCTAATGCAATAATTAATCGAGATATTTCTGTTCGTAGTTTAAGTGGCAGGTAAAATTTCTACCCATAAATTCAAGCTCAATACTTTAAATGATTAACTTTATAACTAATACACTGGCTTTATGAAGAATAAGAAAAAGGCAAACATTACCAATCAAAATGGAAAACCCAAGCCCAAAATGTTAGGTAAAGAAAATAGATATATGCACTTGCTAAAAGTGGGCATTATCATTTTATTGGGTATCATCATCTATTCTAACTCATTTAATTGTTCTTTCCAATTGGACGACCCCGCCTCTATTGTTGATAATCAAGTTATTCGGGATGTGACTAATGTCAATTCAATATGGAAATACAGTCAAAGTCGTTTTATTCCCTATTTCTCTTTGGCAGTAAATTATCATTTTGGAGAGCTCAATGTTTGGGGCTATCATTTTCTAAACCTGATCATACACCTCATCAATGCCAGCTTAGTATACTGGCTAACCTTGTTGATATTTTCTGCTCCGGCACTCAAAAGTTATGCAATTACTAAAGACAAAAACACTATTGCCCTTATCACAGCATTACTTTTTATTTCTCATCCCTTGGCTACTCAATCTGTAACGTACATTGTTCAAAGAATGGCCTCTCTGGTAGCTATGTTTTATTTTCTTTCTCTGGTACTATATATGAAAGGTCGATTGATTGAAAAAATGAATCAAACGAAATATTTATTTTTTGCCGGTTCGATTTTCGCTGCAATCCTGGCTTTGCTTTCCAAAGAAAATGCCTTCACCCTTCCTTTTGCTATTGTGTTATTTGAAATAATGTTTTTCCAAACAAGGAAGCTTTCTATTAATATCAAAGACTATCGTGTACTCACAGTAATAGCAATGCTGCTGGTTTTCATCTTTGTCATAATATCAAATTTCCCTTTGACTTCAATATTTAAAACCCACCCTCCTAATGAACATAACAACTTCACAAATATTACACCAATAAATTATCTCTTTACCCAGTTTAGTGTAATTATAAAATACATCCAATTATTACTTCTTCCGATAAATCAGAATGTGGACCATGACTTCCCTATTTCTAAAAGTTTTTTTGAGCTAAGAACCATATTAAGCTTTCTTTGCCTACTATTTTTAGTAACGTTTGCTTTTTTAAAATATAAAAAGAACAGAATCATCACATTTGGCATTTTGTGGTTTTTTCTTACCCTTTCGATTGAATCGAGTATCATTCCTATTGACGATGTGATTTTTGAACATCGCACCTATCTCCCTTCGTTTGGTTTTTTCATCATTCTCAGTTCTAGTGTATATATTTTACTATGGAATAAGAACAAAAAATTAGCTTTAGCTATTTTGGGACTTATTATTGTTTCAAATGCTATTTTCACTTATGAAAGGAACAAAATATGGAAGGATGAATTCTCTCTTTGGAATGACTGTGTTTCAAAATCCCCAAATAAAGCACGGCCTTACAATAACAGGGGTAATAGTTATTTTGATTCCAAAAAAATGAATGACAAAGCTTTAGCTGACTTCAATAAAGCTATTGAATTAATTCCGCAATATACAAGAGCATATTATAACAGAGGCAATCTTTTTAAAAGTGAAAAACGATTTGAAAAAGCTATGAAAGATTATAACAAAGCTATTGCATTAAATTCTAAATTTTTCCGAGCTTATAATAACAGGGGGACTATTTTTATAAAAGAGAAAAATTTTAATAGGGCTCTTGAAGATTATAACAAAGCCATTAAAATACACCCTAATTATTGCGAAGCCTTAAGTAACCGGGGTGAAGTGTATATACTTACACAGAAATATTCGAAAGCAGTTCAAGATTTAAATAAGGCAATTAAATTACAGCCAGACTATGGCATAGCTTATGTTAACAGGGGATCAGCACAATTAAAATTAGGAAACATAGAGCAATGCTGTCTAGATTATAAAAGGGCAATGGAATTGGGATTTAATCAAGTGGAATCGGTCTATATAGAAAACTGCCAGTAACACAATCGTTAATTTAAAAAGTTATATCTGATCAAAAAGGTATACCAATAGGTATTTTAAGCAAAAAGTGAAATTTCTAAACATTAATTCAAGCTCAATACTTTAAATGATTAACTTTATGACTAATACAGTGGCTTCATGAAGAATAAGACTAAATATTTTGTTGAATGACATTCCATACAGAAATTAACATTTCTCCTTCTCAAGTTTTTATTGATCATCATCAGAAAATATTGCTAATTGGTTCATGCTTTTCTGATAATATCGGCCAAAAACTAATCTATCATAAATTTGAAGTTATCGTTAACCCATTTGGGACCATTTACAATATTCATTCTATTAGCAAATTAATTCAAAGAGCGATAAATGGTGAGTTTTTTGAAAAAGAAGAATTTCTATTCAATTCGCTTACTGAGACCTACTACCACTTTGACCTGCATTCTGACTTTAGTAGCAATAATATTGACGACATTTTAATAGAATCTAATGATGCTCTAGAATGTCTTTCAAAACAGCTTTTGCAGCTAGATAAAATAGTCATTACGCTAGGCACTTCATACGTTTTCATCCATGAAAAGCACGGAATAGTTGCCAATTGTCATAAAATACCACAAAAACATTTCCATAAAAAATTACTATCGGTAGAAGATCAAGTTTCAGTCTTTGAAAACCTTTTTTCAAGCATAAAAATAGCAAACATAAAGGTGGAATATGTGCTAACAGTAAGCCCAGTGAGGCACATTAAAGAAGGACTCTCTAATAACAACTTGAGCAAGTCAATATTGAGAGTTACTGCACAGGCATTAGTCGATAAATATGACACTGTCGAGTATTTTCCAGCCTATGAAATTGTCATTGACGATTTAAGAGATTATCGCTTTATGAAAAAAGATCTTATTCATCCAAATGAGGTCGCTATTGAATATATCTGGGATAAGTTTGGTGACACGTATTTTGACGATAAAACTAGATCTCTAAATGGGAAAATCGATTCTATCCAAAAGGATCAGGACCATAGACATCGAAACCCTAATTCTACTATAGCTATAAAACATGTTGAAAATATCAAGGCTAAAATTAAAAGTCTGGTCAAGGATGATGAAATATTTAAGGAAAGATTCTACTAAATATTGGTAGAATAAATTTTACCCAATTCATTTAATTAACAAAAGAAGTATATTTGCCGCCGTAATAATACATTATGGCGTTATCAAGGCTTAAGCGTTGGATTTTCAATAATAGTGCTGCTGCTCTAAAGAGTAATGATAAGGATAAGCTCCGATTGGATTTGTCAAAAGTGGCAATTATCGCAAATGTCAAAGATGAAGACGAAATAAGAGAAATTAGGTTTTTTATAGCTAAAAAAGAGTCAACAAACATATCCGTTTCATGTCTTTTATACCCAGATATAAAAAATTTAAAGGGTGACGATATCATTGACTTAAAAGATGTAAAGTGGACTGGAGAACCAAAATGTGAGAAAACAAAAGCATTTTTAGGTAAGGATTACGATATTCTATATGTAGCAACTAAAAAGTTGGGCTTGACATTAGAATACGTTCTAAAAGCTACAAAAGCTAATATTAAAGTTGGTCCATATACTACTGAAACTGCACATTATTTAGATTTATCCTCGGATACTAAACACAATGACATAAAAACGATACTTTTAGAAATAGACGACATACTCAAAAAATTACTAAATAATGGATAAAAGATTCATAGGAACTGGAGTGGCAATTATTACTCCATTTAAGAATAATGAAATTGATTTTGACGGGTTGACCAATGTGATAGAACATGTCATTTCAGGAGGAGTAGATTATATCGTAGGACTTGGTAGTACGGGTGAGACTGCTACATTAGATAAGAAAGAAAGCAAGAAGGTACTAGATCATGTCATAAAAATTAATGCTGGAAGATTGCCTTTAGTAGCAGGTAATTTTGCAGGCAATAATACCAAAGAGTTGTGTGAGAATATTGCTGAATACGACTTTACTGGTATTGATGCCATCTTATCCTCTAGTCCTGCGTATGTAAAACCCAATCAAGAAGGGATATACCTTCACTATATGGAAATGGCAAAAGTTAGTCCTATTCCTATCATATTATATAATGTGCCAGGGCGGACACGGTCTAATATGGAGTGGGAAACTACCATCAGACTGTCCAATGCATCACCAAAATTTGTGGGTATTAAGGAGGCTTCAGGCGATCTAATCCAAGCTACAAGAATAATCATAAATCGTCCACCAAACTTTTTTGTGGTATCCGGAGATGACGAAGTAGCTCTTGCAATGGTGTCTATCGGAGGAGACGGAGTGATTTCTGTCATGGCAAATGTATTCCCTAAAGAGTTTTCTAGTATGATAAAAGCTGGAAGAAATGATGATTTTAAAACAGCAAGAAAATTAAACTTTTTGACTTACGATTTGCATAAATGGTTGTACATTGAGGGAAATCCTGTAGGGATAAAATCTGCGGCAAAAATTATAGGATTATGTGGTAATGATGTTAGATTGCCTTTGGCAAAAATGTCACGGAGTAATTATGAATGTTTAAAAGAAGAAGTAAAAAAGATTGTTTCAATAATCGGATAATAATTAAATAAAATAAATAGCTATGGCTGGAGATAATAAAATAATATTTGCAATGGAGGGAGTCACTAAGATCTACCCACCATCAAAACAAGTACTTAAGAATATATGGTTATCCTTTTTTTATGGGGCTAAAATCGGAGTATTGGGTCTCAATGGATCAGGTAAGTCATCCTTGCTTAAGATCATTGCGGGCCTAGACACCAATTTTCAAGGTAAAGTCACTTTTGACAAAGAATACAAAATTGGTTACTTAGAACAAGAACCAACTTTGGACGAATCCAAAACCGTAAAAGAAATAGTCGAAGAAGGCGTAAAAGAAGTCGTAGATGTCATCAAAGCATACGATGAAATCAACCTCAAACTCTCTGAGCCTATGGACGAAGATGAAATGATGAAAGCCATAGATGTCCAAGCTGCTTTAATGGATAAAATGGACCATTTCAATGCATGGGAACTAGACCATAAATTAGAAACTGCTATGGAATCTCTAAGGTGTCCATTAGGAGATACACCTATTAAGGTATGTTCGGGAGGAGAGCGAAGGAGAGTGGCTCTTTGTAGATTACTACTTAGTCAACCAGATATATTACTACTGGATGAGCCTACCAATCATTTAGATGCAGAAAGTGTGCATTGGTTGGAGCAGTTTTTAAGTAGTTTTCCAGGTACAGTAATTGCTGTGACCCACGATAGATACTTCTTAGACAATGTAGCAGGGTGGATACTAGAGTTAGACAGAGGAGAAGGAATCCCATGGGAAGGCAACTATTCTACGTGGTTAGAAGCAAAATCAAAAAGACTAGCTCAGGAAGAAAAGACTGAATCTAAACGGAAAAAAGCTTTAGATAGAGAATTGGAATGGGTTAGAATGAACCCAAAAGCAAAACAAGCTAAAGGCAAGGCAAGACTAAATGCCTATGACCAACTTTCAAGACAAGAAACCAAGGAAAAAGAATCTAAACTAGAGTTATATATTCCATCTGGTCCAAGGCTGGGAGATGTGGTAATTGAAACAGAAAACCTTAGTAAAGGGTATGGGGATAAACTCTTAATTGATAATCTAACCCTTTCTATACCAAAGAATGCCGTGGTAGGAGTAATTGGTCCAAATGGTGTTGGAAAATCTACTTTGTTTAAAATGATCATGGGCAAAGAGCAACCAGACTCAGGTACTATCAAAATTGGAGAAACGGTAAAAGTGAGTTATGTAGACCAAACCCATGAAGACTTAAAGCCAGAAAAAACTATTTTTGAAGTCATTGGTAAGGGCAATGAACTGATGATGGTAGGTAACACCGAAATGAATGTAAGAGCCTATATCAGTAGGTTTAATTTCGCTGGTGGAGATCAACAAAAGAAGATAGAACTTCTCTCAGGAGGAGAAAGAAATAGAGTCCATCTAGCCATGACCTTAAAAGATGGTGGCAATGTCATCCTACTGGATGAGCCTACCAACGATATTGACATCAACACGTTAAGAGCCCTTGAAGAGGCCATCGAAAACTTTGCAGGTTGCGTAGTAGTGATCAGTCACGATAGATGGTTTATTGACAGACTAGCTACACATATCCTATCGTTCGAGGATGATTCTCAAGTAGTGTTTTATGAAGGTAACTTCTCCGATTTTGAGAAGGCTAAAAAGGAGAGATTGGGCGATGTAACCCCAAGAAGACCTAGATTTAAGAGTTTATTGTAGTATCAATTCAAGTATTGAAGACATGGAACTAAAATTTGAAATAATTGGTGCTAGGGAATTGAAGAATGGTGACATATTTTACTGTACACCAGACTTTGATTTAAATGAGTTTGGGGAAAACTATTTAATTACTGGTACCGACCAGATATTTATCAAAGATGATGATGAGGATGATGAAGACGAAGATGGAAATTTCGGTGTACTTGTCAATGGGGGAGGTTCAGTATGGTTTACAGAGGATGACAAGGTAATTCGATTGGCTCATTATAGAGATTTGGTTAGAATTATTGCAATGGTAAAAGAAGGAAATCCCGAAATGCAAGTAGGACCTAATGATAGTCAAACAATTATTGAAAAATTAAAGGAGGATAATCCCGATTTTGGAAGAGACCTCCTAAAGGACCTTGATATTGATTTAGATAAACTGATAAAAGACGAAGAGAATAAGAATTTTGATGATTTAGATGATGATGATTTGCCGTTTTAAGGATTAATTTTAAGTTGATTGTAACTATTCAGCCTGGTGACCCTAGAAGGGTCAAATTATTATAGAAGCTGATTTAACAGAGCCAAATATATAAAAGCCAAGTTGTTTTGGCGGTATTTTTGCCTGAAAGAAGCAAAAATGGTAACAAAATCATAAGATCAGCGAGTATACCTGAATAGATACAGTTGATTTCGTGTTTTTTTTGTTCTGGCCTCTACCAAAAACAATCTTGGTAATCAGTCACCATGTGGAACAGTAAACCCACTGCTACTATCCTTAACTTAGGACTAAATAGCATTATAGCGTAGATAATTATGGCAGGCCAACTATGTAGTGGATGAAACCCAATACTGCACCTATCAGGCACAAAAATATCTTTGCAATCAAAGAGGTGTGACAATGGCATCCAAGAGAATCCACCTTCTAAAAGAAACATATGTTTACAAGCATACAAATGATCTAGATCGACAACCATTGTAAGTATCATAATAGCCCAAGCAAATTTCCATTGCTTTCTAAAAAAAACATAAGCCAAAACACCAGGGGCTAGAAAATGTAGACTGTAATGAATGATTGGTTGTAATAGGCTCATTTAAAATAACTATTTAAAGCAGGTGAGGCTTGACTTAATGATAAGTATACTAATCCTGAATTGTAAAAGTATTATGATCTATGAGTTTTTTAGCAATAATTCTAGCTTTATCTATCTATTTCATTATTTGCTTTTTCTACACTACTTCCTCCTCCCTTTTCAAATGCTTGTCCAAACATAAACAAGGGTCAATCCTTCAGTCTTGTTTCTTTCCAGTTTATTAAGAGATTCCGGCATTGTGAGAATTGTCCATTTTGATTATTATATTAGCATTTTATAGCGTTAGCAACAAACCTCCTTAATGAATCAACCCATACTATATAGAAAGTCCATTCCCTTTTTTCATGAAAAATCAGAAGAGGAATTTCGCAATGACGCCTATGAGCAATACGATCCAATGGTAATAAGGCAATCGGCTTTGCATCTGATAGATGATTTATGGGGTGGGTACCCAATGCAGCCAATTGTGGATTTTGGATTGGTAAACTGGCCGGATTATCCAATAAAAGATATTTTAGAAATAGGTTGCGGGGTCGGTAGATGGATTGGAGACCTTGCCGAAAAATTTCCAAATGCAAATTGCTGGGGAATTGACTACAGTTATCAATTATTGAAACGAGCAGAGGAGGCTTGGATTAAAGGAGCACCAATGCAATTGAATTTATCGAAATATGGATTTTCACACAGTCATCAGATCCAAGG
>JBBKVK010000307.1:0-23063 GCA_037968395.1 Saprospiraceae bacterium | reverse complement strand
GTGTACCTACACCACTAAAAACATTAGACGTTGCAGGTGATTCAAGAATATTTACATCAATAAACTCTGTAAGTGGGTCTGATCTGTTTATTTCAACTATTGAAAATACTAGTAATAATAATTCTTTCAGAAACAATGGGCTTAACATAAAAGCAGGACACAGCAATTTTAATCCTGGAGTCAATTCAAATTATATAAGTTTTGATTTGCCTAATGGAACAAATATTGGCGCAATTGCACAATTGGATCAAAATAGCTTGGTATACTATCAAACTTCTGATAGAAGAAGAAAAAAAGACATCCATCCAACAAAAACAGGAATAAACACCCTTATGGCTATAAGAGTTAGAGATTATCAATGGATCGATGGAGTTAATACCAAATCTCCGATAACTGGATTTATAGCTCAAGAATTGAGTGATATCTACCCATCAGCAGTTAAAAAAGGAGGGACCGATATAAAAAGTAATCCTTGGCAAGTTGCACCCACACAACTAATTCCATTGATGGTTAAAAGTACGCAAGATCAACAATTAGCGATCGAAAACCTTCAAAAAAAAAATCAAGAATTGAATCTAAGAATAGAAAGACTAGAAAAAATACTCGAAATGCAAGAATGAATATGAAGCTAACCAAACACTACCTCTCATTGACTTGTTTAGAAAGAGTCTTAGGAGCAATAGTACAATAAGCAGTCTGTATTATATCTTTAAATAGTTCAAGGCCAACTTGTGTCATATCAATTATAGTCCAGCCCTGCTTGCCCCATTTATTTTCTACTGGATAGATGGCATTCTTGCTTATGGAAGAAAATACATCCTGATCTATCTCAGATAGTTTTACTGTAGTCTTAAAAGTTCCTTCTTCATAGGTAACAAATATCTTTTTTCTTACTGTGAAAGATATTTTATGAAAATGGTTCCCTTCTTCAACTTCTGGAAGGGATCTAGCTATATTTCTTAAATCTTCTAAAACAACCATAAATTATAGATTATTTTCCCAAAAGTGGTAGGTTCTTAACTGAATGGTAAGTCAATGCCAATGCAATACACTCTTTCAATTCCTTTAATGGCAACTCGTCTTCGAGATCAAATACAATAGCTCTATCTTTTTCGTACCTAAACATCCCTCCATACAATACTTTAAACGTAGGGACCAAACTGCTTTGACAATTGAAATACATCGCATACTGGTGTGGTGCTCTGTCTTTCCAATCAATACGAAGGGTACTTCCCTTTTTTACCACATAACTTGGCTCACCCCATTTTAAAGTCTCCTCTATCTCCTTGATGGACTCTATGTCCCGAGCTGTTTCTATAATCAATTTCCTTAGTTTTTCCATTTTGGATTTCACTCCGTCAGGATAAGAATCAAACTTTTGTTGTACTTCTTTATGTTCTATAATTATTAAGCTTGTCATCTTTTAATTTACTATATAATTCTAGCCTTTACTTAGACTTTATACTACCTGAAGAAAAGTAAGTCTTTCCGTCTATGTTGTATAATTCAAAATAACCAGCGGTCGGTGCTTTTCTATCCCCCAAATTTACAATTCCTCGCATATCTACTTGCAAATTATACATTCTAATTTTACCCTTTACCTCTTCTAATGTGTAATATCCTTTGGCAAACCACCTCATCTTATCAGCTACTTTTTGATCTACTTTATCAAGTAAATGCTCATTTATAGCAAACCCTTCAATTACTTCACTTTTACTGTTAAGTATAGAATATTGCTGCAAATAAATACTATCCTTTGATTTGGCAACTCCATACCAATTTACATTTGCAATTCCCACAGGCATGGTCATCATATCAAAATATTCTATATCGTGGTTTGCCATGTTTGACTCAATAGTGGTTGTCACAAATTGCTTATTTATAAGTGTGAATAAAAGATAAGCTGAACTAATAATCAGGCCCCAATTATTATACTTCGGTCTTTTAGGATTGATTTTAAAAACCCACAAACTCAGCACTAGACCTACAATCATTGGAATTGTGTAAAAAGGATCTACCACATTAACACTATCAAATCCTAATCTGGTATCACTAAAAGGCAAAAATAATTCTGTACCATATGCTGTAAAAGTATCTAGTAGAATATGGGTAAACAAGCACAACCAGGTAAATAAAAATAGGTGATTAAATGACACACTTTCTACCAATTTCATTTTACTTAGTACAAAGGCTATGAGCCAACCAGCCAATACACTAAACAATATAGAGTGGCTCAAACCTCTATGAATACTCAACATATCAAATGAATCATAAAACATGTAAAATAAAACATCCAAATCAGGTATGGTTGCTATCGCTGCACCTAGTAATGCCCCTTTGTTTCCAATCTTCTTACCTAAAAGGGACTCTCCTATCGCTGCACCTAACACTGCTTGTGTTACACTATCCATTTATGTTCATTTTGTAGAAAATCTAAGTAATTACGTATCCTAACTATTATAAATTTATTATAAATATACAACTAACCAAATTCACAAATACTATTAAGCTGGTTAATTAAGTGTTATAATTGTATTCAATAGTATTAACTGAATTCAAAATCTACATTATGAAAAATTGTGATAAATGGATTATCTATTCGTTCCTGACAATACTAATTGGTTGTTCTAATCCAATTAAACATGTTCTTATCTACAACCCGACAGCAAATGATTATACACTAGATTTTAACAATGGCAAGCCTCCAATAGAAGTACAAGGCTATACTCCACAGACTATTACATTACAATATGGTAAGATAAACATCTCTGTTAATGGTGGAGTCAATGAGACATTCTATTTGGATAAAAACGATGAATATGTGATCAACCCATCAAAGTCTTTACTGTTTGTGGTAGATATACCTTACAGTTCTCATCAAAATAATGAAACAATGAGAAAGATTAAAACGTATCTGGATACAACAACCGATATTGATGGAGAAAAATATATAGGCCGAGTCAAAAGATATGATAATCTAGTATTTAAAAAAGATTTTAATTATACATTCGAAAATGTACCACAAAGCATAGGAATGAACTTGAACAAGGACCAAATAGCATTTGGTAGAGTGTTAATGCCTTTAGAGCAATTAATAAGTAATCAACTTGATTTCAGTATGATAAAAATGGGGCAATAGATTCCCTTCAATAAAAATAGGCTGCACTCAATAAAGAATGCAGCCCAAAAAACCCTAAAAATAATTGTTTTTAGATCGACTTAATCAATCTTAACAAATTTTATTGAATGATTGATATTGTTACCCATGATAGTCATGAAGTAAACGCCATTCGTAAAATTACTTGTATTTATGGTTGACATGTCACTATCAACGGTTGTCGCTAATACTGTTTGCCCTCTCATATTTGTAATCTGTACTCTTGCATCTTGATAAATATCACTGTTGCCTAAAAACTGTAAACTAATGTTATTAGTAGTTGGATTTGGGTATAATCTGATATCTATTGCTCCAAGATTGGTCTCAATTATAGCTGAAACTAATGGGCACGTTGGATCTTTTACGATTTGCCCTCTCAACTCTCCACCTGGATTATTAGTCGTATGTACATTCACATAAGCATTTTCATTTTGAATGATTGATGCTAATGCTGGCGTAAACTCATCTGTCACATAAAAGAATGTACTGTTGTTTGACCATCTATCAGACAAGTCAAACACAACAGGTCCATCTGTTCCAGCTGCTCCATTGTGAATATGTGCACCTCCAAAGTCTGAGCTTAAACTATTTGCTACGACCATCATGTGCATCTCATCAAAATCTCTGTTGAATGCTATCATTCCTGATCCACTTTCATCAACAGTACCAGTTACTGCTCCAACTTCTTGCTCTTGACAAAGATCATATGAATAACCATCTCTAGCTATTCTATATAATTGACCTCTTACTTCTCCCGCAGGATATTGTGCAGTGTGAACGTTCATGTATAAATTACCGCTTAAATACTGTGATAATTGTCCTGCTGTAATTACTACTGGTGCAACTGTTCTTACAGTGTTACCAACAATACCATCTGTCAAATTAATCGAAACTCCACCTGCTGTACCTAAAGCTCCATTGTGTAAATGTGCTCCAGTCAATGTACCAGAAAGGTTGCCTATTACTGAATTAACAGTAATTGTAGATAAATCTGAAGATACTGTTCCCATGGCTAATCCTAAAGATTGAGCATCATTTGCAGGTGCTTCTTGACTTCCTGACAACCACGTATCAAATGTTAAACCTGATCTCACTGTCAATTGACCTCTAACTTCTCCTCCAGGATTTTCGCTCGTGTGAATGTTCACATAAATATTACCCGCTATTAAATCTGCAATATAGTTTGTGCTTGGAGTCAATTTTACTTCTACTCTACCACCATTTAAATATGTTGTTAGATTCTCTACTACATCACCATTCATACCAGTTGCTCCTCTATGTAAGTGAATACCTGTAATCGGTCCACTCAAGTCTGTAGCAAAAATATTCAATTCTAATACGTTGGTATTGCTCGTATAATGTACTGAAGCCAACCCTTTTCCATTAGTTGTTACTGCTGGCACTTCATTCATTCCTGATAAAGCAGCACCAAAACTCCTAGCTGATTCTAGAGATAAGTTACCTCTTAATTCCCCTCCTGGGTTATTTGCAGTATGCACATTGATATAGTAAGTACCATTGATGAATTTTGCAACATCAGCCTTTGTTATATCAATAGTAGATGTTACTCTTCCTTTTTGATAATCATCTGTAAGATTGAATATTACTCCTCCATTAGTTCCTGGAGCACCATCATGAATATGAACTCCCATAAATGCTGATGACAAGTTAGTCACTGTAGCATTTACTGTTGCTTTAGTATAATCATCATTAAATGTTATAGTAGCTACTCCATCTGCTGTCGTAGTAACAGCTGGTACTTCATTACCACCAGTCATCTTTGCTGTGACGATAAAGTCATTGGTAAAGTTTGGATTAAATATGTCTACATAAGGAGATGTAACTGCATCCATCTTATTATCTAAATAGATAGCAGAAGTTCCACCAAAAACGATATTGTAGTAAGGTGCTACATTTCCTTCATCTGCAAGGTTAAATGCAAGTACTCTACCACCAGAATTAGCTCTTTCTGCAACAATTATTGCATTACTAAATCCATCATATGCGATATCAACTGGGTTACCCAATGCAGTTAAATCTCCTCCAACTCTTCTTCTTTCATCCATTGAAATCACACCATCACCACTCTTAGCAGTAAAGTTTTCAATTACAAAGTAAGCACCATCATCAGGACTGCTCGCAGCACCTACATCTGTTAACAACATCATGTCTTGATCTTGTATGTATGTAATACCATGTGTCCTTACTAGGCTATCAATCGTGATAGATCTGCTTGCTGCTAAGTCTCCACCACCTTCATTTAAGAAGTTAGCAAATACTGCCAACCTATTTGATACATCTTCCACAGCATATAAATTATTACTTGTCAAATGAATTCCCCAAAGTGCTATTGGAACAACATTTTCTTTCACGAGAGTAATCGCTGTTGGACTGATTTTATACGTAACAAATTTGTTAATCATATCATTACTAGCTGCAGCATCTTGTGCTACTACTAACATGTCCCCTAATACTGCAATCTCTCTTCCATTTGTGAAATTAGAAGTAGATGTTGCCGTTAATTCAGGGTCAATGCCTTCTTTCAAATTTGCAATAACATTACTGTATGCATTGATCACATTATCCGTTCTATTTAGTTGATACATTACATCTGAATCATTGTCATAGTAAATACCATCTGCATCTGCAGCTGCTCCTTTCCAAGCATAACTGTTTACTATAGAGTTATCATCTAACATATCAAATACTCTAATATCAGAAGTTGTATTTGAAGAAGTAAAGAATCTAGATTTAACTTCTTCCTCTGTTGGTTCAACTTTAATAATTTCACCACTACAATCACCAGTTCCACTAAACGGCATTGCTAAATAAGGAAAAGTACTTGAAAATGCTCTATCATTCTTCTCAACTCCTGTAGTATAAGTCAATACGTTTAATAAATCTTGAGTCACTGGAGAAGGACTTGTAGCTGGATCATAATCATCATACCATAATCCTACAGCTGCTAATACTACTCCACCTACAGCTTGTAATTCTATTCTAGTAACATCATCTTCTAATCTTCTACCGTTTGGAAATCCATCCATGTTAGGAATAAATTCTAAGTCTGCTGTCGTATTAAAAGGTGCCACTGTAAGACCAATAGCTGCTGCTTGTACCAATCCTAATGAACTAAAATTAGCATCATCTCTAGGTGTAACTGGTACTGCCATATTTAATCTCAACATATCACCACCATTAGGTAAAAAATTATTGATAAAAGGCTTTCCAGCTGCTAACGGGTTACCTGCTTTACCCGTAGCTAATTGATAAGGAATAGCATTTGGTACTCCTGTATGAAATATAGGCCATAAATCTACAGATCTAGGCTTACCAGGTATTAATAGTAAATCTCCATATACTTCAAAAGCTGTACCTGTAAGGTCTCCACCTTTTAAGGCAGATACACCATCGGCACCATTCGTAAAGTCAAATGCACCAAGTGCTGCTTTTTGAATTCTTAAAGCAGAAAATCCTGGTACTGCTGCTCCAAATTGATCATCATCCATATATAAAGCCAATTCTGGATTGTAGAAAAACTCATCCATATCAGTCTCACCAATTTCATCATAAGGTGTGATACTGTTCCAAAAATCTTTGTATCCAATTGGAATCACAGCCTCATTGGTCAAAGGCATCCCTAATCTTGAAACTTGAACCCAATCTCCAGCATATGTAGGATTACCAGTACTACTCAATGTAGTCATAGCAGGTCTACTAGCCGAAGCCCAAAATCCAACTACATAATTAGGATCCAAAATGTTACTTGGAGTAGAAGCTGTTCCTGCTTTTAATAATGTTGCTATTGGAATTTGAATAGCAATAGCACTTACATTGTAACAAGCTAAACCGTCAACAGCTTTTCCGTTTTGTCTTGGTGCATCACCTAGATCAAATATTCCACCTAGATCCACAAAAAATGGATCATCTGTAGGTCCTGCAAATACAGTTTCTCCAGTCGAAGCCGAAGTAATACCTGTATTCCATAGGTCTGCATAAGAATTCGCTCCTAGTCCTGCACCACCCATGATAGATCTATCTCCAATATTGTTAGGAGGTACAATTCCATTTTGAACGATCATTTGAAAGCTTTGACCTCCATCCATACTTCTCTCAAGATTGTAAGTCAACTTTTGATTTTGCTTACCTAATCTTATATAAAAGAAGGTTGTTGGATCTTCATTTACAACATTAAAAGTAAATCTGTAAGTAATTTCATCTCCAGGTATTGAAGCATCATTATCTACGTGTATTTCATATCTTATGTTTTGTCCAAAAGAGTAATAATTTGGTCCTCCGTGAGGCAATTGCATTGGTACATAAGTAGCAATGACTGTAATCGTATTAGGATTATCTGGACTTCTAAATGCATATAGATCGACATTATCTGCCAATGGGTCATTTGAAATCAGTGGGGCTTCTCTGTGGCTCGAAGCATTGACCGTGATGAAAGTCATCAGGACAAACAGAAGCCCAAAAAATATTTTTTGTAAACTTATATTTCTCATTTATAAATATTTTGTGCCAGTATAGAAGTGATCTAAAATAAAATTACTTCTTAGGCTATAATTAAAATTGTTTGTTAGAAAAGATTATTATTGTCTTAATTCAGTTCCACTCCAAGGCATTGCAACATATGGGAAAGCTGATAAAAAAGCTTTATCATTTTTCTCTACACCTGTAGTATATGTCAATACATCTACTAAATCTGTTGTAACTGGACTAGCACTTGTAGCTGGATCATAATCATCATACCACAGTCCTATGGCAGCTAACACTACGCCACCTACAGCTTGTAACTCTATTCTAGTAACATCATCTTCTAGTCTTCTACCATTTGGAAATCCATCCATGTTAGGTAAAAACTCAAGATCTGCTCTGGTGTTAAAAGGAAAGACTGTTAATCCAATTGCTGCAGCTTGTATTAAACCTAAAGAACTAAAGTTTTCGTCGTCTCTTGGTGTAACTGGTACTGCCATATTTAATCTCAACATATCTCCACCATTAGGTAAAAAGTTGTTAATAAATGGTTTTCCGGCAGCTAATGGATTTCCATCTTTACCTGTGGCTAATTGATATGGGATAGCATTAGGTACTCCTGTATGAAATATTGGCCATAAATCAACTGATCTAGGTTTTCCTGGAATTAATAATAAATCTCCAAAAGCTTCAAAAGCAGTTCCTGTTAAGTCTCCACCTTTTAAAGCAGATACCCCGTCAGCGCCATTTGAAAAATCAAAAGCTCCAAGTGATGCTTTTTGTATTCTCAATGCACCAAATGCTGGTACAGCACCACCAAATTGAGCATCATCCATATATAAAGCCAATTCTGGATTGTAGAAAAACTCATCCATTGATGTGTCTGCAAATTCATCATATGGAGACATTCTGTTCCATCTATCTTTCATCCCAATAGGAATAACTGCTTCGTTAGTTAATGGCATACCTAATCTAGATACTTGTACCCATTCACCACTGTAATTAGCGTTTCCACCAGTACCAAGTGTTTTGATAGCTGGTCTACTTGCTGATGCCCAAACTCCAATGACATAATTAGGATCCAAGATGTTTTCTGGGGATGCAGGGGCTCCATTTTTCAATAAAGTTGCAATTGGTACTTGGATACAGATAGAATGTACATTGTATTTAGCTAGACCATCTCTAGATGGACCATTTTGTCTTTTTGCATCTCCAAGGTCGAATATTCCACCAAGGTCAACAAAAAACGGATCGTCAACTGGACCTGCAAATACTCTCTCACCTGTAGAAGCCGTTGTAATAGCACTTGCAAATATGTCTGCATAAGTAGTATTCAGACCGACTCCTGACTCTATAGATCTAGGACCTATATTATTAGGTGGCACGATACCATTAGATACAATGGTTTGAAAACTAACTCCACCATCTATACTTCTTTCAAGAGTATAGGTAGCTTTTTGATTTTGCTTCCCTAGCCTAATGTTAAAAAAAGTAGTAGGGTCTTCATTTACAATATTAAATGTAAATCTGTAAGTAATTTCATCCCCAGGAATCGAAGCATCATTATCGATGTGAATCTCATACCTCACGTTCTGACCAAAAGTATGATAATTTGGTCCTCCAAAAGGTATTTCGGCTGGAATGTAATTAGCAATAATAGTAATAGTATTTGGATCATCTGGGCTTCTAAAAGCATAGAGATCCGTATTGTCTGCTAATGGGTCATTGGCAATAAGTGGTGCTTCTCTGTGAGAAGATGCCATCATATTGGTCATAAATGAGCCAAGAAGCATGAGTGATAAAAAAATCTTTTTCATAAAAAATTAAGATTTAGGATTAGAAAATTGGTGAAACATAATTGTAATGCCTCTTCATAAAGACTTACGAGGAATGGTTTGGGATTGGATTTAAATGAGGGGGAAATTTTTATAATTGTAGAAACTATGATATAAAATCAGCAAGTCTTATAACTTTGATTCAAATTTAAGATTGTTCAAAAAGACAGATTTTGCAGTTTTTAATATGAGCCCTAATAGAAATACAAATACCTATTCTGCAAGAATGCAATTTAGAATAATCCCAGCTTAAAATAAAATTGATATGAGTATACGTTCAGTGTTAAAGCAAACAATAAAAGTTGATAATCAAGTCTGCAAATTTTGTCAACAAAATGGCTCTTTAGTTGTCAACATTTATGATCAGTGTTTTTATTTAAAAATCATACCCTATTTCCCATTAGATGACAAATTAGTAGTTACTTGTCAACATTGTTTTAAAAAGCAATATTTATATGATTTAGATCAAAAATCCATTGAGAATTTCTATTCAAAATACAAAAAAAAGAGTCAGCCCATATATAAATGGACAGGTATAATTGCAACTGTTGTATTACTATTATTTAGTCATTTTATGAGAGGTGTTAGTTTTGGACCAGGTGATGCAAAGAAATATGTTAGTGATGACACATTGATACAACAACTTTATGATGAAATAAATCCAATAATGTATAATTACAGAGATTCAGTTATTATTAAGATCAGAAAAGATGTTTTTTTTGAAAGAGAGAAAAACAGCGAGTTCTACTTGAAAACAAGCGGGAAGAAAGTCTTATTATTTATTAATATACCACAGTTTTATAATTATACTGATAAATACAAGATATTAGTTCATAACAAGCTTTTGAAAATTTTAGATGAACAAGACGACTTTGATGCGGCTGACTTTTATTTATTCTATAAAAGTAAAGACAAGACAATTATTACCTTTGATGAAAATAGCCAGTCTTTCAATTCAGAAAACAATGATGAAATTCTAAAAAAATATTTTGCAAATTAGTTTTTATTAGTTTTGATCAACTAGGCTCTTGAAGTAGCCAACTCCAAACTATAATCACACCTTCACCCTTCAACACCATTGCTATCAATGACAAATAATAAGCTTCTTTCAATCAACAAACTAAACCAATTAGAGTTAGAAGCTCATATCCAAACCTTACAAAAAGACCTAGATCAAATTCAAGAAGAAACAACAGCTTTTGAAAACACACTTAGAACCCATTTATCAGACTTAATAATTGAATCCAAAGAGCTGACAATACTTTATAAGCAACTCAAAAAGCAGAAAAAGGCAAAACGCTTAGAGCAAAAGAAAAGAGGTAAAAACTATATCGAACCTCCGGGTATAAAAAGACCTCCAAAAGTGGATAAAAGTACTATTACGGATGAAGAGCAAAAAGAGAAAAAAAGGTTGTACCGAGAAGCCATTTTCCATGTACATCCTGATAAATTCTCCATGAATGACGCAGATTCAGACGTAGCCACTGAAATAACCACTCGACTTATAGAAATATATCATAATGGCAGTTTGGAAACTTTACAAGCATACCATGCACATATCTTTAATGGTAGTACACATATAAAGCTGGACCAAATAACTGTTTCCAAAATTCAGACTTCTGACACAGCAAACTACCTTGTTCAAGAAAAAGAACGTTTACAAAAAGAATTAGAATTGGCTAAGAACCAACATCTATATAAGGTTTTAAAAGAATACGATAATCCGTTAACTTTTGTTGACGAACTAAAAGAATATTACGAAGACAGGATTTTCAAAATGAGAAAAAGGACTCGTAAGGGTGTTTAAGTGAGGTAAGCAATTAAAAAAAATATGATTATTTGCCAATTCATCATCTATACAAATGATCATGGTCACCAATACTAATCAATATCACTTTTCCATCCCGTACGATATAGTCGAGTTTGATTCTATATTTCATATTAATGCTCACCGACTGATATTGTGCATGTTTCCCCTCAAGATGATGGAACCTAAGTGATGGATGGTAAGGGTCTTCTTTTAAAAGTAAAATTGTTTTTTTATACTGTGGGATTACTTCTCTATGTTTCTTAAGAAATTTTATAGCTAACTTCCTATATCTTTTTGTGAAAATTATTTCAACCATTATTCTTTTGTAGCCTCATCAATTTCTTCAAAATGTTGATCGATAGAAGTAATAAAATTCCTGTCCTTAATTTCCTTATTGATTTCCAATAATGCCAAATCTAGTTCCAATTCTCTTCTCTTATCATACTCTTCTACGGTCATAACTACATACTTGACTTTACCTCTTACAGTAATGCCTACTTCTTTGGCAACTTTAAGCTCTTCGTCAAATGCTTTAATTCCTTTAATCTTAATTTCGTTAGCTGTAATCATAACTTTAGTAATAGTACTATTAACAGTATTATTACAAATATATAAACAATACTATTACTAATCAATATAAAGTACTTTTTTATTAAATCCTTTACAGCTCTTAAACGTTTATTTAAAAAAAACAAGTACAAAAGATTAAAAATCATTTGAATTCTAATAATTATTGATTCCCAACCTTTTTTCTAATTATTTAGGTCTATTGGATTAAACACATTTGTTTAACCATTAAATCAATGAAATGAAAAAATCAATATTATTACTCAGTATAATCTGGTTGATTTGTATTTCTTGTACAAAACAAGAGACCACAACTTCAAGTGAAAATTATTATACATTCGGACATTATTATGGGGAGTGTAGTGGTGAATACTGTGTTGAAATCTTTAAACTAACGGAAAGTGAAGTTTTGGAAGATAGTAAGGATATATATCCAAACTCACAGGGATTTTATGACGGTGCATTCACATCATTATCTACTGTAAAATACAATGCAGTAAAAGATTTTGGAGTTTTTTTTCCTGATAGCTTATTATTAGAATCCACCATAATTATAGGACTACCTGATGCCGGTGATTGGGGAGGTCTTTACATAGAATATAATCAAGGAGGTGTTCAACAATTTTGGCTCCTGGACCAATTGAAAAGTAACGTCCCTAATAAGTATCATGCTTTTATTGATACTGTGAATTCAAGGATATCTTTGCTACAATAGATCGTCTGCTTGTTTGTAAATCAAAAATTGTAATAAGTAATTGCAGGAATATAAATCAATAAAAATAGAAAAAGCACTGCGTTAGGCAATGCTTTTTCTGTTAATTTTTGGGGACAATCTAATGATTTTCAAGTCTTCGCAAGGAAAAAATTTTATTATAAAGTTATCCTAACTCCAACGCCACCCCAATTTCCGCTAAAACCTTCAAAATCACCAAACTCATAAGAAGGTTGCCAATCTAAAGATATATTTACAGGAATATCCGGAAATTTATAATCCAATCCAAGTACTCCATCTAGTCCAAAAGAAGTTTTGCCATCAAAGTAATCAGCTTTGTAAAGCCCAACGTGAAACCCTGGTCCTATATACCATTGAAGTGCCCCATCAGAAGAAAGGGGCTTGTGGTATTCGTAAAGTCCTGTGAATCTTGTTCCTCTTTTCCAAAAATAACCAATCACTTCAAAAGCCGCATTTGGTTTCACCATCGTCTTTAAAGTAATCCCTGTTGGATAGAATTTAACACCAACTGCAGTTTTATAATTCCTATCAGATGATTGAGCTGATATTTCATTCGAAATGCCAAAGAATACAAATAAAGACATTACAAGTAGTCCTTTTTTGATAGCATTACTTAGCCACAGGTTGATTTGATTTTTATTTAAAAAATTGTTGTTCATATATAATTGTGTTAGTGAATTAATATATGATGTAACTTATAGTTATTCAAATATGTTCGGAAAGTAAAATAAATCAAAAACAAAACGTATAATTTCATGACTTATTCCAAATCAACTTAGTGCTAATTGATCTGGTTTTTTTATGAAAATATTAAGTCGACCCTAAATCAAAAACAGTCCTAAAATAAGACAAGATACAGTCTTAAAACACCCATTTGAGGTATCAAGAAATATAATTGTAATATTTTGAAAATTAACGGATTACAATAAATAACATTTTATTTAATTATTCTATATATTTGTTTTGTTAATCTTCTGATATGAGTGATAATGATAAAATAGCAAAAGCTATAAAAATAGTAGGCTCGAATAACACCACAGACATTACTGGCATACTAGATCTTCAATTTAAAAACCTTGGAGGCAATCAAAACGAAGAAATTGAAAAGAGTCAAGGATTCCTAACGGTTCATCATAATCGCGACACCTTAATTAAAATGAAAGCTACATATCCACATGTAGTAGCTAAGTTGAATGATACAGTCGTAGGCTATACCCTTGTTATGTTAATAGAATTTGGGGAGCAAGTACCTGAGTTATTCACCATGTTTAAAGAATTTGAACAAATTAAAATCAACGGCTTTCCTCTTTTTAATCAAAAATTCATGGTAATGGGCCAAGTCTGTGTAGCCCAACAAGTAAGGGGTTTAGAAGTCTTCTCTCGAATGTATAAACACCTTCAATTATTAATGGCGAATGATTTTGATTACATCGTAACAGAAATTGCTAAGCGTAATACCAGATCCACTAGAGCTCATGAGAATGTGGGATTCAAAATAATACATGAATACATAGATCCTATATCAAAAGAAGATTGGGTTGTTGTCGCATTACCAACTAAATAGACACTATGAACAGTATTTATAAAAATTACGCAGATGTATATGAATTGATGTATAAAAGTTTCATCAATTATCACCAGGAATACGAATTGTATAACAAATTAATGAACTTATCAACGGGTAAGGCTATATTAGAATTGGCTTGTGGAACAGGGAATTTGGCTCCATTCTTCTTGAACGAAGGTTATAGATACAGAGGATTAGACCTTAATCAAAGCATGTTAGATATTGGACAGTTAAAAACTCCTGAAGCTATTTTCATAAAAGGCGATATGAAAAATTTTCACATTACTCAAAAAGTAGATGGTGTATTAGTTATGGCCAGATCAGTGAGTTATATGGATTCAAACGAAGATTTCATTAATATGCTTACTTCAATCCATAATGCATTAAATGAAAATGGAGTAGTTGTTTTTGACATCATAGATGCTACCCGTTTTATCCCTCCATTAAAAGATGGTTTAAAAGTGACACACCAAGTGAAAGAAGACAATGCAGTATATTCTAGAGACAGCCATTGGTCTGTGGCACCTAATAGGAGTTGGAATTTTAGGTGGGTGTCTGATTACTATTTAAAAAACGGTAATGACGAAAGGAAATTACTTTGCACTGATGATTCTACAGTTAGAGCTTTTACCGCAAATGACATTGAAATCTTCTTAAAATTGGCTAGTTTTGAGATAGAAGAATGCTTTGAACGAGAAAGCTATGCTTTTCCAACATTAGTATTCAAAGGTAGAAAAAAATAGAGGCGAAATTTTTCGACCTCACCTCTATTCATTACTATAAAACTTTTAGATTATACTCGCTAAAAGTAAATCTTTAAATTATAAACCTATTGTCCAACTTAGGTTAAACAAAGTACCTAACTGACTAAAATGGTATCCATCATAAGTCATTTGACTGTATCTATTGTTGAATGTAATCAAATTTGTATTTGCCCATAAAGCTCCACCTACATCATTAGTACCAGGCGCATCGATAAGTGCTTGACCTGCTGCATTTTCAGCTTTGTAAGACCACTTTGGTAGAACATTAAATATATTATTGACATTCAAAGCCACCGTTGATCTTTCAGAAACTTGATAAGAGATAGCTAAATCTGTTACAAGTTTAGTTTCAAACTCAGTGTATAAATTAGCATCTAAACCTTGTTGCTTAAATTGAGTAGGTCCAAAAACGGTATTATTCAATGATAGCATTAATTTATCTAGTTTGTAATCCAATCCTAAGATTGCTTTAAATTTAGGTCTTGAAGTAAAGAATAAGGCTTCTTGAGTCGCATTTGCTACGGATTGACCTGCTTGCTCTACTAACGAAGGGTTCTTTACATTACCATCTCTTTCATTTTGTATTGTATAGTTACCAGAAAGATTTAGTCCTAAAGTGTTTCCACCCAGTTTCAAGCCTCTATAACCTAATACTACATCTAATCCTGATGTTCTCGTATCCAAGCCATTTACAAAGAATGATAAATCAGATAAGTTATTATCTTGAAGTATTTGATCCAATTCTGTATTACCTACGTCAGTACCTCCAATCTCAGTACTCAAAATTATTCTATCTTTTACTTGAATGTTGTAGTAATCTACTGTAATGCTAAAGTCTGATGATGGTCTAAGACCGAAACCAACTGTTAAGTTAGTAGACTTTTCAGGATTCAAAGATGGAAGACCCAAAAGTCTTGCTTCTCTAGATACATTAGAGATCAAACCTCCAACTTGGATTCCTTGACCAGGTACAAAGCTATACTGAGCCTTTTGTGTGAAAATCTGGTGTAATGAAGGAGCTTTGAAACCAGTAGAATAAGATCCTCTAAGAGTCACTTTATCTTCCATAAATTTATATCTAGAGCTCAACTTATATACAAAAGCATCACCAAAATCAGAATAGTTTTCATATCTAACTGTACCGTTTATTAAGAAATCATCTGTCAAGTCAAATGCTGCATCTAAATATCCTCCAATATTATATCTATTAAATTTACCAGAATTTCGAGGATCATTTCCTGCGAAAGAATCGGCACCTCCATCTTCATAAGATGAAAGATCGCCCTCAATAATTGTGAAATTTTCAGTTCTAAACTCAGAACCAAATGCAATACCTACCATGTCAGACAGCCTTCTTGTAACATCAATATTGGCTACATTATGTGTAAATCTTGTTCCACCTGGGTAAAAAACGATAGGGCTATTTTCTCTATATTTATTTCCACCAAGGATTATTTCATCTGCATCTATAACACCATTTCCATTCAAATCTCCTAATACTTGTGTAGGTATTTGAATGCCATTTCTGTTGTGAGAATTACTAACTGTATATGTTTGCTCATTTCCACCTGTTGTAAAACTAGCATCAGTTATCCAACCAAATTTTTCTGTTTTAAACCCAACTGTTCCATTGTAGTCATTTAAGTTTCCTTCAAAAGTAGGAACATATCCTTCATAAACTTTATTTCCTTTTCCATCATCAACACCAAAAAAGTCCTTTAGATAAGGGAAATCTGCTTCAGTTCTCCAATATGGAGTTCTGTAATTGGCGTAACTATTTACTTTCTTATAAACATAGGCTGCATTAGCATATACTTCGCCTGCAGAACCTAATTTTTTACCTCCATTTACTGCAAATTTCATTGCTGTAGTTTCAGGAGATCCGTTGATATTACCTGCATCAGGATATTTATTTAAGAATGCTTTTACTTCACCTAAGTCAGCGCCAAATCCTAAATCACCATCAGCTTCAGCATCTGCGTCCACAGTTCCTGGTCTATTTGCTAATTCAGTTTTTGACAAATCAGCTGTATAGTTTAAATATCCACCCTTACCAAGAGGCATACCATTGTTAAAAGCAATTCCATAAGATGCTCCATCTCCTGCTGACGTTATACCTGTTCTAAGTGTAAGGCTCCCTGCATCAGTTGCATCTTTTAATATAATATTCATTACTCCTGCTATTGCATCTGATCCATATTGTGCAGATGCACCATCTCTCAATATTTCCACTCTTTTAATCATGTCTGTAGGTATAGCCGAAATATCAGCACCTGTTTCTCCCCTACCTGGCGAAGTCTGAGTATATAATAATGAACTCATGTTCTTCCGCTTACCATTAATAAGTATTAACGTTCTACTTGGGCCCATATTTCTGATTTCATATGGATCTAATAATGAAGTCGCATCATTTACTGGTGTTTGTACCGTATTAAAAGAAGGAATTCTATATTGCAATGACTTATCAAAAGTAGTCTGTCCAGTAGAAATCAGATCTGCTGCTGAAATAACGTCGACAGGCAAAGGAGTAGTTGTAGAGCTTCTAGGAGCAGTTCTCGAACCAACGACAATGACATCTTGAAATAAAACACCATCTTCCTTAAGCTCAACATCCCATGTTTTTGCTTCTCCAGCAGCTAAAGTAACTTCCATTGTTTGTGAGCCAAATCCCAAATAACTCACTATAACTTTATGGGACCCTGGTTTTAGTTTAAGACTATATCGCCCATCAAAATCGGTAATAGTACCAATATCACCTGCCGATACTGAAATGTTAGCCCCTATGACTGGCTCTCCGCCAGAAGTGACAATACCCGACAAAGATTGGGAAAACCCAATAATTGGAGTAAGCAAAAAAAACATAATTAGTTTGTAGTAGTTTTTCATACAATTTTGTTTGATTATTAAATAAATGAATGATTGAAAATAATGTATAAAGCTAATATTTTAAAATCTTAAGCAAAAACTATTAACCATGTTTTTTTTACGAAAAAAAATCTTACTTCTAATTTCATGAATAAGAGACTAAAAACTTATTATAATTAAAATATATAAAAAACTACTAGTTTGAAAAATGGCTTACTTCCACCAGGTTAACCAAAAAAAGTAAATAAATATCTAGATCTTCTAAGAAAAGAGCTATTATTTTTGGAAGACCTTTCAAATTGAGAATCTGAAAATGATATGTTTTATAACTACAGTCTTAGTATATGAATAAATTCTTGGTATAAAATTTGAGGCTTATAAAGGAATTAAGGACATACCCTAAACTTAATATCATTGATGATAGGCCTATGTAAGATAAGAAGTATCTACTATCAGATTTAAACCCCTACAGTGCCAATCAATCGATCCAAAGTTGGGCTTTCTACCCCACCCGCTTTTTCAATGGTTATAGCGTAAGTCTTTGTACCGTCTATAAACTTAACAGGGAGTACTGCACCTTTTTGTCCTGTAAATAAATCCAGTGGAATTGGTGCTTCTCCTTCTTTCAATGACCACAATTGGAATGTATGATTCGAGTCAATCACAGGCAAGTTGTTTATTTGAATGAAATTCTCCTTTTGTGTAGGATTATAATAAAACTTTAATCCAACTTCTGGATAGCCTTTTGTTGGTGTGAAATCCAATTTAGTAGTCTCAAAAGACAACATACTTTCGTAATACTTAATGTAAGTTTTATTTATCTGGTCTACCGAGTCACATGCTAATATAGTTTCCTTAATGGTAGATTTTAAATCTTTATTTTCATCAATTAATTTATAACTATACCATAGTGTACCTAAAGCCACCAATCCTAGCAATACTGTCAAGCCAGACCAAAGGTTAATGTTATTTGATTTAGTTTTATCTCCAATGGCACTGTTATTAGTAATTCCACCCCTTGATCTAATTTCTTCAAGTATTTTACCCTCCAAAAGAGGTTTTGGTTGAATACCATATGTTTCTGCATACTTCTGTAAAGCACCTTGTATAGAAAATATATCACTTTTTAATTCTGGATACTCTGATAGATAACTCTCCACTTGTTTTTGTTCTACTTCTGACAATAAGCCTAAGACATATTGCTCTAACAACCCAGATTCCCTTACTTCACGTATATCCACAACAATAGTATTAAGATATTAATTAATGTTATCCAAGAGAACATTCCTAAAAATGTTTTCTCCTCGCCTCTAAGATGATCTCTTAACAAATCAATTGCTTTTTTTACCCTTGTTTTTATCGTGCCAATAGGTAAGTCCAACTTTTCTGCCAATTCACTTTGAGAATACCCTTTTAAATAAAGGTGTTCTAAAATAATTGAATACTTTTCATCTACTTTTGAAAGTAAATAGTCTATATCCATTTTAGAATGATCATCACTAACCACTTCTCCTTTATATACGTTAGGTTCTATCGAAATGGTTTTAGATTCTTTCTCAAAGGATTTTAATCGCCTAATATCAATCGCTGTATTTCTTACAATATTAGACATCCAAGTAAATAAAATAGATTTGTCAGAATCATACTGATCTACATTATTCCATATCTTTAAAAATGATTGTTGTAGGGCATCTTCAGCAAATGCTTCGTTGTTAAGCACTCTATATGATATACCAAAAAGAGAGTTGGAGTAATGCTTATATAACAACCTCAGACCTTGCTCATCTTTGAGTTTAATAAACTGGATTATTTCTTTGTCAGTAATCAATATTAAATATTTAAAGGCAGATTAAAAACTATGTTGCTAGAATTAAAGGTATAAAAAATGTAGGTACATTTTCCTTTTTCTATTCATTTAATGTAATTGAATAATAAATGTTCGATATTCCTAGACTTATTATAATCATTATTCCCTCCTTGAACGGCTTAGGTACAAATCATAATTATATTAATTAAAGCATTTATTAAAATCCAAAACTTAAGTTCTACTCGTAATTGATTTAGTTGTATTTGTTTAAATAGAATTTAGACAGATAGTGATTTATTTATATTGTTAATTAGCTAAACATGAAAAACCCTCTTCATTTCTATATCTATAATTTAATTATTATTTGCCTATTTCCTATGAGTACCAGTGCTCAAAAAGTAAGTGGCTATGTTATTAATGATAAAAGTAATAGCATAGAAGGAGCGATCATCTATAACACTGTTCAAAGTCATACCCACACTAACAATAAAGGGTATTTTACAATTGCAAACTTAACAGATCTAGATACTTTAACTATTTCATACCTTGGGTACGAAACCATCAAGCTACCCGTATCGAAGCAAGAAACGACTAGTTCGATTCAAGTAAAAATGGTAGAAGCAGCATTTATGATGGACCAAATACAAGTGGTTGCGCAAACTAAAGCTTCTAGTGAAGTATCTAAAATTGATCTCTTGACTAGGCCAGTAATATCCTCTCAAGAAATCTTGACAAGAGTGCCGGGTTTATTTATAGCTCAACATGCTGGTGGAGGTAAAGCCGAACAAATATTTTTAAGAGGTTTTGACCTTGACCATGGTACTGACATCAGTATCCAAGTGGATGGAATGCCAGTAAACATGGTATCACATGCACATGGTCAAGGATACGCAGATCTACACTTTATCATCCCCGAGACAATAGAGAATATTGATTTTGGTAAAGGACCTTATACTGCAAATCAAGGTAATTTTGCAACAGCTGGATTCGCTAATTTCAAAATCAAAGATGACATTAAGAAAAGTACTGTTGGCTTAGAAATTGGGGCTTTCAATTCTAAAAGGTTGGTCACTCTCATAGATTTATCATCAAATAATAATGATAAATACAATGCTTATGTAGGCAGTGAATATTTGATTTCAGATGGGCCATTTGAATCTAGCCAAAACTTCAATCGTTTGAATATCATGGGTAAAATCGTATTAAACCCTAATGATGCCAATAAGTACTCATTAACCGTTTCAAATTTTACAAGTAAATGGGATGCCTCTGGTCAAATACCACAAAGATTAGTAGACAATGGCTCCATCAGCAGATATGGAAGCGTAGACCCTACAGAAGGAGGGTCTACAAGTCGAATGAATGTACAATTTAATCATAGACGGTTCTTAAATAAGCATTCGGCTATAAAGACCAATGCTTACTTTAGCCAATATGATTTTGAGTTGTTTTCTAACTTCACATTCTACTTAAATGATACAGTGAATGGGGATCAAATCAAACAAAAAGAACACAGAAACATCTTTGGTGTAAATACTGGATATTTTAATTCATTACAATTATTTGATAATGAGCTAGAGTTGGAGTGGAACATAGGAATGAGGACAGATATTATTAATGATAGTGAATTGTCACATACTAAAAACAGGGTAGAAAACTTGGAGAGAATATCGTTAGGAGACATCAATGAAAGCAACTTGTTTACTTACTTCACTTCTACTTACACTATTGGTAATACGATAATAAACCCAAGCATAAGATTGGATTACTTTGATTTCGGGTATCATAATAAGCTTTCACCTTCTTATGATTATAAAAACTTCAATAAATATCTTGTAAGCCCTAAAATCAATATATACCATAACATTTCCAGATCTTTACAATTATATGCAAAGGCTGGATATGGTTTTCATTCTAATGATACAAGAACTATTGCTGGTATAAGCTTGAATGAGATTAACGAGTTCGTTCCCAAAGTATTTGGAAGTGACTTAGGTATAGTATGGAAACCAATAAATAAGGTTTGGATAAATACAGCCCTATGGTATTTACATTCTAATCAAGAGTTTACATATGTTGGAGACGAAGGAGTTGTAGTGCCAAATGGAGCCTCTCAAAGAACCGGAGTCGATTTGAGTTTGAGGTATCAAATTACAAAACATTTATTTTTAGACACAGATTTAAACTACGCTAATCCCAAGTCTTTAGAAAATGAAAGTACATCAATAATTCCATTAGCACCAAGGCTCACTTCTTCTGGAGGTTTGACATTTAAGGGACGAAAAGGGTTATCCTTGAGCATGAGGTATAAGTATATAGACGATAGACCTGCCAACGAAAATGGATCCATCACTGCTAAAGGCTACACTATAATAGATCTAAATTCAACTTATGAATGGAAAAATTATAGTCTTGGAATGTCTATAAACAATTTATTAAATAAGGAATGGAACGAAGCTCAGTTTGCTACCACCTCAAGATTGATAAATGAGTCTGCACCCGTAGAAGAACTACACTTTACACCTGGAGCTCCAAGAAATCTAAAAGTAATGTTGAGGTACAAATTTTAATATGATGAGCCATTATATTTAAAATTAACAACCCATACATATCAAGACCGTCAATTCATAGAAAATCCGAACATTTTATAATGATTACCCGTAAGGTAAGTAATCCAATAAAATAAAATATGAAATCTGTTAAAAATGATCTACGTAAACATTCTGTCCTTACTAAGGATATCAATGAAATGATTGCTGTTAAATCCAAGGGATTCAAAACAGTTTAGTCACTTAACAATAGAATTTTGGATGAGCTAGGTATTCACCTCGAATGACTTTAATTCGCATTATGCGTTAAGTCTTCTTTATGAGGGTTGAAATCAGCTGATTCGATTTATGAGGCTATAAAGAATTTTATTAATACGAAGTCAGGTTAGATCGTTCGGATCGAAGAATTATTATATCACTAAAAATATTTAAAATGAATATCACTAAAATATTAACTTTATTATTTGCAATAATTTTCATGTCTAACCTTTCTGCACAAGAAATCAAAGCAATCACTGAATTTAGAGGAATAAAATGGGGGACTAAAATAGAAAATGGCAAATTAGAAACAAACCTAAATAAAATTTACAACTTGCAAAAAACAGAGGGAAAAATTGAAGTTTATACAGATCCATTAGATGAAAAAACAATAGGTGTTGCTAAGCTGAAGGAAGTTTATTACTATTTTCATAAAGATGCAGGTTTATTTAAAGTAATTATCTCTGGTCCTACGTCAGGAAATCAAGATATTGATGCAGCCTTAAAAAGTCGATTGGGTAAAGATTATGCTTTTGTTCCAAATTATATAAATGGTCATACTATTTGGAGAGTGGGAGATGTAATTGTAGATTTTAGAGAGCAAATGAGTGAAGATTTTACAGTAACTATTAAGAGTGACATTATAGCAGATTATCATGCAAAGAAAAATAA
>JBBKVK010000306.1:0-5728 GCA_037968395.1 Saprospiraceae bacterium | reverse complement strand
AAAATATATATATCAGATTATTATATTTAATTATAAAATAATTGTATTTTTTATACACAAATCAACTACTATCTAATAAGTAACTCCTATTTGTACTTGGATAAAGTCTCTTTTATTTGATTTGCAGCTTTCTTAAGGTCCTCTTCTGATGCAGCATATGATAATCTTATACAATCATCATTGCCAAAAGCGCTACCAGATACTGAGCCTACATGTGCTTCTTCGAGCAACATTTCGGAGAAATCGTCTGCATTTTTAATGGTGTTACTACCATTTGACTTGCCAAAGTATGAGCTTACATCTGGGAACAAATAAAATGCTCCATCAGGATTATTGACTTTTATACCAGGAATCTCTTTAAATAAAGATATCATTAAATCTCTTCTTTTGTGAAAAGCAGTAACCATGGATTTCGTTTCAGATTTGTCAGCAGTGATAGCATAAGCAGCAGCATATTGACCAAATGAGTTAGCTCCAGAAGTTACCTGGCCTTGTACTTTAGTGCATGCCGAAGCCAACCACTGTGGCCCAGCCATATAGCCTAATCTCCATCCTGTCATCGCAAATCCTTTTGAGAATCCATTGACAATAGCAGTGACTTCTTGCATACCAGGTAGCTGAGCGATACTTACATGCTCTCCTTTGAAATTGATATACTCATAAATTTCATCACTGATAACTATAAGATTATCATGTTTTTTAACAATATCTGCAATCTCTTGTAGTTCTTCTTTAGTAAATACCGAACCCGTTGGATTACATGGTGATGAAAATATTACTGCTCTAGTCCTTGGAGAGATAGCATCATCTAATTGAGCAGCTGTGGCTTTAAAATCTTGTTCAATTCCTGCTTTTATAACGACGGGTAGGGCATCACAAAATTTTACTTGTTCGTAATAGGATACCCAGTATGGTGCATATATTACTACTTCGTCACCAGGATCAAGTATCGATTGAAATATATTCATGATGGTCTGCTTTGCACCATTTGATACTACAATTTGAGAAGGCTCATAAATCAAACCATTTTCAGATTTCAATTTTGAACAGATGGCAGATCTCAATTCCATTGTGCCAGGTACAGGAGTATACTTGGTATGGCCAAGAGCTAGTCCTTCTGTAGCTTTATCTTTTATATACTGAGGAGTGTCAAAATCTGGTTCTCCAAGGGTTAGGGATATTACTTTTACCCCTTTTGCTGCAAGATCTCTTGCTTTTTGAGCCATTTTTATAGTAGCCGATTCATTCATTCCTTGAATCTTCTTCGCCACCATTATTGATTGATCTAATGCCATTGTTATCTTATTTGAGTTAAGTTTTTATGATTCTTATTGATTTTTGACAAAGGTAATTATAGATAACTGAATATTTCAATCAATAAAATATATATTTGCCATACTTTAAATTTAAAGTGATTTTACAATCTATTTAATATCACTTTTTAGTAAAAACAAGATGTGTGGCCAATAAATTAGAACAACTACAAGCAAAGAAAGATTTAGCCTTACTCGGTGGAGGTAAGGCTCGGATAGAAAAAGAGTATAAAAAAGGTAAACTTACTGCTCGAGATCGGATCAACTTACTGTTAGATGATGACACTTTTGAAGAGTTAGACATGCTAAAAGAGCATAGAAGTACTGACTTTGGAATGGAGGAACAGATCATACTTGGTGATGGAGTAATCACTGGCTATGGCAAAGTCAATGGTAGGTTAGTTTTTGTATTTGCTCAGGATTTCACTGTATTTGGAGGCTCGCTATCAGAGACTCATGCGGAGAAGATATGTAAGGTGATGGACATGGCTATGGCGAGTAAGGCTCCAATAGTGGGTCTTAATGATTCTGGTGGGGCAAGGATTCAGGAGGGTGTAAAATCACTTGGAGGATATGCAGATATTTTTTTTAGAAACACTGAAGCATCAGGAGTAATACCTCAATTGTCAGCAATCATGGGTCCATGTGCGGGAGGAGCAGTTTATTCACCAGCGATTACTGATTTTATCATTCAGACCAACCATTCCTCTTATATGTTTGTGACAGGACCTAATGTAGTAAAAACTGTTACGAACGAAGAAGTAAGTTCTGAAGATTTAGGAGGTGCAATGGCACATGCTAGCAAAAGTGGAGTAACTCATATTATAGGACAAAATGACCTAGATACGATCAAAAAACTCAGGACTCTGTTATCATATATGCCACAGAGTTGTGAAGAAAAAGTACCACATATAGATTATAAGCTCACTTCAGAAAAACGACCAGTATTAAACGACATTATCCCTGAATCCTCATCACAACCATACAATATTAAAGATGTAATTCACGAATTGGTGGATGAAGGTTCATTTTTCGAAATCCATGAAGAATATGCACAGAATATTGTTATCGGATTTTCTAGAATAGCAGGTAGAAGTGTAGGCATAGTGGCTAATCAACCTTATGTATTAGCAGGTGTTTTAGATGTAAATGCAAGTAAGAAAGCTGCTAGGTTTGTACGTTTTTGTGATTGCTTTAATATCCCATTATTAGTATTGGTTGATGTCCCAGGATTCTTACCAGGAACGGATCAAGAATGGAATGGAATCATATCTAATGGAGCTAAATTACTTTATGCATTCAGTGAAGCTACAGTGCCAAGAATATCAGTAATAACCCGTAAAGCATATGGAGGTGCTTATGATGTGATGAATTCTAAACACATCAAATCGGACCTTAACTATGCTTGGCCAACTGCAGAAATTGCAGTTATGGGGGCCAAGGGTGCAAGTGAAATTATATTTAGAAAAGAAAT
This sequence comes from Saprospiraceae bacterium, assembly GCA_037968395.1. GTDB lineage: Bacteria > Bacteroidota > Bacteroidia > Chitinophagales > Saprospiraceae > JADKBO01. Next base: position 2,941 of record JBBKVK010000306.1, on the reverse strand, counting down.
AGCTAGTTCAGACGATCCAGAGGCAAAGCTTAAAGAAAAAGAAGCTGAATATCAAGAGCAATTTGCACATCCATATAAAGCAGCAGCAAGAGGATTTGTAGATGAAATCATTTTACCTGAAGATACTCGGAGGAAATTAATAAGAGCATTTGACATGTTAGAGAATAAAAAAGTAATTAGATCTCCAAGAAAACACGGTAACATACCTTTATAATGAAAAAGAAGGAAGAAATACAAGTATATGTGACAGGTGGTACGTTCGATAAAGAATACAACTACATCAATGGTGAACTTTATTTTAAAGACACCCACTTAAATGAGATGTTTTCTAGAGGCAGATGTACACTGGACATTGATATAAAGACGCTCATGATGGTGGATAGTCTAGAAATGACCGATGCTGATCGAGGAAATATTGTACACAATTGCAAGAGTACCAAAACAAATAGAATAATAATAACTCACGGGACAGACACCATAGTCGAAACTGCAGCTATCATTGCCAAAGAACAGATAGAAAAAACAATTGTTTTAACCGGTGCAATGGTGCCTTACGCATTTGGTACTTCTTCAGATGGATTCTTTAATTTGGGTTCCTCCCTTGCTTTTGTACAGACACTACCTGCAGGTGTATATGTAGTGATGAATGGTCAATGTTTTAAATGGGACAATGTCAGAAAAAATAGAGGTACTGGATATTTTGAAAGCTTGAGTTAAAACATATAGTAGTTAAATACCTATAAGATATTTATTTCTGGCTCTTCATCAAAGCTAACAAAGGTCATCACAATAAACCCTAATACAAAGAGTATTCCCAGAGCTAATACAGAGTATCTCATGTCATGAGTAATCTGATTGACAATCCCGAAGAGAAAGGACCCAGCAACAATAGAAAGTTTAAATAAAACATCGTACAAACTGAAAAAACTGGTAACATCGTCTTCTCCTTTTTTTAGAAGCTTTGAGTAACTACTTCTTGACAAAGCTTGGATCCCTCCAACAACCATACCTACTGCTCCAGCAAGAATATAAAATGATGTCTTAGAATTAATGTAGTATGCTCCAATACATATCATAATCCAAATCGCTATTTGGATCAATAAGGCCTTTTTGTTTCCAATTTTACTAGATATCCAAGCAAAAAGATTTGCTCCAATTATTCCAATAAGTTGAATGATAAGTACTATGATTATCAATTCTGTAGTACCCATATTTAGTTCTTGATCGGCAAATATAGTAGCTACATATACTACTGTTTGTACACCAGCATAATAAAGGAACAAGCTTAAGAGGAACAATTTTAAATTTTTCATTTTCATTGCTTCTTTTATCACTTTATTTATTTCTTTATATCCATGACTAAGTGTTGAAAAGGCTAATGGTGTTTTTTCATCTTTAGGAAGGTTAGCTAAGGTATATTGAGCAAATCCTAACCACCAAATCCCCACCATTAGGAATCCAATTCTTGAAGGAAGACTTTTGTCTGTAATACCAAATACTTCAGGTTTTATTACTAAGGCGAGTATCATAATTAATAATATCACAGAGCCAACATATCCGTATGAAAAACCTTTAGCACTTACTTTGTCGTACTTATCTTTTGTCACAATTAAAGGTAGATAAGAGTCATAAAAAACTAAACCCCCAGCAAATCCAATTGTAGCTAAAATAAATGTAACTGTCCCCACCCAAATTTGATCCGGACCTTTAAAGAAGAACATTCCCATGCAAGCTAAGGAACCGACTATAGTAAACCCTTTTAAAAATATTTTTCTTCTACCAGAATAATCCGCAATGCCCGAGAGTAGTGGCGATGCTAATGCTAGCAATATATATGCAAAAGAGATAGAAAATGTAAATAAAGAACTGCTGCTTATTTCTTTACCAAAAAAACTGATAGATTCTGGAGACATCGTGGTGAAATAGACAGGAAATATTGCTGTAGAAATCACCAATGAATAAGAAGAATTGGCCCAATCAAAGATGGCCCATGCAGTGATTGTTTTTTCATCATTCTTTATTATTGCTTCCATCTCATAAGTTTCATTTCTGATGTAAGATATATAAAAATAGTAGAACTGTAGAAAGGAGTGTAAATTTATCTATCTTGATTTTTAATTTACCAAACTGAGTGAAATCTATATTATGAAAAAGATTGTAGTATTGTCTGGTGCTGGCATAAGTGCTGAAAGTGGCTTAAAGACATTTAGAGATGCTAATGGGTTATGGGAAGGGCATGATGTAATGGCAGTGGCAAGCCCACAAGGTTGGGAAGCTGATCAGGATTTAGTTTTGGATTTTTACAATCAGAGGAGACGTCAGCTATTAACAGTAGCACCAAATCAAGGGCACTATGGTCTTGTCGAATTAGAAAACAATTTTGATGTTACTATCATCACACAAAATGTTGATGATTTACATGAGAGAGCAGGAAGCTCAAAAGTTATACATTTGCATGGTGAGTTACTCAAATCGAGAAGTATAAATGATGTCGATACTCATTATGAATGTAAAGAAGATATAAAAACGGGAGATCGGGCTATAGATGGCTCACAATTGAGACCGCATATCGTATGGTTTGGAGAGATGGTGCCAATGTTAGAATTGGCTGCAGAGGAAGTGGCAAAAGCCAATATCGTTATTATTGTTGGCACATCTTTACAAGTTTACCCTGCAGCAGGCTTAGTAAGTTTCGCTCCATTTGGATCGAAGATTTTTTACGTCGATCCAAAACCTAATATTTCATTTGAATTGTCACAAAGAAAAAATATTGAAATCGTGGGGATGGTTGCTAGTATCGGGATTCCATTTCTTTGTAACAAGTTAATGAAGGAATAAACTATTTTTATTCAATAAAAATTTGCGATAATTAAAAAGTCGTTATATATTTACATTATAAAATTGACACAAATTAATTTTTTCATAGCGTTCGGGTGGCCTC
>JBBKVK010000305.1:0-11143 GCA_037968395.1 Saprospiraceae bacterium | reverse complement strand
TTAGCTATCGCTACTGGGGCCGTACGGTCCAATATCGTTACAAAAAACTCACAAACATATTTATTGTAACAACCATCAATTGCAGTGTATTTGACTTTATGTATACCTTTCTTTAAGTTGAAAGCTTTAATCGATAAGTCACCATTCTTCAAACTACCTTTAATCTTAGTGGACCCGCCACCAAATACACTAGCTGATAGTATGATATCACTACATTGATCATACAGTTTTGTAGGAATTGGAAGATCTGTTTCAACTGTATAACATGCCCAAGGAGAAGTGCTAATAGTAATATCATTAGGACAAGGATACACCAAAGGAGGAGTAGAGTCAATAACTTTAATTGCTTGACTATGCACTACAGGATTGTTAAGTCCTAAAGGTTTACAAGCATTAAGTATTTTCCATGTCCTCACAATTACATATGAACCTTCGCAAAGTGGGAAGACCTCGTCTGTACTAATTACAGAAATCATGCATTTATTACCAATTGGCAATATCAATCCTGCAATTTCAGGATAACCTGTATTAACAGGATTTATCAATTCAGGGTCATTTATTACATCACCACATTCTAACGGTTGGTCAATCTCAATATCAGAAGGCCATTCTATTGAATCAATATTTATTGGCACTATAGTGATCGTTTGAGTGCAACTAACTACATGCCCTAGTTGATCATCTACAAACCATGTCCTAGTAATTATAGAATTAGGGTTAGCACATTGACCAAAGCTGTCCGTGTGATCTTCATAATAGATTTCCGCTTGTGGTTCACAACTTAATAGTTTAGCATATCCTGTAGAATCAGGATGAATAGCTTGGCTACAGTAAATTGTTACATCGTCTGGACACCCAATCACAGGTATTAGTTTTTCTTCGATAGTCAAGTATCCCCAACATGAATTATTGGTATTTTGACAGTCTTTGATTGTAATGACAAAAGTTTTGCCTACATCACTCAAATCAAAAGTCATGGCATGAGGAATGTTTAGATAGGTGACCTCGATACAATAATTATCATAACATCTGTAATCATTACCTTCAAGAATCATGTCTGCATTTAATGTTGCAGTACAATCAGGCCCTAGACTTATATTTATTGCATCATTACAAGCTATAGAATTACTTAGAGGACCATGTTCTACAACATTTACATCAAAATCACAAGTACTAGTATTACCTGCCTCATCCGTCACCGTTAATACAACATTTGTGGTACCAATGGGGAATGCAGTACCACTAGGAGGAGTATAATTTACAGAAACTATTCCACAATTATCCGTTCCTATAGTAAGTGGATCTTGATTAAAAGACAATATTTTATCACAAAGCCCTGCTTCTAAGCCTATTGTGATATCAACACAATATATAGGGTTTATAACAGGTAATTCACTATCAGAAACAATTACATCAAATGAACATTCATTTACATTACCTTCTATATCAGTTAAAATGTATCTCACAGTTGTCGTCCCTACACAGAATATCTTAGTAACTACTTGACCACCAACAGAATCTAATTGCATGTCTGTAGGTGTACATAATGCATCCGTAGTTTCGTATTTTACTGCAATAGTCCCTAATGAACAATTGTCAACAAATAGTGGATGTGTCCATATAAATGAAGCGTCGCATTTTCCTGCATCATTATCTAACATAACGTCTGCCATCTGCCATACTTCCGTACAAGTAATATTAATTGCCCAATCTGAAATATTAACAGAAGAAGTACTACCGGGAAGTGCAAATGCTCTTAACTCCCATTCACCTCCTGATTTTTCACCATAGAAACTAAATAAATCACCTCCTTGAGGTTTATATTTACCATTTATCATTCCAGTTCCACAAGTAGTTAATAGTAACTGTGTTGCAGACTTATCAAATTCAGCACTTAAAGTGACCAATCCATCAGGACTAGCACTGCAGATCTTATTCATCAACACCACTTCTTTGCCAGAAGGGCTAACTAACGATATTACCAAACTATCAAGACCAAACAATTCACCATTTATAGTCACAGAAACATTTGACAAAATGCAATCATCATTAACTGTAATCGCACTTATATTACAACTTGACTGATTTCCTGCAATTGGACCACCAGTATAAATTGTACTACCAACTACTTCTGAGCAGAATGGCGCTTCAGCATCGATCACTGTTACAGTCATTCCACAAGTATTGATGGTAGGGGCAATAGATTGCAATCCAACAACAGATCCATTCCAAACGTTAGAATCCAAATCAGGGTTTAGCGAACCTATTGTCAATGCATAACAATTTTCGGCCATGACCCAATCTGCACCTTTATTATTATCGAATGAATATTTTCGAATAATTCCAGCCTTACCTGAACTATTACCTGTAGTACCTGTCCAATCTGCAGCATTTATTTGAGCCAGTGTCATAAACCCTGTTGCTGCCATACCATTTGTGGTAACTACGTCTATTGTTCTTCCTTTAAAGGAAATAACATACCCCGCTTGATCAGATGAGTTTAGATTATTTGAGCATACTAAATTATAAAAATTATCAGAAGGTAAATCAAGGCCATTCCCATAATGGAGTACAAATGTCTCACCAGGTTGAATAATCGTCATATTTGGTACTTCAAATGATTCGTTAAAAGTAGCACCATATCTTTCAATTATTAATCCAGATATATTATAAGCAGCTGGGCCAAAATTAGTTAATTCTATGTAATCGTCACCTGTAATTATAGGAAAAGGTAAAGGATTCATTCCACCTACAGAAGCATCAATATCTTGTGAAACCTCAGTAATTAAAAGCAGCGGTTGAGAAGACATTTTATAAGTAATGCTGCTCGTACCTTTTAAAAATGTATTGCCACTAGCATCCTTGACACCGGCTCCTACCACAATGCCAGAATTAGCAGGGTATTCTACTTGGTAACAAATTGAGATATTATCAGGACAGTTATCCAAAATATCTGTTGGTGACAATCCATTGACTATAGCTGAACATAACCATGTATCATTAGCTACTGTGACGTCTTGTGGACAAGCAAATGATCCAATCTGTGTATCATTAACTATAACTCTTAATTTACAACTTGATTTATTACCAGAAGCATCGGTAGCTTCAAAAGTTAAAATCGTCATACCAACAGGGAAAACACTTCCAGTCGAGAGTCCAGTATTATCAGTTTGAACAACTGGCAATTGCCCATCACATTCATCAAATGCCGCTGGCATTGAAAAGTTAACATATGCTCCACAAATACCAGGTTCAGCATCTTGTATATTATCGGGTCGTGGGCAATTAACAAAAGCTGGCTTACTTTGATCAATTACTTCATAAACAATCACACATTCTACAGAATTACCTGAAGAGTCAGTTACCGTCCACGTGACAGCAGTTGCACCTAAAGGAAGAACAGCTCCTTGCAGGGTATTATCAAATGGACCAAAAATATAATCGTGAGTGAGCTTTGCTCCTGTGCAGTTGTCAGTAAAATCAGGATCCAAATCTTTATTTAATACTGGTAAATCACATGATCCTTCTTCAGTAATTAATGACACTTTCGTTATCATCATACTGTCAACACTATTGCCACAAATATTTATTGTAAATGAAGAAATATTACCACACGATTGATTGGTATTTGCTACTATTAATTTCCATTCACCCAAAGATGGTTCCCCATCAAAAGAACTTAGTGGCGCTACCGGCATGTACGATCCTCCCATTCCAAGCGGCGAACAAGGAGCTAAAGCCACTGACATCAAAGCTTCATCATCCAAAGTGACATCAAAATCTGTCGTAGCAGGACAAAGGCTTGCAAAGAGTGAAACTATTGTACCACTAGGACTCTGCAAGGCAAAACTCAAATGCTCAACATCTGCAGCCGTTCCAATTAAACCAACATTCAAATCGGTAATATTGACGTCATTTGGAATACTTATGGTAAAAGTGGTTACATCAACTGGTCTAATATCTCCATTACCTGTAAAAAAATATGATTGACAACCGATGACTTCTTCACAGAATATCATTGGTAATTCGTCATCGATGACAGTGACCGTATAAGAACATACAAAGACATTGTCTGCAGTGTCCCTTGCAGTATATTCAATAATTGTAGTACCTATTTCAAAATTTCTAGTTTCTGCAAGATCATTTTGAGCCAATCTATTATCTAAATCCTCAGTTTCCATACTACCATCTGGATTAGTATATTTCACTTCATAGAAATCAATACTTAAACAATTATCGACAGGAGTAGGATGACTCCAAGAGTAATCTGTACTGCAGTTATAATCATTCATTCCATCATCATTTGTAGAAATGGTAATATCATCAGGACACCTAATAAAAGGTGCTTCATCATCTTCGACAATAACACTAAAAGAACAAACAGTGGAGTTTCCGCTACCATCTGTAGCTGTGTAAGTAATAATTGTTTCTCCTAAATTAAATGCGATTCCATCAACATCACTAAAGCCAGATCCAGTGGTAACTCCAGAAAGTGAATAGGTTATAACCGTATTACAATCTGGTGCGATTAAGGTTGGTTTAAATTCATTGTTTCTAGCAATATATGTACAAAATCCAAGGTCAGCTGATCTAAAAGCAGGATAATTTGGAAGATACGGACATACTAACAATAACTCCATAGTATCTACAACAGTAACAGTAGCAGTACAAGTATTCATATTTCCAGCCACATCGGTAATTTTACCTATAACAGTTATAGCCTGACCTATATCAGCACATGTAAACAAACTTGGGCTGATCTCAGCATCAATAGCCATACAGTTGTCTGTTGCTCCAATTATAACAACATCTGGTTCAAGCACATAAGTCCCATTTTCTCCAATACCAACTACCACATCTTGACATCCTATATCAGGAGCAATATTGTCAATGATCGTAACCGTAAAAGCACATGTATCAAAATTACAGTTATCGTCTTCAACTACTAAATAACCTGTAGTCGAGGGATAATCTGTGCAAAAAATTGTATCAGGGAATACATCAATGAGATTTAACATTCCACTACCTCCAACTGGAAGATCATAACTCATGGTCGGATCAGAATTAAATGCTGTGACCATATCTAAAAATGCCAAACCATCTTCATTCATATAAACCGTAGTGTCATTACAAGCGATCACTGGAGGAATATCATCCGGGGTCATTGACACTGTTGCAGCGAAGTTGGGAATTGTTATATTTTCATTATAAGATCTAACTGTAGTAGAGCCTAATGAGAACAAATTGTATGGTCCTAATGATACTATTGGTCCAAGACCTGTTGGAATTGCAACTGATTTAGAAAATTCAAAAACTTTAAAGTCTATATCAAATTGTTGTGTTCTAACTTCATTTCCAGAAAATAACCCTGTTGCACTAAAAGTGTTACCTACAAAGAAAGGCTCCGTTTGTCCATCTGGAACGACGAATCTAATATTTTCATTCAAGGGTACATCGTAAATATATCGACTTGTACCACTAGTTCCGATAGCTGGTCTTTCCCAATATGTAGATTGGCTTAAATCCATTGATTCAGCTTTGATATCAGGATCAAATTGATAACTTACGCTATAGTCTGATCTTATGGTTGTATTAATGTCTAATAAGTCAAGAGATACTAGAGGCAAGGTGATTGTTCTAATTGTACACATTCCATTAGGATTAACAATTATATCTCCTTGTCTGTATAAGTCTAAGGTCTTAGTACCCATATCCAGACCCTTACAAGCCAAAGTTTGTTTAATATTTTCGGGTAAAATATAAGAAACTAAAGAAAAAATATCCAATGTGGCTGAAAACAAATTTGGTTCTCTACCTGCTACCACTAATTTATCTCCAAGGAATTGAGTTGGCCCCATCTCTGATTGCACTAATCTGCCAAATTTCAATTGCATCTCTGGAATCTTATTTCCTAATCCCGGCACCCTATTCGGGTCAAAAACAAATTGATCTTTTGAGCCATCATAGTAGAAAGGATCTACAAAAGTAGAATTTAGGTTAAGTACATATTGCAATTGTCTCATAAAATCATCTGCACCTGATCCTGCTCCTAAGCAGTTAAAGACTGTAGCAATACCAGCTCCAGACCCAAACGATGCATCACATACAGATATTAAATCCAATTCTAATCCGGGAGTTGGCAATAGATTAATCGGTGGGAATACATTAACTGTTGGAGAAGTGTAACTGGCAGTGTATCCAGCACATCCTGCACATCCAACAAACGGAATACATAGAGGTACACCGATACAAGCAGAAGCTTTAATAAATATTGGCCAATCAAAAACAAAATTCTTCATTGAAACACCTAACACTTGATTAAGATTTCCTGGATTCACTCTTAAAAAGGCTGAGTTTCTATCAATGTCAAAATAAGATGAAAATCCAATAGTATCTCTACATCCGTACAATTTATCTACTGGCTTTTGAGAACAAATGTTACCTACATAATTTATTGATGTCTGCAGTGCATCTGCTTCTTTAAGTTTGTAATATGCTCCAAATGTGACATCAAGTCTTGGAGTGAAATTAAATTCGACACTTACAAATGCTAAATTAATCCCGGTACCCACTTCCCCCAATGCAGTCTTTACCCAACCTGGAAGACTTATACCACTAACACCTTCAAATAGTGATAAAACTAATTTTAACCCAAATTCAGAAGGGTTTGAAGAAAAATAGTCTGAGAGTTTTGATTCTACGTTAGCATTAGCAGAAGGATTAGTTGTCTTAGCTACACTTATATTTGAGCTAATAGTTTTCAGCTCGCAATCTTTTCCATCTGGACTTAACTTATTAATGATGACTCTGAAAGAGCAATAAGAAATATTACCAGATAAATCTTCAGCCTTATATACTATTGGGTAAACCCCAACACGTTGCACAGTGTTTTTATCTACTCCACTAATTTTAGTTACGGATAATACTCCACCATTACAATCATGGTTATCATTAAAAACAGGGTCTGTCCATGTGATTATTGTGCTTTCTGCTGGAGGTGTAACGTTAATCGGTACTAAAGATGGGCATGTCACTATTGCAGCTTGTGAGTAATCTAGTACTTTCACGACAAAGGAAGAATCAACAGTTTTACCTTGTGAAACAATTCTAAAATTCACTACATTTATCCCTATTGGGAATACTTGACCTGTATCAATTGGAGTAGTAATAGAGAGTGTGGCAGCACAGTTAAATCCAATATCAGGATAGTCAAAACTTACCACTTTACCACAAACAACCGCATCACTAACTTCATAAATAGTATCTGGAGGAAACGTTAAAAACTTTGGTATTTCGTATTTAGCTAACCCACATTCTGCTTCTTTATGTATGAAGGCAGCTCCTTGCAGTTTACCACTATCGCCAAAACCAAAAGCACCACTAATAACTCCAACAGTATCTGTTGTAAGATTCACACCATTATCACAGCCACCAAATTTACCTATCGAAGAACCTAACAAAGCAGATTCTTTTTCTCCAGTGGCACACCAATCGAAAGTCGTATCTCTAATTATAGTAAAATTCTTACCATAAAAGGCAAAAATTGCACCCTCGTTTTGAGCAGCCTTTGTATAATATGGAGCACCAACAACTACATCATCAATACCGTCACTATCTAAATCACCAGCCCCAGATACACTTGACCCAAATGCTATTGACCCAATATTTGGAACAGTTAAAATAGTAGTATGAGTCGTACTAGCACCGGTAGCTACACCTGGATAAACAAATACACCTCCAATACCATTACCTTTTCCATAACCTTGCAAAGTATCAGCCATATTTTGTGCAAATACAGGGTTGTATTGATCTGCTCCAACAATAATATCATTATAACCAATTGGGTCGTTATTAAAGTTGCCTGCTCCATCTAAAGAACTTCCAAAATGTGCATTCTTATGAGGTCCAAACACTTGCCATACTGGCACAGTACTTATTGCACCTGAGCTTCCTAAAAATAAATGTGCTCGCCCAGCTGCTGTATCAATTCTAGATGGTAAAACATGAGTGTATAATGGAGACCCAATTAATATATCATTTAATCCATCTAAGTTAATATCACCTGCTGAATTAATTGTGGTAGCATAACGTTCTTGTGGTTGAGTACCTGCAAATATAGTTGTGGGTGATGCTGATATACCTGCTGCCGAACCTTTATATAAAAATGCAGCACCTTTATTATTATCATATCCTGGAGCTGCTATTAATACATCATCAAAACTGTCTCCATTAACATCACCAAGTCCAATCACACTATGTCCAAGCTGTAAAGTATCGATTGTGCCATATATAGTGTCAGCTCCTATTGTTGTAACACCTAATAAACTACCATAATAGATATAGAAAGCTCCACATTGTCTTAATAATGTACCTGGTGCGACTGAAGTATCAACCATACTAGTAGCTGGAGCTCCAACAATAATGTCATCAAACCCATCTCCGTTAACATCACCGGCATTACCAGCACTAAACCCAAATTTAGGCCCAATTCCTACTCCTTCATACCCAGTTTTATTGATCTTTGTTTCACCTAATATTGTAATTTGAGGTAATCCCATTAAGTCAATCCCAATAGCGCTGCCCAAAAACACATCAATTTTACCTTTGTTTACTACTGTATCAGTGCTAAAGCCAAAAGAACTAACTACGGCATCACAATAGCCATCATTATTAATGTCTGCACTACCATCTACTGCATATCCAGTATATGTACTATCAGTCGTAGATTCAAAAGATGTGTTAGATGTACTTATTGGATCAATCGTTAACGGGTATGCAATATCTATCCCTTTTGCAGTAAGATTAATTGCGTATAGGTTTGCACCTGTAGGAGTGTAAGACATTTTACAGTCCAACATTTTACCATTTGCATCATATACTATTAGGTCTTTGTACGAAACATTAATTGCTGGATTAAATGGGTCTTTTAGACCAATTCCAAATTTATCTAACTGATATGGGATCAAACCAGTCTCAAGGAGAATATTTACATCAAAATCAACCTTTCCTTTAGGCCCATCTTTAATGACAAAATCCTGCCTAACTCCCTTTTCATTATTGGTATAGTTTATAATAAAATTACCGTGATCAATTCCCAAAATAGAATTTTCCTGCTTAAATTCAGGATTCTTAGATTGTGATAATTCTTTATCATTTACCAAAATAGATTCAATCTGATATTTTAAAGAATATTGGTCTTTATTCTTAAATGACTTTAAGGCAAAACCATTTGAACTCACATCAACACTAAAGTCATGTGCCTTATTCATAGATGTATTAATTCCATTATATTCTTCAAAAGCAAAACTTTCATTTGAACTATCGTCAGAAGTATTAATTACAGCATTCCAAAGTAAAGCAGAAACTAATACTAGTGCTGTGATTATGGCAATCTGTAATTTTGACAATTTCGTGATCTTTAAGTTGGTCATAGTAATAAATATTTAATCCAATTTGAGTAATTGCTTTAAAGAAGATTTTTGGGCGTCTTTAAGTTTGAGTTCCAAATTTAATTTATCTCCATTAAAATTTAATCGATAATTTCTAATAGAAAACTGTTGAGAATAATTGGTCAGAGGTCTAAAATCTGTGTTTCCAAATGCGGAAATAGATTGTGGTTCCTTTGATAAAAGAAGTTCAGAATATTGATAATTTTTATCATTTAAGATATTTTCAATAATAGCATTGTCTAGTGAAACAAACATATAATTGTCTTTTACAACCATACGCTGAAATCCATCACTAAATGTAGAGTTTAAAGGTAAAAAAGCAAGATAGCTACTTGGCATTTTATAAATATTAGGCTCCATCACTTCGATTTGACCCATTTCAATCATTACATTAATAATTGTATTAAAATGGGTTATATCCTTGATCTTAAGCCCAAATAATAATGAATTAAATTCACTATCTCCTGCGAAACTACCGAGTATAACATCACCTGTAAAAGCCTTGCCAAAATCTTCAATTACTAAACCGTATTTAACAAGTGAGTTTCGTGCTTCAAGTTTTAATTCCACACTTTTTAATAATGATGCAAACATGCCATCTATGTCAAGAGAAATGCAACCTAGAAAAGAAGGATCGCTCAAAGGCATCTTGTCAAACACACTTAAATCTGTATGTTTTTCTATCAAGTTATCTAAAACACCCTTTATTATAGAGTTAAATTTGAAGTTTGAAGTTAAATCCAATTGACCGTTTTTAAAATCCAAATCACCATAAATATAATTTCCACTAAGGATCAAAGGACTAAACTCTCCCTCTTTAGCCGTCGCTAAAATCTGATTTCTAGCATAAGAGGATAAGTCTATCCAATATAATACATCACCTTGATTACTTTCGATAAATTGCTGGTAATCTAGATGCTGATCATAGTATTTCTGTCTTTTGGTAGAAAATATTTTATTCAACAACTGGGTCTTTTTAAAACTATCATTAGTTGTAATAAAAACAGCCATATTATTTATCCAAGCGATAGAAGAAGCAGGGTCAATAACAGCATACTTATAACCGCCTTGTGATTTGAGTTTTAGTTTAGTTTTTGTGATCATATCTGAGAATTGCTCTTCAGACTTGAGCGGTAATATACTGGCTGTATATGTATCTCCTTTTTTATCCCCTACATCTAAATAAAACATTGCATTTTGATCTAGATCAATTCCCGAACCTTCTGGATCTCGAAAAACCATTGTAAATGGAGGATTTTGAGTATAATAAGATGAAAGTAGTTTGATATAATCATTACTCTTTGATAACGTGTCAAAATCTATTTCTTTCGTAATTTCATCTAAGTCAAAAGATAAGATAACTGTTGCTTCAAGAGGTACATAAAAGGCAGGGCCTTCTTTTTGAGATAGGGGGTTTTTATATCCTCCACAGGAACGGAGCAATAAAATAATAAGGATTATTAGGATTATTCCTAACAATAAGATTCTCTTCTTTTTCAATCTATTATTATTACAGGTGAAAAAGAAAAACTAGTGCCTGAAATCATAAATTACATTGGTTCTATAGTCGAAAGTAATTGATATATTTGACATAAAAAAATGTATTTCTGATGTTAACAGTTCTATTTTAATCTATACATTAATTCAAAACATAATTCATTAAGCTAAACAGATTACAACCAAAAGAATAAATA
>JBBKVK010000304.1:0-5310 GCA_037968395.1 Saprospiraceae bacterium | reverse complement strand
CAAAGTGGTTGAACAAATGCCTCGTTTCCCAGGGTGTGAAGACATGTCTGGATCTAACGATGACAAAAAGAAGTGTGCCGATGAAAAAATGGTACAGTACATTTACGGTAATATCAAATATCCAGCTATCGCAAGAGAAAATGGTATTGAAGGTACGGCGGTTGTACAGTTTACTGTAGATAAAGATGGAACAATCACTGACATCAAAATATTGAGAGATCCTGGTGCTGGACTTGGTGAAGCAGCATCAACATTAGTTCAATCGATGAATAGCATGGGCCAGAAATGGACTCCTGGTAAACAAAGAGGACGAGCTGTAAAAGTGCTTTATACTTTACCAGTTAAATTTAAATTACAATAATACTTGTATAATAAAAGTTAGGGGGAAAATCAAGAAATTGGTTTTCCCTTTTTTTATACTTGGTAATTTGAAAAGAATACAAACAGTATCTTTTGAAAAAGTGGAAATTTAAAACAGCCTACAAAGCAGTTATCATTTATTATAGATTAATATAAAAGAAAGCGGTACTATTTCGATTCCTTTAAATATACGCCCATACATAAAATCGCTAGAGTAAGGTGGAGTATAACAGGACCAATGCTGTTCATCAAATCAATATTATAATATCCATACAATTGAAAGCCAATCAATAAATGATAAGTTGAAATGGCTAAAAATATCATTCTGAAAAACGTATTTTCTTTTTCAAAATACTTAAAGCACTGATATGATACTATACCTATTACCAATATACTCAAAGCATACAACTTAGATATAGCCACTGACTCTGTTGTGAGATTCGCTCCTAATAGTAAGATTCTTGGGTACAACAATACACCAATGCCACCTAGTAACTCGACGACGGCATTCACTAAAAATAATGACTTAATGGATACAAATCTACTCACCTACCTATTCGTCATCTAGATCTAAAGGTCTATTAAATCCAATTGGCTGAAAAGCAACTGATGATTTTTGTGGTTCGTCATCATCATAATCCTCCCACTCTGTTATATCCTTCAAGAAGGCCTCAAGGTGCCTCATAATAAATGGTTGTTTTAACTCCTCAGGTCTTAATATTTCAAGATTTATTGGAGGTTTAGGATCTCCATATCCTTCAATATAAGGACTGACGATCATTATCATGATCTTACCATTAAATAATTGCTGATAAACTAGTGCTCCATTCGACTTAATCATGGTCCTTTTTATATTGGTGTCTTCCATGTTTTCACTGATGCCACTAGCACTTTTTCCAAGATCTAAAATGATGGCTTCTAGGTTGTTAATTTTATCTTGTTCTTTTACTTTTGCAGATATACCTGTTTGTTTGATAAAACCCTCTAATGTACTTTTGACTATAGGTTTAACATCAGTATCCCACTGTTTTCTATAAGTAATAGTATTCTGCAATACTTCTTTGTACCTGTTTGTCTTAGCAATTAAACTACCAAAATCTAAACCCATAATTAATACTTTATATAATTGTTGCCAAAAGTAATAATTATATTTACAAAAGGGTAACAACGATTAAATAGATATTGTATGATTATAGTCATGTGCTGTTGTATATGCATTATATATAAGATGCGTACCAATATAAGATCGTTATTCGTTACCTTTGAACTATGAAAGTTATTGCAAATATCATTTCTTATACATTTCATCCACTATTTGCAGTGGCAATGATGCTGGGGATTCTTCTTGTGATCAATCCTTATCTTTTTGGTATTGATCAACATGCAGAGGGTTTGCTAATAATATCAGTATTTACAATGTCAATCATGTTTCCATTAATTAGTGTTGTTATGATGAAAATGCTCGGCTTAATATCAAGCTTAGAGATGAGTGGAGACAAGGAAAGAGTCGGACCCTTAATAGCAACAGGTGTATTTTATTTATGGCTTTTTGTAAATATTAAAAACAATAATTTAGTACCGCAAGCATTTAGCTTTTTCGTTTTAGGTACAACTATAGCCTTATTTATGGCCTTTTTCATTAGTAATTTCACACGGATAAGCCTTCATACTATTGGTGTAGGTGGGATGTTGATGGGATTGGTACTTGTGCGATATAATTTTGCATATGATACCTTCATTGTTAAATTCTGGTCATTAGGAAGTTATTCTATCCACATTGATCTATTGATCATTTTGTCCATAATAGTCTGTGGACTTGTTGGTACAGCAAGACTATATTTGAAAGCCCATGATTCACAGCAAGTATATGGTGGTTACCTAGTTGGTATAGCTTCCCAATTAATTTCTTTTATGGTATTCTTCTAAATTACCTAGGAAATTTTATATAGTAGGTATTGTTCTTTACCGTTAATTTATTATCAATTAACCAAGGATTGTAATATTTCAAGATTCTATAACTCACTCCATGCTCTCTTGCATACTGACCTAGATCTGTAATAGATGAGGTAACTTCTACATCATATGTATTCCAAGGTTGGTATTGATCATCGGCATCTAGGTAAAAGCCAAAACCTGCTGGATTATTCATTAATTCTTTAATAGCTATCAATCTAAATACATAACGAGAGGTTTCGGAGTTAAGATTTAAATTATAAAAGCTATCCTCTCCTTGTGATCTCATATTAGATCTCATATTGCCCGGACCCATGTTGTAAGCAGCTGCAGCATTTGCCCATGACCCAAAACTGTTCTTGAGACTTTTTAAGTATTTAGCCGCTGCTCTTGTAGATTTCTCTAAATGATATCTTTCATCGACTTCGCTATTCACTTCTAGGCCATAATCTGAAGACGCTCCTTTCATAAACTGCCAAAATCCTGAAGCCCCTGCAGAAGAGATTACATTAGACAAATTACTTTCAGCAACAGATAGGTATTTAAAATCCAAAGGAACTCCTTCTTCTGTTAAGATTCTATCTATAATCGGAAAATACCTTGAAGCATTTTTTAGTGCTATGATTGAACTTGAATGGTAGTAACTATTAACCAATAATTCACGGTCGAGTCTTTCTCGTGTGTCGATATTAAGCGGTATGATTTCTCCTGCAAAAGCAACACCTTCAGAGATCTTTGGTGATTTCACGACTTGTGGTAGATTACGAAATTCTGTAGGGCTTTCAGTAGGTTGTTTCTCTTTTTCTGAACTTGAATTCATCATGAACATCCCAAAGACAAGTGTCACTACAAGTCCTAAATTTCCAACAATATTTTTTACTTTTTGCATTACTTATCGATTTTATCTTATAAAGATTTAAAACATCATTTAAGTCACTTTATATCTATTGAAGTGGTTTTAATAACACCTAATATTTTAATGACTCGTTTCTACAAAGTTAACTCAAAAAATTAACTTTATTATTAGTAGATCTTTCTTCTTACATTAGTAAGCTTTCTTAATATAGTTCTAGATCTACTTAATATTCCTTTCCCCTCTTCTAACTGACAATGTTCTAACTGTGCTTTTAATTCTATTAAGAGCTCTGGGTATTTGAGTCCAATATTATAACAAACAGTCATAGAAAACACCCTTATTGCAATGGCATTGGTAGGTGAAGTAATATAATTAAAACATCTCTCAAATACTTCACCCTCATAATCTTCAGGGATATTCATACTTTGCCAGGATCTCAATGTATTTCTTACTATTGCATCGTGTTTTGGATCATCTAGCTGCTCAACCATTTTTCCGAAGTAAGGTAGCAAAAGCCTTTCATCTTTTTCAGCAATCATTCCTACGCTCCAAGATGCTGTTTGGCACAATCTTAAATTATCACTAAAAAAACACTCCATTAATTTGTCTAACTGAGCATGGTCATCTAATACAATTGAAAGAATTTTCTTTGCCTGAATGCCAGATTGTTTTTTATAAATTTCGTCAACTATATCCAATCTTGGTATGGTATATTTTTATAATAACCAAAAAAGGGAATAAGTTAGTGCCTCATTCCCTTTTTAAAAACTGTAATAAATTTATTACTTATCTAATTCTTTCAAATTTGCTACATCAAACATCATCCCAAATCTCAATGTATTATCCAATGGTGATCTGACGGCTGATGTCGGCACCAAATAGGAAATATCAATACCAAAAATATTATATTTCAAACCCAACCCTACGGTCATATATTGTCTAGCTCCTTTCAATGGGTTTTCATAATAGTAACCTAATCTAAAAGCAAACTGCTTATCATACCAATATTCCATACCTACTGAGAAGTTAATTTCTTGTAACTCTTCTCTAGCTCCACCTTGTGCATCTCCAAAAGAACCGAAAATTCCATCAAAAAGTGACTTTTGTCTATAATCTGCATATCCATCCCCATCTTGATCCCATTCTGGGCATTGGAATGATATTTCTGGATTATTCGGATCTAAACAAGTCTTAGCAATTGGGGTTGGAGCCAACAATTTGTTGATATCTAACCCTATTGTTAATGAGTTGTAAGAATCAAAATCAATACTTAATGATGACCCTAACCCTAAATTGGTAGGTAGAAAATCTTTTATAATATTATTGGTGTAAGATACTTTAGCTCCAATATTAGTTACTGCAAGTCCTAGTCCTAATTGTGCATTGTATCCAGAAACTTTCATTTTCTTTTTATAAGCAACTCCGATATCTGCTCCAAAAGATGAAGCACTATTAATTTGGATACCATTTACAAATTGCCCAGAAGCCAGGTTAGAGTATATATATTTACCTGTAAGTGAAGCTGAAAGGTTGTCACCTAACTTTCTGCTATAGGCCGTGGCAAATTCTAACTCTCTTGGTTTTCCAACACCGATATCTCCACCATCTTCATTTGTAAAGTTAAGTTCTCCTAAAGAAAACCACCTCAAACTAAATCCTAAAGCTTGTTTGTCATCTATTTTTTTAGCACCTGCTAAATATGCCAAAAATATATCATTAAGCTGAAGGTCTCTAAGCCATGGAGTATAAGTAACAGCTATACTTGCATCATCTTCCATAAATACAAGATTTGCAGCATTATAGTGCATAGAGTTTACATCTGGAGTTAAAGCGATCCCAACATCTCCCATTGCCCCTCCTCTAGCATCAGGAGCTATTCTTAAGAACGGCATTGCAGTTAAAACTGTGTTCGAAGCACAATTTCCATTTGCATCAACTATACATCCTTTTGTGGGGTCATATTGTGCCTTGGCGCCAATAGAGATAAATAAAATCCCTATTAGAATTTTTATATTTTTCATGTAAAAAATTTAATAAATATGATTATGTTGCAAAAATAGATTTAAAGCTTAAATTTTTACTAATTTTTGGAATTTACTTTCACGACTGATACCTAACGATGGTGAATAAAGATTTATTTT
>JBBKVK010000303.1:0-4812 GCA_037968395.1 Saprospiraceae bacterium | reverse complement strand
CTCCTGGAGTGGCAATTGATGTAGTTGGCAGACTAAGATCATCGTATTTTAAAATGCTAGCAATACTTTTTGATGTCCCTATTTCACCATATATATCTAAAAAACTATCGAGCTCAACCACTTCTGAAATCAAGGGTTTGACGTTAATCATTTGGGTAGATATCGACGCTAAAACCGTTTCAAAGTTTCGCTTCTCCGTCCATCGTACAAAAGGCAATGGGTAGTCTTGCCCTTTCTGTTCGTAATCGTCATCATATCTTCCAGGACCATAGGAACAAGACACTTGAAAAGATAATTCTTTTTCATAAAATTCTGCTCTACTAAGGTTAAGACCTATTACACCCACCAAAATAATTTTACCTCTTTTTCTAGACATTTGGGCTGCTTGAGAAATAATATCATCTGACTTGCTAGATGCCGTAATGATCACCCCATCTGCTCCAACTCCACCAGTATGAGTCATAACAAATTTTACTGGGTTGCTGCTTATTGGGTTATGAGCAATAATGCCCATCTCTCTTGCTATTGTTAGCTTTGATTCATCTACATCAAGTCCTATTACTTTACAGCCATTGGCCCGTAGTAATTGAGCCGTCATCAAACCAATTAACCCTAGGCCAGTGACAACTACTATTTCTCCCAACGTAGGGTTGAGTAATCGAATGCCTTGCAACCCGATGGAACCGATCACAGTAAAAGACGCTTCTTCGTCCGTGATATTATCGGGAATGTGAGCAGCTAAGTTCTGTGGGATACTTACAAATTCTGCATGTGATCCATTGCTCGCCACCCTGTCACCAATTTTGAAGTCCGTAACTCCTTGTCCAACAGCTATGACTTTGCCTACATTACAGTATCCCAATGGAAGAGGTTGTCCTAATTTATTAAATACTGTTTCAATAGTTGGCATCAAACCATCCGTCTTGATTTTATCCAAGACCATTTTAACCTTGTCTGGCTGCTGTCGAGCCTTTTGAATCAAGCTAGCTTTCCCAAACTCAACAAGCATTCTTTCAGTACCAAGTGATACCAATGACCTTGTGGTCTTAATCAGTATTTGACCAATACTAACTTGGGGAGCAGCTACTTCTTCAAGTATGGTTTCTCCTGTTTTAAAGGACTGTATGATTTGCTTCATTTGTATTTAATTCTTAATAATTATTGTCTTGAATTTTAGATTATTATCCTTTCAATTTGTAATTACGAGGCCACTAAGTTTATTATTCTCTAATAGTTGTTCCTCTAAGGTTAACTTTAATATTGGACCTATTGTCAAGCACTCTCCCTGGTATTTCTGAGAAATCACAATTAATCAACTCTAAAGAATTTGTATTGGAGGACTTTAATATACCCCCAGTTTTATTATTTGATCTGCCTGCTGTACCTGAAAGAAATTTTACATTTTCAAAAGTAACACTCCCGGTGTTGTCTTGAATTATGGTTGTATACCAGCCTTCAGCATCAATAATTCCATTCATTAACGTGACTTTTTTGCCACTTATCCAAATTGGATATTCATCATTCGTTTTAGTTGACTTAATTTTAAATCCATCGATGAAGACTTCTGATGAACCCATACGTAACCCAGCTATAGAATTTTGATCAATGTTGAGATTCATTCCTTTTATTTCGACATCTGTCCCTTCTATGTTAACAACAGATTTAGAGTTTGATATAGTAATACTATCTCCAATAAACTTGCCTTCTCCTGCAAGATATAGTCCATTTCCTTTGCAATTCTTTATAGTTAAATTTTTAGCAGTTACTGTTTTACCTGGGGTGTTTTTACTCCAGAAAAAACCATTATACTCAGATCCATCAATTAAGACATTCTCCATTTCTAAATCCCAATATCCTGCTGTCTTTATACCATTTAAAGAATTTATTGACTTTGAATTTTTAAGCTTTCCTTTAAACTGGTATTTGGCTACAGTCTCTTTAGGGTTTGTAGTGTCATAAGGTCCACTGAAATCTATAGAATATGCATCATCATCTATTGATATGTGATTCTCAATTTCAACATAGTAGGGTTGCCTTGGGCTTCCATTTATTCCAATTCCATGACTCCCATTGTTATTTGTCTCTACATCCTTGATAAAAATATTATGACCTTCTATGGCAATGCCACCCCCTCCACAATCCTTAATTTTAGTGTTGTTCAAATGAATATCACTGACTAAATACTTTTCAGAATATAAGATAATTCCTCCATTTGTAAGATTATGTTTTGATCGATTACCATCTATTTTTAACCCTTCAATCGAAATATTATTTATAGGTCCATTTTTAGCGTATATAAATACCGTAAAAGGTTTAAAATAATCGCCTGGAGGGTTATCATCTATTCTTAACCAAGCTCCCTCGTCAAATAATATTTTATTTGGATATATCTTGGAATTAATTACCAGAAACCCTATTCCTTCTGTTTTATCTTTTAAAATATATTCCCCTTTAGGAAAATAAATATTATGTCCAGAATCAAATGCTTTCTGTATTGCAGGCCGGTCATTGTTGGATCCATTTCCTTTTGCACCAAATGATAGCACAGAGACGAATTCTCCTTCCTTAACAATTATGTTTTTCTTTGATTTACAAGATGAAAGCATCAATAGTAAAGCAATAGGTACGATAAGTAATAGACGCATTTTTATTTTTTATTAAATTGCTTGAACCACGACTCCATCGCTAACAAGCTCCAGATAGAGTATGAGGCATCAATTATTGAGGCTTTATTCTCGGTTATCAATCGAGACACTTCTTCCTGTTTAAAGATAGCCCTCTTATCAATATTTTCTTTAGACAAATAATTTTCGATTAATTCACTTAAGTCTTTCGTAATCCAGTCTCTTACTGGGGCTCCGAAACCTGATTTAGACCTATAAATTACTTCTTTAGGAAGATATCTTTCAGCAACCTTTTTAAGTAAATACTTAGTCTCTGTACCATTCATTTTTAACTCTGGTGGTATTGTTGTACTAAATTTTACCAATTCTAAATCGAGAAAAGGTACTCTTACTTCGATACCATGTGCCATACTCATTTTGTCCGTATAATTAAGGTTATGATCGGTCAAAAAATACTTCATATCCCAATACAAAAGCTTGTTCAGGATTGACTTTTCTTTTGGAATTTGAGTCAAACGCTGTGTCAGAAAAGATATAGGGTCAAAAACGTTTTTATTCCTAAAGAGACTCCTTATTTTTGCTTGAGGCAACCAGCCATATAGTGAAGCAAACTGCCTTTCCTCTCCTTTTTCTTGGTATAAAGAAAATAATTTTTTTACTCTTCTTGAAAATGCAGATTTACTCGGTAAATGTTTAACTAAATGCCATATTGTTCTCTTAATAAACGATGGTATAAAATCCATTCGTCTTTTTAAATTTACGGCTTGATGTCTCCTGTACCCTGAAAACAAGTCATCCCCAGCAGTGCCCCCTAAAAGGACAATAATACCGTCCTCTCTAGCTTTAGCACATATATTCATTACGTTTAGAGGGGCAGCATCTGCTTGAGGTTCATCAAGGTGATATATCATTTTATCAAAGTCTTTGACAATGTCAATATCTGCCTTTACTATTTCTAAATCAACGTTTAAATAAGCAGCTACACTTTTTGCGAAAGGAAGGTCTTCTGTAAACCCTTCTTTATTGCTACTTATGGAAGTATCTATCGTATAACACTTTATCTTTTGTTGAGGGTTGAGTTTTCTTGCTATGGCAACAATCAAACTAGAGTCCAATCCACCAGATAAAAAGAAACCAACTGGAACATCTGATAAAAGCTGTCTTTCA
The DNA here is from genome assembly GCA_037968395.1 of Saprospiraceae bacterium. Taxonomy (GTDB): domain Bacteria; phylum Bacteroidota; class Bacteroidia; order Chitinophagales; family Saprospiraceae; genus JADKBO01. Next base: position 1,021 of record JBBKVK010000303.1, on the reverse strand, counting down.
ACAGCCTTGGTGAGCTTTTTGTCTAATTCCTCTATCCACTCTTCTTCTTTTTTGCGGTCATACGCTCCCGTGAAAGGGATATCGTAATATTGAATTGCTTTAGATTCAAAAGCGCCTATAGAAGAAATTTCTAAATAATGGCCACTAAGTAATTTTTTACATGCAGTAAATGGTGTCTGTTCACCCGGAGAATATAGGAAGTAGAGGTAATTTGCAAGTGCTGTTTCTGAGATACTTTTATCAAATCCAGGATGATTTATCATGGATTTAATCTCACTAGCAAATATTGTTTCTTGCCCTACCACGGTATAGTACAAAGGTTTTATTCCAAATTGGTCTCTTACAAGATAAACTTTATGTTCCTGTTTATCATAGATGGCAAGTGCAAATATACCATTGAGTAGAGGAAATAACTCAACACCATACTCTGCAAATCCGTAAAGAACGGTCTCTGTATCACCGCTAGATTTAAAAGAATATTTCCCGTCAAGTTTTGCTCTAATCTCTTCATGGTTGTAGATCTCTCCATTCATAATAAGGATATACCTATCATCCTGTGATACCATGGGTTGATGTCCAGCAGGAGATAAATCTTGAATTGCGAGCCTTAAATGACCAAACGACACAGAGTCGTCTTCGTATTTTCCCTGACTATCAGGACCACGATGAGCAATGGCGTCCATCATAGATTGTATATCTACTGGACTTTTTTTATTGATCACACCGGTAATTCCACACATGTATTAAATTGTTTCAAAAATGTTTTTAAAGCTTGACACCGCTGCATCAATACTATGGTTTTTTAATGCAGTCTCCTTTGCATTATAACCAAGGGTCTCTCTTTTACTTTGATTATTTATTAGTGATTTTAAGTTCTTCTTCAAGGCATCCTTATCACCTGCTTGATACAATAATCCATTTACTTCATGACTTACAAAATCCTTTACAGAACCAACATCCGTACTTATACATGCTTTTCCATATGCCATTGCCTCTAATAGTGCATTTGGAAATCCTTCTG
>JBBKVK010000302.1:0-5274 GCA_037968395.1 Saprospiraceae bacterium | reverse complement strand
CTTGGAAGACATTTATTCAATATCTCCTATTGGTAATACAAATTGGATTTTTAAATGGCCAAGACAAGAAGGAGGTTCTAATATATTAAGGATAAAAGCTGCAAAAAATGGGGATATCTTTGTCATGGGACAGCGTTGGGGTCCTGGATTTTTAGATGACCTGCGGAATGTTGCTTTTATAATGAGATTAACTAAAGATGGAATGCAAAAATGGGTTCGCTTTTTTAAATTAGAAGATCAGAGTCCATTATTGTCCAATAGCGTTGCAGATTTAGAAGAGCTAGAAAATGGAGATTTATTGTGTGTAGGAAGTACAGAAAGAATCTATTATGATCCCATAATCAATCAAGAAAGACCAGGCCAAGATATATTTTGGGCGAGAATTGGTGGAGATGGTTGTATCAATGAGGATTGTGGAGAAGAATATATAGTTACCGCTACAAATGAGATTCTTCAAAAAGAAAAGAAAATCAACATATACCCCAACCCTTCAATTAGTGAGATTGTCATTGACTTACCTACTAAAGGAAGAATAGAAATATTAGATGGTAATGGAAGGTTAATAGAATCCAAACAAGGTTCATTAGGTAAAAACAACATCACTCTTCCCATCGATTTGAAAGGTTTGATGTTTGTAAAATGTATATTAACTGATGGTCAGACTTATGTAGAGAAAGTGATTAAACTATAAAGCATATTATTGTAGACTTCTTTGTGGTCAACAACATATGGTTACATCAATAGATTTTTACAATGTTTCGTAATAAACTTCAAAGGTTTTATTTATTGAATCAATTATTTATATTCAACATAAAATATTTTAATTTTACATTTAATCCGATTAAAATATAAAAAAATAAACACAAGTGCTGATGTATCAGAATTAAATACCGATTTTAGTCTTTTGTGGCAAATCAATACAGAAATTCAACTTGAGTTATAAAAAAGAGCTTCTTTAAAAGTCTCTCAAATACTTCATTATAAAACAATTAACGCTATCTTTGCGGCAAATTTAAGAAACATTTAATACCAAATAGAAAATGGCTAATATCGGGCAACTAAAAACAGTAATTGGTCCAGTAGTGGACGTGAGTTTCCAAGGCGAAGGATCATTTATTCCTGAAATATTGAATGCATTAAGCATTACAAGACCGAACGGAGATATCCTTATTTTAGAAGTACAACAGCACTTAGGTGAAAATAGTGTAAGAGCTATTGCGATGGATTCTACAGATGGATTAGTAAGAGGAATGCAAGTAGAAGATCTTGGAAAGCCAATCACTATGCCAGTTGGGGAAGCAATAAAAGGAAGACTTTTTAATGTCGTAGGTGATGCAATTGATGGTATTGGAAATGTATCTAAAGAAGGAGGTAGAGCAATCCATGCAAACCCACCTAGATATGAAGACCTTTCTACTGAGTCTGAAATTTTATATACAGGTATCAAAGTAATTGATTTGATCGAACCTTATGCAAAAGGAGGTAAGATTGGATTGTTTGGTGGAGCCGGTGTAGGTAAGACAGTATTGATTCAAGAATTGATTAATAATATTGCGAAAGGATATGATGGTATATCGGTTTTTGCTGGTGTAGGAGAAAGAACAAGAGAAGGAAATGATTTGATGAGAGAGATGTTAGAAGCTGGGATCATCAACTATGGAGAAAAATTCATGCATTCTATGGAAGCAGGCGGATGGGATCTTAAAGTTGTTGACATGGAAGCACTTAAAACTTCAAAAGCTACATTCGTTTTCGGTCAAATGAACGAACCACCAGGAGCAAGAGCTAGAGTTGCATTATCTGGACTTTCTATTGCAGAATATTACAGAGATGGAGACTTAAAAGATCCTAATGGTGGTAAAGATATATTATTCTTTATTGATAACATATTTAGATTTACACAAGCTGGATCTGAAGTGTCTGCCCTTTTAGGGAGAATGCCTTCAGCAGTGGGTTACCAACCTACGTTGGCTACTGAGATGGGTCTTATGCAAGAAAGAATTACCTCGACTAAGAGAGGATCAATTACTTCAGTACAAGCGGTATATGTACCAGCGGATGATTTAACGGATCCAGCACCAGCGACAACATTTGCCCACCTTGATGCAACTACGGTTTTAAGTAGAAAAATTGCTTCACTAGGTATCTATCCAGCGGTAGATCCATTGGATTCAACTTCAAGAATCCTTGATCCAGCAATCATTGGTGATGAACACTATGATACAGCTCAAAATGTGAAATTTTTATTACAGAGATATAATGAGCTTCAAGATATTATTGCAATCTTAGGATTGGAAGAATTATCAGAAGAAGATAGATTAGTAGTTAGTAGAGCAAGAAGAGTTCAAAGATTCTTGTCTCAGCCTTTCCATGTAGCGGAGCAATTTACTGGGTTGAAAGGAGTATTGGTTCCAATAGAAGACACGATCAAAGGGTTTAACATGATCATGGATGGTGAAATGGATAAGTATCCAGAAGCAGCATTTAACCTTAAGGGTTCGATTGAAGAAGTAATCGAAGCGGGTGATAAAATGTTGGCTGAGGTTTAGTATTAATCTTTATAAATAATAATCTAATGGAATTAGTAGTACTTACACCAGAGAAAGAAGTTTTTAAAGGGGATATTACATCAGTAAAAGTACCTGGAAAAAAAGGACAATTTGAAATACTTAATGGACATGCTCCGATAGTATCTTCTCTAGCTGAGGGTGTAGTAAGAATCATAACAACCTCTGGTGAAACAAAGGAAATTACTATTACAAGAGGATTCGTAGAAGTGTTGAGAAATGAAGTTTCTCTTTTGGTGACAATGCCAAAGGAAGATAACTGATATAAATTACAGAAAACGTATTTAAGAAGCGATCACTAAAAATGATCGCTTCTTTTTTGTTATATCATTTTTTATGTGGGAAAGAGGGTCTTACTTCCACTTTACTTGGCAAAGTACGAGGATTCATTTTTAAAAGGTCAATTACCATTTGACCGATATCTTCTGGTTGAATTTTCCAACTATCTTTTTCATTAGGTATATTCCCATTAAAATATGTAGCAACTGATCCAGGCATAATAGTTGTTACTTTTACATCGTACTTTCTAAGATCTAACATTATTGCTTGGGTAAAACCTACCAATCCGAATTTGCTTGCATTGTATGCACTGCCTTGTTCAAAAAAGTTAGTACCAGCAAGGCTAGCAATAGTTATAATATATCCTTTGGAAGCCTTAATTGCCTCCACAACAGATTTTACGCTATAAAATACTCCTGTTAGATTGACGTCAATGGTTTCTTTCCATTGTTCGACACTCAATTCATCGATTGGAGCAAAGTGACCTACTCCTGCATTAGCAATAAGTACGTCTATTTTACCCCACTGGTCCATGACTTTAGCTGCAGCAATTACTTGAGATTCATAACTTGCGGCATCAGACTGAATAGCTAACACTTCTATATTGTATTTATTTTGAATTTTAGCTTTTGCCTCTTCTAGGTCTGCCAATGTTCTCCCAGTAATTGCGATCTTCATGCCATTGGCCGCCATACTATGTGCAATAGCTAGTCCAATGCCTTTTGATCCTCCAGTAATTAGAGCTACTTTATCTTTCATTATAATTGTGTTTAAAACTAAAGTGGTTAAAAGTTATCTTTACAAAGAAGAAACTAATTCAACATCAAAAAGGTTTACTTTTCCTTTCTTTTCAATAATGCCTCTTTTTTTACCTTTAGAAACGACTTCAATGCCTTGCCATTTATCTCCACAATCATTATGGAGTGTAATATCATCTAATGTAAGTTTTCCCCCAGCGTCAACTGTTATTTTTGATCCTTTTGGCATTGAAAGTCTACAGCAAATAGTGAGGTGACCACCTTCTTTGATAATAATATTATGGGAAACATCTCGAGCTCCCAACCAACTAACAACACTTTTTATCTCAATATTTTTAGACTTATCAAGATCGCACCAAGAAGGTATAACCAGTTTTCTTTGAAAAGAAGTTGTATCTGCAATCAGCATATGTACTCTACCTAATTGACAAGGTGTCCATGCCATCTGACTATTGTTATAATCCATAACATTATTGGATATTATACCATTACATGGTGGACTAGAAGTTTGACCAAAACAGTTTGCATGAGTAGGTGTGTCATCACAGCCATCTGTATTCCAAGAATGACTTAACCCAAATACATGTCCAATCTCATGATTAAGTAATGTGGCATATGCCCAGTCTTCCCCACCGGTTTGATAGATTCCTGCAACCTTTACACTACTCCCTAAAGCAATCCCGGAACCATATGTTTTATAAGTTTTAGATCTTAAACTATCAGGATGATGAGGCATAACAAAAGCATTCAGTATAGTATCGTCATTAATAGCATATTTTTTAATGATCGCTCGATCGTAGTTGTTTCTGTCTTTACCTTTATTGATAAAATAAGAGAGTTCATTATCGGTCTCATAATAGAATCCGTGATCATCTTCCCTACCCTTACTGGAGGTAATTTGAAATTCAAATTGCGGGCTTAATGCAGGTGTATTATTGTCTTCTGGAAGATTCATTTTGAAGTTAGAATCTAACCTGAAATTGCAATTATTAACCATATTTGTAAAAAAAAGATTACCTTTTTCAATAGAAAAATTATTAGTTCTAGTACTATCATCTGGAAAGTGAAAGTTTATCCTAATAGTCCTTTTATCAAAGTACTGATCATAGTCATCAGATGGGGAATAACTTAATGGGTCTCTGCAGTTTTTGTTGCTTAATCCTTCACTCTGTAAAGAAATTATATTGTCATGATTGATGTTAGGATAAAAATAAAACCGTTCAATTTTATTATTACAAGAGACAAATAATATGAAGATACCTATTATTGATATTTTCAAAACTTATCAAATCTTAGTTCCTTAATAAGTTGTTTACCACTTTCGTCTTCAAAATAGACAAAGGCTCTAATTATCTTAGTTGCAGTAGATAGTTTATAGACATTATATTTAGACCCAGTCCCATCTGATGCACCTTTATGAAGAGTCTCTATACTTAATATAGTATTGGCATCAATAAATTTCTTTATCCGACTCATTGCTTCTTCACGAGTGTTTATCTGAGTGTCATCCATGACACAAAGATCAATTTCTTCGGCTAAATTCTTTGAAATGGTATTAAAGTCTTTTGATTTCAATGACTCTGCTATCGAGCTCATTTGAGCATTAAGACTAAATGACATAATAATAAATGTCAATAGGCTTAAAAGTGATATTTTTTTTTGATTATTCA
>JBBKVK010000301.1:0-5437 GCA_037968395.1 Saprospiraceae bacterium | reverse complement strand
TTAAATTTCAAACTGCACTTGGGTTCAATTAATAATTATTACCAAAAGTCAATATCGACAACTAATTTATTTTTAGAATTTGATTCTATTTAATTATAATCATTCTAACAAAACTATATTATTATGAAGAAGGTTCTAATTATAGCTTTTTTATCTATTAATGCGAGTTTCCTTTCTGCCCAATTTGAATTTGGAATAAAAGCGGGATTGAGTTCTATTGACTTAATTACAAATTCTATATCTGTGAATGATGGAGAAAAAAATTACGACATTGCCTATGCTGATTCTCAATATGGCCATCATTTTGGATTGTATACAAGATTAAAAGTGGTAGGTATTTACCTAGAACCAGCAGCAATATTTAATTCAAACTCTATCAATTATCACCTCTCAGAATACACTGAAGACGGAGTTATTAAAACTTTAAAAAATGAAACTTATAACCAACTTGACATCCCAATAATGTTGGGTATAAAAGCTGGAATCATTAGAATATTTGGAGGACCTGTTGCCCATTTACATATTAATAGCTCTTCAGAATTAGTTGATCTTAAAGGATATAGTCAAAGGTTTAAAGATGCGACATATGGCTTTCAAGCTGGCTTTGGCTTAGACCTTTGGAAGATAAGACTCGATATTTCTTATGAGGGTAATTTTTCCAAATTTGGGGATCACATTAATATTGGTGGTCATGATTATTCATTTGATGAATCTGCAAGTAGGCTTATAGGCACTGTTGGGTATGCTTTTTAATATTCTAAGAAGTATAATACTATGAGATATTGTTTTTAATTCATTCGCAAACAAAAACACATTCTCAATGAAAACTTAAATAGTTTTTCATTTGTCATTTTAAGAATTTTTATTCTTTCTTTAAATGATAAAGAAACTAAAAGTATAATCTGAAAAATATAATTTCAATGGATGAAGGTCCTACCCCACTTAGTATATCATAAAAACACTTTGGGCCAATCACCTTCAATCAATATAGATAAGTCCTCTTTTAAACACCTGTATTTTACACTTAAAACTATAAGGAGCAATCCAATATCAGAAATCGTCCATAAAACGATTGTCACTCTGGTTGATAAAAGATAAGTAATAATAATTAGTTATCTAAAGCTTAGGCAATTTATTTTGTCTAAGCTTTTCTATTAATTTGATAATCTTGTAACATTATATACTATAGTTGTCGTCAATAAAGATGAGAAGAAAATACAAGCTTAAAATTAAAACATAAAACACCGCCTTTTTTATTACTTTTGCGGCTTCAAATTAAAATTGGGATTATGATAGGTGCTAGGAATATCACATTAGCTTATGGAAAAAGAGTATTGTTTGATGAAGTTACCCTTAACTTTACTAAGGGCAACTGTTATGGTGTCATTGGCGCCAATGGAGCAGGGAAATCTACTTTCTTGAAAATTTTAAGTGGTGAAATTGAGCCTAATAAAGGCAATGTAGAAATATCACCTGGAGAAAGAATGGCGGTATTAAAACAAAACCATTTTGAATTTGATGAGCATACGGTGTTAGATACTGTGCTAATGGGGCATGAAGATCTTTGGAAAATCAGCAAAGAACGAAATGAAATCTATGCTAAAGTCGACTTTACTGAAGAAGACGGAATGAAAGCAGGTGAGTTAGAAGCCCAATTTGGCGAAATGGGTGGCTATGAATCTGAAAGTGGCGCTGGTAGCCTTCTTAGCAGTCTTGGTATTAAGGAAGACGTTCATTTTAGTTTGATGGCAGATTTGTCTATTGAACAAAAAGTAAGGGTATTACTTGCCCAAGCACTATTTGGCAATCCAGACATATTACTATTAGATGAGCCTACCAATGGATTGGATATAGATACTATTAATTGGTTAGAAGATTTCTTAGCAGATTATGAAAACATTGTTCTTGTAGTCAGTCACGATAGACACTTTTTAGATGCTGTATGCACACATGTGGCAAATGTAGATTTTGGTAAGATTAAGATATTCACAGGAAATTATACATTCTGGTATGAATCATCACAGCTTGCTTTAAGACAACAATCAGATAAAAATAAAAAGACTGAAGATAAGAGAAAAGCGATGATGGATTTCATTGCTCGATTCTCTGCAAATGCTTCTAAGTCAAAACAAGCTACTTCTAGAAAGAAAGCGCTGGAAAAATTGTCGATTGATGAGATAGAACCAAGTAACAGAAAGTATCCTGGTATTATATTCCAACCATTGAGAGATGCAGGAGACCAGATTTTATCTGTAGAAAACCTGAGTGTGGTAGTAGATGGTAATACTCTATTTAAAAATATTGATCTAACAATTAACAAAGGAGAAAAAATTGCCATCTATAGCAAAGATTCTATGGCAGTAACTTATTTTTTTCAAGTAATTAATGAGGACATAAAGCCAGATACAGGAGAAGTGAAGTGGGGAACAACCATTACAAGAGCTTATCTACCAGTAGAACATGACCAAATATTTGAAGAAGGACTACCTATCATAGATTGGTTGAGGCAATTTGTTCCTGCTCATGTTACGGATGTAGATGAATTGTATCTCAGAGGATTTTTGGGTAAGATGTTGTTTTCTGGTGATGACCTTTACAAGAAAACGAATGTATTAAGTGGAGGGGAAAAAGTAAGGTGTATGGTTAGTAAAATGATGATACAAAACCCTAACCTTATCATGTTAGATCAACCAACTAACCATTTAGACCTTGAGAGCATTCAGGCTTTTAACGAAAGTGCAGAATCCTTTAGTGGAACTGTCATATTAGCATCTCATGATCATACTTTTATGTCAACAGTAGCCAATAGAATCTTAGAATTAACTCCAAATGGTTTTATAGATAGAATGATGACTTTTGATGAATACTTATCTGATAAAAAGGTTAAAGTTGCGAGAGAAGAGATGTATGCAGAGTAGGCTCAAGCAGGACTATCTCTGTTAACCAAAAAGTTTGTTTAATCGTTTATTGCCTTCAGCAGTTTAATCAAATGGGTGTGCTTTAATGATAAAACAAGAGATCGAAGACCCTAGAAAGATTTCAGAGATGATAGATAATTAATGACTGACAGTTGATGATTTTTTAATAACTAAAAGGCCAACAAATAAACTAACTAATTCACCAAACATATTTGAAAGATTGGAAAATTGGAGATTGAAAAAAGACTCCACTAACTTCTCCAGTTCCGTCGTTTTACTAAGGGATTGTTGATCTTAGCTGCATTTTTGAAGAGCTTAACAACTCAACAGCTTAAGCCATTTTTAAACCAATAAACAAGTAGTCGCAGCCCCTGTAAACCTAGGTGAAGCCGCTAAATAAAGAAAATTGTTACAAAATCAGAAAGACTAAATTAAATACAGCAATTATCCTATCATACTAATACCCCAGCAATAGCAGCAGTCAGAAAACTAGCAACTGTGCCACCTAACAATGCTAAAAGCCCCAATTCAGTAATATTCTTACGTTGTCCAGGAGCTACTGCACCAATACCACCAATCTGAATACCGATGGATGCAAAGTTGGCAAATCCGCATAGAGCATAAGTAGCGATTAAGATCGATTTAGGATTCATGGTTACCCCTGATAAACGGATATCGTTTAATTCTTTATATGCAATAAATTCATTGATTACTGTTTTTTGGCCCAAAAGCTGACCAACTGACAAGATATCTTCACTAGGTGTGCCTAGTATCCATGCAATCGGAGCAAATATTAATCCAAGAAAATAAGTAAAATTGAATCCAGTAAAACGGCCATCAGTACTAGTTGCCACCATTTCATTTAATCCACCTATTCTTCCAATTGTTCCTTCTAACATATAGTTTGCCAATGCAACCAAAGCCGTAAAAACCAACAACATTACTCCTACGTTTATAGCCAATTTTAGTCCATCCGTTGTGCCTCTAGAGATGGCATCTAACAAATTATAATTGTCTTGCTTTTCCATTTCTAGTTGATTTTCAATATTCTTTTTTTCTGTCTCCGGGACCAGCATTTTAGCTGCTACTATTGCTGCTGGTGCAGAAATGATGGAGGCAGTCAGTAAATGCTTAGCATAAAAGATTCTCATAACAACATCATCACCTCCCAAAAATCCGATATAAGCTGCGAATACTCCACCAGCTATAGTAGCCATTCCACCTGTCATCAAACACATTATTTCTGATCTAGACATGTTTTCAAGATAAGGCTTAACGACTAGAGGAGCTTCTGTCTGACCAATAAAAACATTCGAAGCAGCTGCTAGACTTTCTGGTCCTGATATACCCATAAACTTATTCATAACCCAGGCCATCCCGTAGACAACTTTCTGAAGTATTCCAAAGTAATATAATAATGAGGATAGTGCAGAGAAAAAGACTATAGTTGGTAATACTTGAAATGCAAATAGATATCCAAAAGTGTTCATATCCTTCACGAGTCCTCCAAATAAAAACTCCGCTCCTGCCCCACTAAAGCTTAATACTCTTTCAAAACCTTTAGCGAAATAATCAAATACAACACTTACCCCAGGTACTTTTAATATTAGTATTGCAAGTCCAATTTGCATGCCCATACCGACGCCAACTGTTTTCCAATTGATTTTGGACCTGTTTTTACTAAATAAAAAACAAACCCCTAACATTACAAAAATTCCAAGCATCCCCCTTAATAAGTCAATCATAAATCAGATTTGTATTGTAGTCGTTTATTAATGATGCAAAATAGTGAAAAATGGTAAATAAAAAAGATAGTCACATAATTACTTCTTCATAAATGTAAAGTTTATCATTATTCTAGTAATTTTATGGCTGCAAAAACAAAGCGAATGTCTTATATAATTGGTATTTCAGGAGGGAGTGGATCAGGTAAAACATCGTTTGTGAAAGCAATCTCCGCTTCTTTTGACAAATCAGCTATTACTCTAATCTCCCAAGATGACTACTATAAACCAAGAACAGAGCAAAAGAAAGATAAAAATGGCGTACTAAATTTTGACCTGCCAAAATCCATTTTTCAAAAACAATTTGTAAATGATATCAAAAAACTGATCAATGGTGAAACTGTCGTAAGAGAAGAATATGCTTTTAACAACGAACTTGCTGAAACTAAACAGTTAACTTTTGAGCCTGCACCTATTATCATTGTTGAAGGTTTATTTGTTTTCCACAATAAAAAGATATCTGAACTTATGGATTTAAAAGTTTTAATTCAAGCTAAGACTTCTGATAAGATTATTAGAAGAATCTTACGGGATCAAACAGAACGCAACTACCCTTTAGATGATGTATTGTACCGTTATAAACACCATGTAATGCCTGCATATGAGAAATATATTGGTCCGTATCAAAACGATGTTGATGTGATTATCAATAATAATATTAATTTTGAAAAAGGGCTAGAGGTCATGAAGTCATTTATCAAAATTAAACTTCAAGACTAATAAACTAATAATAAT
>JBBKVK010000300.1:0-2801 GCA_037968395.1 Saprospiraceae bacterium | reverse complement strand
ATATAAAATAGGTATATTTTCCTTTTCTAGTCTATATCTATAAAATGACTCTGGATAATATACAAAGACAGTTGGACGAAACCCTAATTTTTTTAGACCAATTGCTAATATTATTAATTGATTTTGTGCTCCACCGGACCCCAAATTGTCGATTACTAATAATACATTTTTCAACTTTTAATACTTTGGTTTATAGTTTTATTTGGGTTTCTGGCACCTAGCGTCTATTCCATGTGGAGAATATTCACAATAAATATTCTCTGGTTTTAGCCCTGAAAGCGTTTTTCGAATACTCCCTTTTGACCTTAAATGCTTATACCAATCCGTTAGTGTATCATGTGTATCAAGTCTCGCCCATTGGTATTGGTCTTCATGACTAAGCTGTGGGTATGCAAAATAATAGGAATGAACAGGTGATACTCTGCTTAATAATGCTTGCAATGGGTACACTTTCCTTACCGCTTTATGTAGTGGAAAAAACAAATCGGTAATCGTATCCGTAACTTTTATCCCGCTTTTAGGTTTCAATCTTTTAATAAAAAATCTAAACACTTCTGTAAGTTTGGTATAATGAGACAACTTATGTGTATAATGATCTATAACCAACCACCCTCCTGGTTTGACTTGTTCATACAGTTTTGCAATTGTCTTTTCAGGACTTGGGGTATGCTGTATAACGCCTAGACATATAACTACATCAAACTGTTGAGGTTTAAAGGGGATATCATAAATATCCGCTTGAAAAAGTAAATGACGGTCTGATATAGGAAAATTATCTGCATTTGCCTCCACAGCATCGCTTAAATCAAAAGAAGCCAATTTACAACCTTGCTCTAACAATACTTCTGTAAAGCGTCCTGCTCCACAACCTGCTTCTAAAACGATCTTACCCGATAAATTATTAAATAGTTCTTCTCCACAGCACCTTTTAATTCTCTCATAAGTTATTGGAACCTTAGTGTATGAATCTAGCTGGGTTTTCTTATATTTTTTCCATTGCTCACCAAAAGCAGAAGCGTAGTTGTTGTTTTCAACAAACCTTGGAATCCCATCTTTAATATTAATTTCAGATTCATTTGAAATTAGCTTACCCTTTGCTTCTGAGAACTCTGTTTGTGTTTTATTACAATAATACGTAGGAAACATCTCTTTCAATTTAATTTATTTGACACTTATTAATTGCTTTACATTTCTACATCATACTCCTCAACCCAGATACAAAAGTTCATCATTTTCCATAATATAAATCCCCAATCTTTTTTACCTGATACGTGTTCTTCTATTCTTCTATTTAATTCCGTATAATCAAAAAGGTTTATTTGTCTAATTTTAGAAGAATTAAAAATTTCTATCATAAACTCTTTCAAAGGCCCCTTGATCCAATTATAATAAGGCACTCCAAATCCTTTTTTTGGACCATATAAAACCTCATTTGGAACAATTCCTTCAAGAGCTTTTTTTAATACATACTTTTTTACACCCTTTTTTACCTTTAATGATGAAGGGAGGGACAAAGCATACTCCATTAATTCATTATCCAAAAAAGGAACTCTCACTTCAACCCCATTTGCCATAGTACTTTTATCCACCTTTTCTAAAAATTGATCAGGAAGTATGATACAGCTGTCTATCCATAGTAACTTTTGTACATTGTCTTTTAAATAACTGAACCTATCTGCTTTTTCCTGATATATTTTGAAAGGATACGTAGCGCTTAAATTTTTGCCAAATGTACCTGATAAAATAGATTCTGGAGTGTTTTTTATATCAGACTCAATGGTTAAAAACTTACCAAACATTTTCCCTTCATTATTTTGAGAAAACAAAGGATAAAACCTTTCTGTCTTTTCCTTAATATAGCTAGAGGGTATAAATGAAGATAAGAAGTTTGTGGTTGTGAAAATAGTTTTATACAAATTAAAATTTTTCATAATGTGATATCGAGGATACCCCGCAAACAACTCATCCCCACCATCGCCTTGTAAAATAACCTTACATTCGTTTTGTACCTCTTTTGTCATTAGATACAATGGAATGTTGGCCGCATCACTAAATGGTTCATCATGGTGCTTGATCAATAACCTAATAGTGTCCTTTAAGTCTTTGCCTTTGATCAACATCTCTTGATGCTCAGTACCATACTGTTTTGCAACTTTTGCAGCCAGAGGTAATTCATTGTGCCCATTATCAAAATCAAAACCTGCAGAGTATGATTTTATTTTTCCTTCATAATGTCGTGTAGCAAATGCTGTTATTGCGGAGGAGTCAATGCCTCCACTTAAGAATACACCAACAGGAACATCACTTATTAGTTGTCTTTTGACTGCTGCCTCAAGTAAGTTTCTTGTTTTATGAAAAACACCTTTTTCTTTAAGGTTGGACTTTAGAACTACGTCTTCATGCTTCCAATACAACTCTTTTTCAAGTCTTCCTTTTGCTACTTTTACCCTTGCTCCGGGTATTAACTTGTAGATTTTGTCAAACATTGTATTCTCTCCTAACGCATATCCATAATACAAAAATTCATGAAATCCTTGTTTATTTATTTTTCTCTCTACAAACGAATAGTTTAAGATTGTCTTGATTTCGGATCCAAATAATAATACATCATCCTCGTAATAATAATATAATGGTTTTACTCCCATTCTATCTCTAAAGAGAAAGAGGTTTTGATCTACTGAATCCCAAATGGCAATACTAAAAATACCATTTAACTTTTTAATTATTGCTTCGCCCCATATTTGAAATCCATTCACTATGACTTCCGTATCGGTTGACCCATTAAATGTTATACCTAAATC
>JBBKVK010000299.1:0-3622 GCA_037968395.1 Saprospiraceae bacterium | reverse complement strand
ATATAAAAATGAATATAACTATAGATAAGTAAAAATAAATAATTTGTAAACGTTTTTCTGGCAAAAAGGGTGTAAAAAAAGGTGTTAAAAAGTAAAATAGAACCGTGGTTGAAGCAGCTAAAACAATGTTTCGAAATGTAATATCAATCTTACTCGCTTTTTGCAAATCATACAATTCAAAAATAGTCCCAAATATCATGATGTATAAGACAAGAACGAATATTGGAACAGAATTTTCACTTCTCAATAATAGGTAGTCATAGTCAAAAAAAGTCTCTAGAACATATAATCCTATAAGCACAAAAACGACATCTAAAACACGCAATAAAATCTTACGTTCAGAAACTTCAAAATGAATACTTTTGCTAGATTTCATATTTCATTAAAGGAATAGCATGTAAATATAATAAGATAAAGCAAACTTATTTATGATTCCTTTAACAAAACCTCATTCCATTTGTCCTTGACATATTCCCAAGAGAATGTTTCTGCTTTTTTACGAGCATTATTTACGATTTCAGTTCTTAAATTTGAATCTTCGAAAAGTGTTTCTATAGCTTTAACCATTTCATCCACCCCATTTTTTTCAACAAGAAGTCCTTGTTCACCATTCTTAATGAGATATGGGATTCCACCTACATTTGTTGACACTACAGGTAATCCTAGGGCCATCGCTTCAATAACGCTCACAGGAGTATTGTCGATATTAGAGGTGTTAATAAATACATTAAAATCCTTTGAAAGTTCGATCCATTCTTGTTTGGCCAATTTGCCAGTTATCCTTACATCGACGCTTAATTCGTTTGCAATTGCTTTAACATCTTGGAAACTACCATCATTGGTATCTGGGCCTACCATACAAAGCGAAGCATTATACCCTATATCAGTTAGGGCCTTCAAAACATTGACTGCAAGTTTAGGATTATAAATTTTATTAAACGAACGCACCCATAGTAATCGTGGATTATTAAATTCTCTGTTTTTGAAATCATAATTTTTTATTACAATTGAATTGGGAATATGAGCTATGTTATCGTATCCATGATTCTGAAAAATTTGTTTCAAATAATTTGATGGAGCAACATTGATATATGCATATCCAAAAATAAATTGAGATAATTTTATATTTTGAATCAACCTTTTTTCTAAATTTCCTCCGTGAAGAATTGGCAAATATGCTAGTCCTAAAAAACGGCATAATTGACTTATAAGCAATGCGTAATAAAAATTCTGGGTACTGTAGGTATCTATAAAAACTATATGGCTCCACTTCCGGTGACGTATCACTTCATAAAGCATATCCAATAAACGCCAAATTTTATTTGGTTTTGAAGATGCATAAGACAAGTTGTATCCTTCAGTTTGAAGTAATGGCCCTAAAATTCTTATTACGGAAATGTTAGAATTATTTTGTTTTAAGTCATTTCCTATGTAGAGGATATTTTTCATCAGTAACATATAAAAGGGCTAGGGCATAAATAAAAGCAGGCATCGCAATTCTCATGGACATGTGGTTTATGGTTATAAACCAAAAAGCTAAAAAAGCAAAAAAGTAATAGTTTTGCCTATTTCTAGCTCGCAACGCCATGGGCTTAAAAATTAAGATGACAAGTATAATAACACCAAACAACCCATGTTCAGCCAAAGTACGACTTACCTCACTATGAGATGTTACACCTTGTCCATCCAATTCTATTCTTTGATCTTTAGCACGACTAGAACCAATACCAAAAAAAGGGCTAGATATAAAACCTTCAAGCTCGCCTTCAAATAGGTTACCGCGACCAGTTGTTAAATCTTCTTTCTGTCGACCTAAATGATCCTTATTTGCATAACGTAGATCAATTAACCCATCTGTTTGGGAAGAGCTAATAGTCCAAGTTGCAATTAAGGTCAAACAAAATAATCCAAATATTCCTAAAAGCTCGTTCTTTTTTTTATTTGAAGCTTTTACATAATAAAAAAATAGAAAAATAGAAATGGCCAATATTGAGGCTATTACACCACCTCGACTAAACGTTATAAGTGCACGATAAGAGATTAACATCAATATTATCATATTGAGTGCTTTTAAGGATAGTGTTGGTGATCTTGTAAATAATCTTAAAGTAGTTAAGAACATTCCTAAACCTAACACGGCCGATACTTGATTAGGACCCCATCCACCTGAAGCCTCGCGATTGGATGCTGTACTTGACAATACGTCATGAACACTCGGTGTATAGAAATATATATAAACGGTATGGGCAATAATTGGGAGTAACATATACATTAAAACATCCGAAAGTTGATTAAAACTTACCCGCTTATCATAACAGAATAAAGCAGCAAACCCTAAACAGACAGGACCACTCAATACAAATGCAATGTTTGTTCTAAAATTTGCATCAAAGCTTAAGGTTGTGGATGCGACAAAGATTGAAGGCACCAAAAACATGAGGTATATAAAATAAGGATACCCTTTCCCTGATAAACCCTTGTAAAGCATACCTATCATAACGAAAACAATAACCACATATTTACCTGCTTCATAGGAAATAGCACCTCTTGTCATTCTCAAAAGCACCTCGGCTCCAACAAAATATGCACAGGCTTTAAGCACTTCAAAAGTTTTCATGTTTTGGGGAGAGGCCGTAATTCGATATATAAAATACGCCAATGCTATCCAAAAGTATAATTTGGAAAGCGACTCATTAAAATAAATAAGCATACCAATGGCAACATGAAAAAGAATGGCGCTAGAGTATGTAATATTGGTTTTCAATTGTCGGCAATTAAATTGTTATTAGGATACGTAATTTAATCCAAAACTTTCATAATTATAATGTGAAATATCCCGATGGGATAACATAAGAATTTTTACAAAAAAATCTTCTTGTAATCATCTAGTGGAAATCGATAGTGATAGCTTTTATTAAATAAATAAATGATAAAATGAGTTACAAAAACTGGCATAAATGGTTTTGTATGCTTCAAAAATATATCATAGGTTTTATTTGAGTAGTTGCAAATTAAAAAAGGAGTTGTATCTGAATATAAATAATTTTGTTTTATGGCTGATTTATTTAACTCAACCAAAGTATTGAATGACTTATAATCTATTTTCTTACCACTACGCAACAATTGGTATAGTTCAATTACCGATAATGGTGTTTGCATATCAGAATAGAAAATAAGACAATAAGATACATCAATTAAAACCCATTTATCAATTTCGCGACAAAAAATCTCATTATAAGAATGTCCACCATAAACTTTATTAAAAGGAGACCTTGTAGATCCCCACTCCCTTACTTTTAGATTATTAATTACACAAAAATTATTAAAAATCTGTGTCATATCACTACAGACCCCTCCTTTACCAGCTAACATGATCTCCAGCGCCGTTTCCGACGGTACGCTCAACCCTCTACCTCCTTTGATGTTATTTGTTAGCCATAAGCTTAACTGTTTTGCAGTGTCTAAATCTTGTTTAGGTCTTCCATTGGGAAATATCTTTAGATTTATCTCATAGAAATATTTAGGAATTTCAATTTTTTTATTGACTTTATTATACCAGAAATTTTCAATTTCATTAATATCTGAATTTTTTGATAGCAATTTAAACCGAGCCAAATATAGA
>JBBKVK010000298.1:0-6069 GCA_037968395.1 Saprospiraceae bacterium | reverse complement strand
AACCGATACAGCGCTTTATTCTAAAAGACCAAAGAAAATGTTATGAAATCCAAGAGCAGTTTAATTAATTTATTTTTTATAATAATAATATCCACCTATAGAAAGGTTTAACATCCTTAATAGTCATACTTTAAAAGTAATGGTCGACTAACATAAGGGTTCCCTTTTACATAAAACCTCCAATGATTATTGGCATATTCAGCAACACGATGAGACATGCCAACTCTAGGTGTACTCATGATAGTCTCATTAAAACATTTATCATCATAAATACTAATTGGGGAGTTATGATCATAGAATGGTAAGTTGTTTCCACTCTTCTCAATTCCAAGACATTGACACACTTTACCTGGTCCGCCAGATAAATAATAGTTTTTAAATTTCCCGCCCCTTCGAGCAAGCATTATCTCCTCTCCTTCTATAGGTTCAATCGCTCTAATTAAAATTGCATCCGCATTTGATATAGAGTTGGTTACTACATTAATCATATGATGTATGCCATAGCAAATATAAACATAAGAGACTCCACCCGATTCAAACATAACTGCCGTTCTTTCTGTTTTACCATGAATGAAAGAATGGCAACCTTTGTCATCTGCACCTCTATATGCTTCTGTCTCTACGATTCTACCTGAAGTAATTATTCCTTCAATATTTGTTTGTAATATTTTACCAATCAATGCTTTAGCAGTGGATACTACATCTGCACTTTGGTAAAAAGATTTTGGAACGATTTGCATCTAAAATAACAAATCAAGTTCTGAATACATATTGGATAAGATTTGCACCCATTCTTAAGGCTTTTATTCTTGTTTCTTCTGGATCTCTATGTACTTCTTTATCTTCCCACCCATCACCAAGGTCACACTCGTAGGAATAAAAGCAGACTAATCTACCTTCGTATATAATACCATACCCTACTGATGGTTTATCATCGTGTTTGTGAATTTTGGGAAGTCCGTTATCAAAATCATACTTCTGGTGGTATATCTCGTGGTTAAAGGGCAAGACCACCAATTCTAGCTCAGGAAATACTTTTTTTATGGCCGGACGAATAAAAGGATCCATTCCGTAATTATCATCAATATGCAAAAACCCGCCAGCAATTAAGTAATTCCTAAGGTTTTCTGCTTCTTGGTCTGAAAAGACAACATTACCATGTCCTGTCATATGTAAAAAAGGGTAATTATATATTTCAGAACTTCCTACTTCTACCGTCCCATAGTTGAGGTCAAAGTTTGTATTTAAAAACTTGTTACAAAATGCTGATAGATTAATCAATGCAGATGGGTTTGCATACCAATCACCGCCTCCATTGTATTTAAGCAGCGCCAATTTAAGACTTGGAGCAGGGCTAAAAGATACTAACCCTATCGATGCTATTAAAACTAACAATATCAATTTTATGTACTTCATTTACTTTTTTTGTGTTGTAATAATTCTAACGTAAAAGTAAAGTATTTTGGTTTCAAAGATGGCTTTTATGAACAAATTACTTATTATATTTTATATCCAAGCCCTAAAAATATACCCAATGAAGATTTAACTCCAGCAAATTCACCATATAGATTTTTTATACTAGAATTGATCCTTATGCCAAGATCTAAAACATATTTATTTTGATGTGCCTTTATTCCAATATCAATTGCAGGATGCAGATAGGATCCAAATTTTGTTTTATTAAAAACTTCAAACGCAGCATCAGCTTGTTCTGCATATTTGTAATTAAATGTCCGGTAGAAAAGCCTTTTGTTTGAGATAATCATATTTAAAGAAGCCGATGGCCTGCAATAAAATGCCGTTTCATGATTAAACTCAAATATTTGAATTTCATATGCTATCGGAAAAGTCAAATAATCATTCTCCATTATAATTTTTGAAGCAGCATAAAATTTACTACCATTAGTGTCATTTGTATATAGTGAATAATCTATGTCTGTTATTATATTTTTCCATCCAATTCCTATAGCTAATGCTTTATTTTTGTAACTAATACTACTTAAAACCGTAATGTCAACTGTAGAATTTCCAATTCTTACTGGACTCCCATAACTTTGGGATATATTTTGAAGCCTCATCGAAGTGGCATTAAGATAACAAGTCAGATCTGATAGATATATTTTTTGAGCATAGCATTCAATTGTAGAAAAAATAAAAAATGAGAAAAATATTAAAATATAGAATTTACTTGTTGTCAATACATTTATTCTGATCATAAGATGGCGTTTTTATAAAAACTATAAGGTTTGTTGTGTTTTCATATCTCAAAAGTGATAATTTATACAATTGGAAAGAAGACTGTTAAAGATAAACCAAAAACATTTTTAGAATAATTTTATAAAAAGCAAGCATATTAATTTTGTAATATCGTATTTTGATAATATCTCTTACTAATTATACTTTTCGTATAATGATAATTAGATGATCATAAAATACAAATCTATTGAAATGAATATAAAACATTTAATATTTGTGTCTATATTAGCAGTTCACTTTTAGTCAACCTATTTCACATATGAAGTATTTCCCATTATTGATCTTATTATATATTGCCAATATTACTTGCGTTTTTGGGCAAACATTTAACGAATCTGATTTTGAAGCATTGAAGTTTCGAAATATCGGACCAGCAGGCATGTCTGGTAGAGTAACCGCTATCGATGTGGACTTGTCCAATTCTAATAGAATATTTGTTGGGACAGCTTCTGGAGGAGTATGGTTATCAGAAAATGGAGGTACAAGTTGGTCACCTCTATTTGATAAAAATGATTGCCTGTCCATAGGATCGGTAAAAATTAATCAGCGAAACCCAGCAGAAATATGGGTAGGTACTGGTGAAGGAAATCCTCGTAACTCATTAAATACAGGTAGAGGAATCTATAAATCAATAGATGGAGGAAAGTCTTGGAAAAACATGGGACTAGAAAATACAAAGACAATACATAGAATCATCATAGATACCCACAACCCAAACACAGTATATGCTGGAGCTCTAGGATCACCTTGGGGACCAAATAAAGAAAGAGGACTATTTAAAACAACTGATGGAGGAAAGACTTGGAAAAACATATTATATGTCAATGATGAAACAGGTGCCGCAGACATGGTAGTAGACCCAAATAATCCTAACAAAATACTAGTAGCCATGTGGGAGCATAGCCGCAAGCCATGGTTCTTTAACTCAGGAGGTAAAGGGTCTGGGCTATACCTTACCTATGATGGTGGCGAAAATTGGAAAAAAATAACAGACAAAGAAGGTATGCCTAAAGGTGATTTAGGGAGAATAGGAATAGCTTTTGCTCCATCAAAAACTAATATAATTTATGCCTTAGTAGAAGCAGAAGCCAATGGCCTTTACAAGAGCACAGATGGCGGTGAAAAATGGAGTTTAGTAAGTGATACAAACATTGGCAACAGACCTTTCTATTATTCTGAGTTGTACGTTGATCCTAAAAACGAAAATAGGATTTTTAACATATTTACCTATGTATCCAAGAGTGAAGATGGAGGTCGAACATTTGAAGATATTATGAATTACGGAAATGACATTCATCCAGATCACCATGCATTCTGGATACATCCTGAGGATCCAAATTATATGATCGGTGGAAGTGATGGTGGTATGACTATCTCAAGAGATGGTGGCAGTAATTGGACATTTGTTAACAATCTTCCTGTTGGGCAATTTTACCACATTAATATTGACAATGATTTTCCATACAACATATACGGAGGGATGCAAGACAATGGTAGCTGGGTAGGTCCCTCATCAGTGTTAAAAAGAGGTGGCATCAGAAATAATGACTTTAGAGAAATTTCTTTTGGAGATGGCTTTGACGTTGTACCATTTAGAAAAGACAGTCGATATGGCTATTCTATGTCTCAACAAGGATATGTGGGGTTTTATGATCGACAGACTGGATATAGTAGATCAGTCAGACCTTTATCGCCAGATACTACAGAACTAAGATTTAACTGGAATACAGGAATCGCTCAAGACCCTTTTGACGATTGCGGAGTATATTTCGGAAGCCAATTTTTACACCATTCTTCTGATTGTGGAGAGAGTTGGAACATAATCTCCCCAGATTTGACTACTAATGACCCTGCTAAACAAAAATCTGGAGAAAGCGGAGGACTAACCTATGATGCTACGGGAGCCGAAAACCATACAACCATCCTTTCTATAGCTCCTAGTAATTATGATAAAAAAACTATTTATGTAGGCACTGATGATGGGAGACTACAAATAACTAGAGATGGAGGCGTGACTTGGAATGATCATTATAATAAGCTAAGAGGTGCTCCTAAAGGTGGATGGATAAACCAAATAGAATTATCAAAACACAACGATGGTGAA
Source organism: Saprospiraceae bacterium (assembly GCA_037968395.1). Classification (GTDB taxonomy): domain Bacteria; phylum Bacteroidota; class Bacteroidia; order Chitinophagales; family Saprospiraceae; genus JADKBO01. Next base: position 1,709 of record JBBKVK010000298.1, on the reverse strand, counting down.
GCGTTTGTAATCGTTAACAATTATCGTCAAAATGATTATAGTGCTTACATTTATTACACTAAAGATTTTGGTAATAGTTGGACTAGCCTAGTGACCAGTGATTTAAAGAATTTTACTTTGAGCATTATCCAAGATCCAAAGGAAGAGAATTTACTCTTTTTAGGTTCAGATGACGGTTTATATTTTTCTATTGACAAAGGTAAAAAGTGGCATCATTTTACAAAAAACTTCCCACAAGTACAAGTTAGTGATCTTAAAATACAAGAAAGAGAAAATGACCTTGTTATTGGTACTTTTGGTAGATCGATTTGGGTACTAGATGATATTGAAGTGTTTAGAGCTATAACAAGAGAGTCTAACTTGCTGTCAAAAGGGTTTGTGTTATTTAATGCATCGCCCGCTTATGACGTCAGTTATAGATCTGTAGATGGTATTAGATTTAAAGCACAAGGCGAATTTACAGGTGATAATGATAACATTGGTAGAGCTACATTCAATTACTGGAAAAAACCAATAGTAAAAGATGACGCTAAGGCTAAAACTAAAAAGACTGAGGATGAAAAAGGTATGGAAGATGAGGATGAAGGAAAGTCAGACAAAAAATCAAAAGATAAAATTTACGTTACCATCCTCGATAGTAAAAGAGACACTGTTAGGAATTTTAGTTTGAAATCTAAAGACGGATATAATCAGTTTACATGGGGATACGAATCTAACGGTGTCAATTACCCAAGTAAAAAAGAAAAAAAGGAAGACGATGACTCTGATCCAAGTAGAGGCGTTGATGTCATGCCAGGAGTATATCTAGTTATAGCCCAATTAGATGGAGCTACAGACAGTACAATTGTCCAAATCCAACCTGATCTTAGAAGAAATATGACTTTAGGACAAATTGAGGCCAAAACAAAAGCTCTAAAGGATTTAGAACGTTTAATTTCTACAGCTACGGAGTCCTTCAATTTGGTGAAATCTGCTAGATCCAGTATTAAAAAAACTGAGTCACTATTAGAAGGGCAACCAGACTCAATTAAAACTCAATTCAAGGACATTCACAAGAAGTTTAAAACACAATTAGATAGTATTGAAACAGTATTCTTTGGGGAGGAAGTCAAGAAAGGTATAAAACGAAGCAAAACTAGCTTAACTGATAAAATTTGGTCTGCAAGAAGTTATATTAACTCGTCTACTGATACTCCAAAAGGAACTGCCTTGATTGCCATACAAAAAGCAAAAGAAGCAATCGAAACAATGGTGCCAACTGTCAATGATTTTTTTGGGGAAGAGTGGAATGATTACAAAATTAAAGTAGAGTCAATTAAACCTATCATATTCAAAGAGATCGAAAAGATAGAGATTAAGAAATAAATTATTATTGGTTTGTGGTTGTAAATGTTACGGTACTCTGTACCTCTATAAACGTTATTTTTTTAATCTTGAGATATTATCAGTGCTCTGCACCTTTAATGAATGGATTTGACAAAGAAAGAATCACTATCAATATAATGTTTCCACAATGGTGCAGAGCACTAAAACCTTTATAGAACTATCATCAAACCATATGCCTAGAGGTGCAGAGCACCACAACCTCTATAGAATCGTTAACAATCAGTTTGTTCCAAAAGGTGCAGAGCACCTCAACCCTTTAGAGTCAAAAAACAATATCAAAACAAATCAAACAGACAATATCACATCTAGGTACAGAGTACCAC
>JBBKVK010000297.1:0-4913 GCA_037968395.1 Saprospiraceae bacterium | reverse complement strand
AGCTTAATGGATCAAACCATAGTGAGCAACACCCGTCACTACGATGCCCTACACAAAGCCCACGAAAGCTTGGATGCAGTGCTCAATGGATTGCAAGGAGGCATTACAGGTGATTTCATCGCCATGGATATCCGACAAGCATTACACCACTTGGGCAGCATCACAGGAGAGATTCATACGGATGATTTGCTGGAGAGTATTTTTGGAAGGTTTTGTATAGGGAAGTAGCTATTTAATTAATAATGAAAAATTAAAAATTTGATAGTCTTAGCATGGGAAGAAATGTAGTTAAAGATAAAAGTTTTGCTTTTGCAATTAGAATTGTAAAGTGTGCTAGGTTCTTAAATGAGAATAAAGAATATGTTTTGTCAAAGCAGCTTTTAAGATCAGGAACTGCTATAGGTGCTTTGGTGAGAGAAGCCGAAATGGCTGAAAGTAAAAAAGATTTTATTCACAAAATGCATATTGCTTTAAAAGAAGCAAACGAAACCGTATATTGGATCGATTTACTAATGGAAACGGACTATATAAATGCTGAAAATGGTACCAATCTCAAAAACGAAGCTCAAGAACTTTTAAAATTACTCGTAAGTATAGTTAAAACTTCAAAGCAATAATTTATTTATTTTTAATTATTTATGGTCATACCAAGTGATAAACTTTCAGAATTTCTACTTTACACCTCTCCTGATGAAGTAGTAAAGGTAGAGATCCATGTACAAAATGAGACCGTATGGCTGACTCAGAAGAAACTAGCTGAACTGTTCCAATTGGGAGTACCTGCCATTAGTAAACACCTTAAAAACATATTTGACAGTGGTGAATTACTTGAAGATTCAGTTATTTCCATTTTGGAAACAACTGCCGCATATGCTTCTGATTGGCAAGAGGATGGGGACATACGACATCGAATTATTTACTATTAATTAAAACAGATTTGCCATTCCCACTCACAACCACTTTTCAATATTTCTGCAAAAGACATTGTACCAAAATAAGGTCTTAAATTAAAATATTTTCATTTTTAACAGAAATACTAAAGTTTTATTTATCAAAAAATTGTCTTTTATAATTACAAATACTAATTTCATTCTACAATAATAGCTCTTTTCTTTATATTTGGTTTATCAATCAATTAAACCCCTAACATTATGAAACGCCTTATTGCATTAACACTCTTTCTATTTGGATTAACTCATGTCTTATCTTCGCAATTTTATTGGAAAAATTATGCGAATGACTTTATTATTGAGGATTTAATTCAAATTGGTGACGATATGTGGATTGGAAGTCAAGGTGGACTTATGAAATACAATTTGTCAACAGGCCAAAAAGAAATTTTTCAACCCTGGAATAGTCCATTAAAAGGAGATGAAGTTACTGGGATGGCTAAAGGACTCGATGGAAGCCTTTGGATTGGGGTTAGATATGGTGGTTTGTTCAACTACAACAATGGTTTATGGACAAGATATTCAAACTTTCTAAATGATGATTTCACTAGTGTAACAAATATTATTCCTAGAGAAAATGGAGATGTTTGGTTTCTAGTTGAAAAAGGCGGATGTACAATATGTCATCGCTTATTTCGATTAAAAGACAGATCAATAAAAGAGTTTACAGGCTATGAAATCAACAATGATAGAACTTTTCATGATTACACATTTGAAGGAGAAGATAAAATTTTTCTTGCACAATACGGGAAGGTAAGTATCTATAGTATTTCCCAAGAGAAAGTGATTACTGATTTTGAATCAATTAGTTTTGTCCCTGAAGACAATAATTACAAACTATCAACGGATAAAAATGGAAATGTTATACTTGCTGGAGTGTTAGGAATGTATAAATATGAAGACGAAAAATGGTTAAGGATTAATGAGTTTAATGCTATGAGTATATTTACCAAGCATAAGGATAATCAAGGAAATTTATACTTTCAGTCATATTTAGGTGGTGAAATAAGCTTTGTCAAGTACGATGGAACACAAACTACCATAATTTATGCAAATGATTTGCCTTTGCATCCATACACCCCATTTGGTCCCAGATTAATGAGCATCGACGACAATGGTCATCTTTGGTTTAGTATCTACTCTAGTCCATTGGAGCCAAGTATTTGGAAATTAAAGGATAATGAATGGCAGCCAATAAATACACAAATCATTCCATTATCAACAAATTATTTGTCTAAGTCAATAAGCGATTGCGATAACAACATCTGGTTTACAGGTAGTTATGGAGTTGATATCTATAAAAACAACCATACTTGGCAACACATTCCTTTAGAGTATGATAATGTATTCTCATCTGAAGACATAGAGGTTGATCCAACTACCTGTGGTGTTTGGGTTACAAATGTAGGAAATCAAAAATCCAATCAAACACCTGGTCTTGTGTATATTGAAGATGGACAAGTTACTGAATATTTGCACAATCATAGCAATGTCTATAACGTAGAAGTGGACCAAATGGGGGATGTTTTCATAAGTTCTTGGGGTCATGGTTTAGGGGTTTATAAAAATGAGAGCTGGACTTGGTACAATGAAAATAATTCTCCTATTAAATCAATTATTTATGAAATGGATTTAGATGAAAAAGGGAATTTATATATAGCTACTCAAAATCAAGGCCTTTTAAAATTTGATGGATTTAATTTTTACACTTTAGGCTATGGGTTGGCAGGTGCTAGTAAATGTTATTACACTTATGTGGACAATGATGGTTTAGTATGGTTACAGACTAATAATGGACTAGCTTTATTTAATGGACTTGATTGGATAAATTATTCAGATATATTTCCAGAAGAGACTATTAATAGTATAAAACAAGATCAAAAAGGTAATTATTGGATTTCTACATGGAATGATGGATTGTACTATTGGGATAAACAAACATTAATAAATTTTGACAATGAAAACTCAGGTCTTAGATCAAGGGGGTTAAGAAATGTTGATATTGATGCAAATGGAACACTTTGGGTGATTGAGTCTAGAGGTGCAACAACTCTTTTCTCAGAAGAATTTGAAGAGTTTTACAAAATTAAAGGAAGAACATATTATGATAAAAATCAATCCCAATCATTTGAAGAAAATGTTGATTTAAGTCTGCCTGGACAAAAAGTTTATTTAGAAGGCTCAGGCCAATGGGTATATTCCAATGGGTATGGTGATTTTACGCTTTACACAAATGAAGCAGGACAACACGTCGCTAAAACAACTCCCATCACCCCTTGGGTGCTTACTACAGATGAAATGGTTAATGTTTCAGCTCCTCAACAGTCTGATATTTCTTTTGGTTTATTCGCAGAAAATTTACCAAAAAAGATTGATTTGTCCACAACAATCTCAAGTCCTATTTGCAATACTTCTTTTAAGTCATGGGTGATTCTAACAAATAAAGGTTTAGAACCAGTTGATGGAATTTTGAAAATAGTATATTCTCAAAATATATCAATTAAAAATTTACCTAATTCAATGAAGGATGTAGGAAATAATACAATTGAAGTTACTATTCAAGATCTAAAGTTTTTAGAGCAAAAATCATTCGATATTGTATTTAGCTCTCCTACTGAAAATGAAATTAATGAAGAAGTCTTCTTAAAATCTTCATTTGAGTTTAGTAATCGAATAATATCAGACGAATCAAGAGATAGTGTACTTTGTTCCTATGATCCTAACGATAAAAAAGCGGAACCAACCGGCGATTATTTTGAAAATTTTTATTTAAAAAATGATGCTATCAAATACACAATTAGATTTGAAAATGAGGGAAATTATAAAGCCTCTCAAATTATTATAATTGACACAATTGAACAAAACTTGAATCTTGAATCTTTCGAATTTGTAGCTAGTAGTCATCCTTGTGAAACTTCCATTTCAGATAATGGCATTGTTAAGTTCAATTTTGAAGATATCAATTTACCCCCAAAAAAGGATGGTAGGTCAGATAGCCAAGGGTTTGTAAGTTTTAAAATTACACCTAAAGAGAATTTGGCAGAAAAGACGTTAATTAGAAATAAGGCTTCCATATTTTTTGATTTCAATCCTCCAATAATTACGAATGAGACAGCAACATTTTTAGTAGAAAATTTAAATATTGTAGGGACAAATGAGTCTTCAAATAGCATTAACATTTATCCAAATCCGTCAAATGGTGATGTAAATATAAATCTAGATTTTTCAGGACGATTTAAGGTTTTTACCTCAATAGGCAAACTAGTGTCACAAGGCAAATTGCAAGTAGGAAATAATAATTTACATATAAATTCAAGCAATGGACTTTATTTAGTTGAAATCAAAAATGAACTAACAAATGAACTAAGCCGTGTTAGCATAATTATAGAATAATGAAAAGATAATCACTATAAGAATAGCGTATTAGAATAGTATTAAAAGTTAAATCCACATATGCATAAGATGTGTTTAAATCATTTTTGCTCTCTTGCAAACCACACCCAAGGATTGCCAAGCAATTTCATTCCCTCTGATATCCAAGGGCTCGTTCGTTCTAAGTTCTTCTTTCCAATCGATGATTTCTAATCCCATTTCTGTGAGCAGGTGATATAACTTAATAGGCGGATGAAATTGGTCCCAATATTGGGCCTTGAGAAAGTTAAGAGGGGACACAAGAATAATTCTTCCTTTAGGTCTGACGATTCTTTTCATTTCTTGGAGCCCCAATATCGGATCTTCCAATCTATCAAATAAAAAACTACTTAACACCACATCTTGACTTTCATCATCAAATGGTAAGGACTCCGCCTTAGCCAATCCAAATTTTAGATTAGAAAGCGTTTTCCCTTGGATCTGATGACTGTGTGAAAATCCATATTTCGATAAATTCAATTGCATTGGTGCTCCTTTAATCCAAGCCTCCTCTGCTCGTTTCAATAATTGATAACTGTAGTCAATTCCCCA
>JBBKVK010000296.1:0-7221 GCA_037968395.1 Saprospiraceae bacterium | reverse complement strand
TTATTAAGTACTTCTATAGGTTTAATTATAATCTCTTTAATATTGTTTTGGGGACTTGAATTTTTGCCTTTGTTTTGGCTTGTTAAATCAGTCATAGGAAGTCTTTTAATATTGCTTTTTGCTTTATTGATTAAATGGATTAACAAAGAGGACTTATTTTTGTTAAAAGAACGTAAGTCGGATTTAATGGAATAAAAGAGCCTTTTTATCCAATTAGTATTGTTACTGTTTCGTTAAAAAGCTATCTTTAGAAGATAATTTATTTTATTTGTGAGTTAATAACAAAGTAGTGGTTTTTGAAATTTATATTTTTCACTAAATCGCTGGACAGTGGTTTAAATAATTTGAACACTTTAGGGTAAAACCATATTTAGTAATAAAAGAATGAAATCAATGAAATATAGAGGGTCAATAGTAATAATAGCAATTTTAGCTTTTGTGTTTGGAAGAGGATTTTTCGGCCAGCCACCATATGAAGAAAGAGAAAGTCTAATTCTACATGGAGTTTTGCAATTTATAGAGCAAGTGCATTACAACCCTAAGCCACTTGACGACGAGTTTTCTAAAGATGTATTTGATACTTATTTGGAAAGAATCGACGGTGGAAAAAGATATTTTACTCAAGAAGACATTGATCAAATGAGTAAATATAGATTGGAATTGGACGATCAATCTAAAGTCAGAACATTTGAGTTTTTTGATTTGTCATTAGAATTGCTTGACAAACGAATGAAAGAAGCAAAATCTTACTATGATGAACTTATAGATAAAGATTATGATTTTACCCTTGATGAGTTTACTGAACTAGATGAAACCAAAAAGCCTTGGGCTGCAAATTCAGAAGAATTGAAAGGGTATTGGAAAGAATTCTTGAAGTATGAAATCATGACCACTGTTGCTCGGGACTTAGATGCGCAAGAGAAAAGCGATACAATAGAACAGAAGACTGTAGCTGTATTAGAAGAAGAAGCAAAAGATGATATTAAAGAAAAATTTGGTGATTGGTTTAAGAGATTAGAAGCTTTAAGAAGATCTGATAGATTTGAAACTTATGTTGGCACTATAACCAATTACTTTGATCCACATACTGGATATTTTAATCCTAAAGAGAAGGAAGATTTTGATATTAATATGGGTGGCAAACTAGAAGGTATTGGCGCTAGATTGAGACAGCAAGATGATTATATACAAGTAGTCGAGATCATTGCAGGCGGACCAGCTTGGAAAGGAAAAGAGTTGGAAGTAGATGATAAGTTTTTATCAGTAACTCAAGAAGGTGGAGAACCTGTAGATGTAGTTGGAATGAGGACAGATGATGCTATACCTATGATTAGAGGTAAAAAGGGGACAGTAGTTATTTTATCTATTTTGAAGCCTGATGGAAGTATTGTTAATATAAAGATAGAACGGGATGAAGTAATTATTGATGAGAGTTTTGCTAGATCAGCTATTATCGATATACCTGATATGATTGAAAATGTTGGCTACATTAAGCTCCCTAAATTCTATTCTTCATTTGAAAAAGAAGACGGTAATAGTTGTGCAAAAGATGTAGCAAAAGAGCTTGAGAAATTAAAAGCTAATAATGTAAATGGGATAATTTTGGATTTGCGTAACAATACAGGAGGATCACTTAATGATGTAGTAGATATGTCAGGCTTGTTTATTGAGAAAGGTCCAATTGTACAAGTAAAGTCTAAGAATTCTAAGGCTTATGTGCATTCAGATACAGATCCAATGGTACAGTATGACGGGCCATTAATCGTCATGGTAAATACTAATAGTGCTTCCGCATCTGAAATATTAGCAGCTGCTATGCAAGATTATGGTAGGGCAATTATCATTGGAGGTAATTCTACTTTTGGAAAAGGTTCAGTACAAAGATTTTACGATTTAGATCGAGCTATCAAAGGCAATGATGAGTTAAAGCCTCTTGGTAACATTAAGATGTCAGTTCAAAAGTTTTTTAGAGTAAATGGAGGATCAACACAGCTAAAGGGAGTAATTCCAGATGTCATTTTACCTGACAATTATTCATACATAGATGCTGGTGAAAAAGAGTATGACAATGTTTTACCTTGGGATGAAATAGAAGCTAAAACTTATAATCAAGACGTAGTAAAAATTACTAATATGTCTGGAATTGTTTCTAATAGTAAAAAAAGGACTGCAAATAATGATAACTTTTTATTGGCTGATGGAAGAGCTAAGCTTATTAAATCCAATAGAGATATAACAAAGTACAGCCTAAATATTAATACCTTTAGAGCTAATAGAAAACAGCAAGAAGCTGATGCAGAAAAATTCAATTCCTTATTTAAAAAGGATATTGAGAAAATCAAACTCAGTAATCTGCCAGAAGATATTGACTATATAAATGCAGATGAATCAAGAGTAGGTAGAAATGAAGAGTGGTTTAAAGGACTGAAAAAAGACTTTTACCTTGAAGAAACGCTTTTTGTGATGAAAGACATGATAGAGTCTGAACCTTCTTTCGCAAATATTGCAGATAAAATCAAGAGTAAAGGATAGTAAATAATTAAGTTCCACAATTAAAGCAGTCAATTTTAATTGGCAGTTTTAGTTGTGGTTTATTATTTTAAATGGATATTTTCTTCTAATTTAGTATCCAATACAAACGTTTTTTACTTCAGTAAAAAACTTAAGAGCATCATAACCTCCCTCCCTACCAACACCTGAATTTTTAACACCGCCAAATGGAGTTCTAAGATCCCTTTTAAGCCATGTATTTACCCATATTATCCCAGCATTGATGTTTCTAGAAAGATAGTTTGCTTGATTTATATCTTGAGTCCAAACACTCGCCGAAAGACCATATTTTGTCGAGTTGGCTAATGAAACTGCCTCTTCTATTGTGTCAAAAGGAGCAATTGTAACTACTGGCCCAAATATCTCTTCTTGATTTGTTCTACACCCTTCGCTTAATCCTTCGATTATTGTTGGAGATATATAGAATCCATCTTTAAATTCTCCATCCAAAATAACTCTTTTTCCACCAGTCAAGATAGTTCCACCTTCAGATGTTGCAATTTCAAAATATGAGAGAATCTTATTCATATGTGTTTCCGACACGACAGCACCAATCTTGGTATTACTAGCTGTTGGATCACCGATAGTTAGAGCTTTTGTTTTATCAATTAAATCATTTTTAAACTGTTCATATATTGGCCTTTGGATATAGATCCTAGACCCACAGAGACAAATTTGTCCTTGATTGGCAAATGAAGAATGAATGGTTGTGGCCAAGGCTTTGTCATAATCACAATCAGCCATAATTATATTCGGATTTTTACCTCCCATCTCAAGTGATAACTTTTTAAATAATGGAGCTGCTGTCCTTGCTATTATTTCACCAGTCAAAGTAGAGCCAGTAAACGAAATAGCTTTTATATTTTCGTTTGACGTCATTGTTGGACCAACCTTGTGGCCGTATCCATGGATAATGTTAAGAACTCCATATGGTAAACCTGCTTCATGACAAATTTCGCCCAGTATATGAGCAGTCATAGGTGTTACTTCTGAAGGCTTAGCAATCACACAATTGCCAGCAGCCAAGGCTGGAGCTATTTTCCAAGTAAATAAATATAGTGGTAAGTTCCAAGGTGAAATACAAGTGACAATGCCAAGTGGATGCCTTAAAGTATAATTAAGGCCTTGTCCATCCATATCGTAAGATTCATTATTGAACTGTAAGATGGCATTGGCAAAAAACTTCATGTTAGCAGCGGCTCTAGGTATATCTACTTTTTTTGCGAGAGATAGTGGTTTGCCATTGTCTTTAGACTCTGCAGCAGCTAATTCTTCAAATCTCGATTCAATTCCCTCAGCAATTTTAAATAAGATATCACTTCTTTTAGAAACTTCCATTTTTTGCCAAAGATCACTTGCCTTAGAGGCAGCTTCAATTGCAAGTATAACATCTTCTTCATCAGAATCTGGTGCTGTAGCGTAGATCTTATTTCTGGATGGATCCACTACATCAAGGTATTTTTTACTAGTGGAATCTAGCCATTCTCCACCAATATAGTTTTTAATTGATATTAACATCGTGGTATTTATTGTTTTAAAATCAAAGATAATAAATAAGAGCTTGTTGGAATATTATGTCTCCAAATGTGCTTCAAAAAAGCAAGTATTTGTTTTTGATATTAATTTTAATAGATTATAGTTAAACGTAAATCTATAATAAATAAACGGATTCCATTAAATACACTTACCTTTGTGCCAGTTTTAAATACAATATGTTATGTCAAGTGATGATCACAAGTTTCCTTTTTTGAATAAGAATTCTGATTCTAATGAAGATGATGATTCTTCTAGTCCAAAATCGCCTCAAAATAATGAGTCAAACGATGAGGATAGTAAACCGTTATTGCCTTGGCAGAAAAAATCATTTGGCAAGAGTCGTGACACTCGAAATAATGATAGAGATAAAAAACCAAGGGGCGATAAAGGAAGAGGTGATGATAGAAGTAGGGATAGAAGAGGCAGTGATGATGGCGATAAAAGACGACCATTTGGAGATAGAGAGGGGAGTCCAGAAAGGAAGTCCTGGGGCGATAAAGGAAGAGGTGATGACAGAAGTAGGGACAGTAGAGGCAGTGATGATGGCGATAAAAGGCGGTCATTTGGAGATAAAGAAGGCAGTTCAGAAAGAAAGCCAAGGGGCGATAAGGGAAGAGGTGATGACAGAAGTAGGGATAGTAGAGGCAGTGATGATGGCGATAAAAGGCGGTCATTTGGAGATAGAGAAGGCAGTTCAGAAAGAAAGCCATGGGGCGATAAGGGAAGAGGTGATGATAGAAGTAGGGATAGCAGAGGCAGTGATGATGGCGATAAAAGGAGATCATTTGGAGATAGAGAAGGCAGTCCAGAAAGGAGGCCATGGGGCGATAAGGGAAGAGGTGATGATAGAAGTAGGGACAGTAGAGGCAGTGATGGTGGCGACAAAAGAAGATCATTTGGAGATAGAGAAGGGAGCCCAGAAAGGAAACCATGGGGCGATAAGGGAAGAGGGGATGACAGAAGTAGTAATCGAAGAAGTACTAACAATAGTGGATTTACAAAGCCTTGGACAGATAGGAAAGACTTTGAACAAAGCGGATTTGGTACTAATGACGATATGAGGCGTTATGATGATCGAGATAATGAAATTAAGCCTGCTAGGATAGAATCAACTAAAACAAAAATATTTGATGATTTTGCACAATTTTATTTAGGAGATAAGAATGAAGTTGTTCCACCAAGTAAGGAATCTAAAATTGCAATCGAGGGAAATTCCTTAATCGATGCACAAACAACTTTTACTGGCCAATCTTCTAATGATAAGGATGAAGAAACTAAAGGAAGAAAAAGAATAGTCAAACAATCAGATAGAGAATTTGGTAGGAGACGAGATCGACCAGAAAAGGCTGAAGTATCTATAAATTATGGTGAAGATGCAAATGGTGAGGAAGTCACAGGTGTAATGCGATTAAACAAATTTATCGCTAAGACGGGGCTTTGCTCTAGAAGAAAAGCTGCTGATTTAGTAAAAGATGGAGAAATTAGCGTAAATGGGCAAATAGAAATACAACCTGCATATGAGGTTCAAGATACAGACATAATCATGTACCAGGGTAAGAAATTAGAGGTTCAAGAGGAGTTAGTATATTTATTGCTCAACAAACCCAAAGGCTATATTACTACCATGGACGATGAAAGAGACAGAAAGACAGTAATGGACTTAGTGGAAGATAAAGTTGATGTTAGAATTTTTCCTGTTGGAAGACTTGATAGAAATACATCGGGATTATTACTATTTACAAATGATGGGGATTTAACTAAAGTACTTTCTCATCCAAGTCATAAAGTTCAAAAATTTTATCATGTAGTTTTAGATAAGCCTGTTTCAGAAGAGCATTTAGCAGAAATTAGAGCTGGGCTAATATTAGAAGATGGTAAAGCAGAAGTAGATGCTATTGGATATGTGGATGGCAAAAACAAAGAAGAAGTTGGAATAGAAATTCATATAGGAAAAAACAGAATAGTAAGAAGGTTATTCGAGCACTTTGGGTATAGAGTAGAAAAACTTGATCGGACTTATTATGCAGGATTAACTAAGAAAGATCTATCAAGAGGATGGTCAAGACATTTGACTCATAAAGAAGTAATCATGCTCAAGCATTTTACTGGAAAATAAGACTTAAAGTACCTTTAAAGAATTCATGTTAAATATAGAAATTTAAAACTGTAAAGCATAAACAGCTGATTGTAAGTATAATAGCTAAAATTATTTCATATTAATAATAATAAATATGAATAATCACTTGCTTCATTGAGCTTAATGAATTATATTTGCATCATATTTACAACAAATCTAAAATTTGCCTATAGCATAAAGTCTACACTTAATTAAAAACATAATTTTATTTCACCTCCTTAAAAGGTTAGTTTTATGAGTGTAGATATGCAAACAACAGATCAGCAATTGATCGTCAATTATTTAGAAGGCAATGACAAATCATTTGAAATTTTATTAAACAGACACAAAGATAGAGTATATACTTCTATATATATGTTTGTTAAAGATCATGAATTAGCAGAAGACCTGTTCCAAGAAGTTTTTATTAAAATACTTGATACTTTTAGAAAAGGTAAGTACAATCACGAGGGTAAATTCCTACAATGGGCTTTGAGAATATCATATAATCTTTGTGTGGATCATTTCAGAAAAGCTAAGAGAAGAACTAAGGTATCTACCACCGAGACTTTTGATATATTTGATATACTTGAATCAAAGGACGATAATATGGAGCAAACGCTAATCAAAAATCAATCATATAATAAGATTAGGAGTATTGTTGATATGTTACCAGCTGAGCAAAGAGAGGTTGTGATCTTAAGACATTATGCAGACATGAGCTTTAAGGAAATATCTCAATTAACAAGAGTCAGTATAAATACTGCATTAGGGAGAATGAGGTATGCTTTAATCAATATAAGAAAAATGATTGGTGAACAAGAGTTTGCTTATTAATAGCTTTTACTAGCTAATGAAGGATGAATTCTTTATTTAATAATTAAAGAATTATAAAAGGACTTGGATATTAAATTCCAAGTCCTTTTTAATTTTAAGTCCTCATTTTAACATAATAATGTAGTTATGTCAAAAAAAATGTTTTACTATTGTTAAACTTATATTTTATAATTCTTTTATAA
>JBBKVK010000295.1:0-4044 GCA_037968395.1 Saprospiraceae bacterium | reverse complement strand
GTAATATTAAGAACAAATGTATTTACTTTTTTATATATTTTATCATTGAATATGAAATAAAGAGTAGTTTTGCAACATTAAAGGTTTTGTAGATTGAAGTCATTTAGGTAAAATAAGTTTTTCAATTGATTCAAGAATAGACAAAATCCATAGTAACTATATTTCGAAATGATAATGAATATATTGATGGGACGTTATAATCGTATTTTAGTCTTCTTTTCTTTACTTTTTATAGCTAATTTAACATTTGCTCAGACAATCAAAGGGGTTTTAGTGGATTCAAAGGGTATACCACAACCAGGTATAGAAGTTCAGTTGCTTAACACAGATTATGTAGCATATACTAATGGTTCTGGGGTGTTTAGGTTTTTTGATTTAAAGCAAGGTGATTACACGATTGTAACAAGGAATGATGCTACGGTATCTCAAAACTTCACAATAAGTGGATCTGATGTCAATCTTGAATCCATAGTGTTTTCTAATTCTGAAATAAACGAAGCTGACAATCAAATTACCGTAATCTCAGTTGACGATTTAGATCAAATAGAAGATGATAATAATGGAGTATCAAGTGTGTTAACAGCTTCGAGAGACCCTTATAATAGAGCTGTGGCATACAATCTAAGTGTGCTAAGATATAGGTCAAGAGGGTATAATAATGAAGATGTTGGTCAATTTCTTAACGGAATGCCTGTTAACGATTTGGACGATGGTCGAGTATTTTGGAACAACTGGGGAGGACTTAATGATGTCCTAAGAGTACAAACGAATGATCTTAATTTGAGAGCTTCAGATTTTGCATTTGGAGAACTTGGAGGAGCTAGTTTTATAGACCTGAGAGCTTCATCTCAAAGAGTTCAGAAGAAAGTCGTTTATAGTTTAAGTAATAGGAGTTATACCCACAGATTGATGTACACTCACAGTACAGGCATGCAAGAAAATGGATGGGCATTTACATTTTCTGGATCAAAAAGATGGGCACAATCAGGATTTATTGATGGGACTCATTATGATGCATATTCTTACTTTATGTCTGTTGATAGAAAATTGACCAACAATCAGACATTGAATTTTGTATTTTTAGGAGCTCCACTAAGAAGAGGTAAAGTTGGACCAACTGTTCAAGAAGCATTAGACTTGGCTGGTAATAACTTCTACAATCCTAACTGGGGCTACCAAGCAGGACAAGTTAGAAATGCAAGAGAAGATAGAGTACACCAACCGATTGCAATGTTGAGACACGACATAGATTTGGGTACAAAGACTAAAATAATGACCACCGTTGGATTTCAAACGGGTAAATATGGAAATACTAGGTTAGATTGGTATTTAGCACCTGATCCAAGACCAGATTACTATAGAAAGTTGCCAAGTTTTCAATTGACAGATGATGCTAGACTAGCTGTCACTGATTTCTTTAGCAGTGATGAAAACAATAGACAATTGAATTGGGACAACATGTATAAGGTAAATAGAGAAAGACCTCTTACTGTATATGATATTGATGGAATTCCAGGTAATAATAAGACAGGTAATTTGGCAGCTTATGTAATAGAAGAGCAAAGATTTGATACAGAAAAGTTGAGCTTGAATTCTATATTTACACATAATGCAACCTCTACACTTTCATTTAATGGTGGTATAACACTTTTGCATGAAAGTACCCACAATTTTAAAGTATTAGATGACTTGTTAGGGGCAGATTTTTATGTAGATTATGATGATTTCGCTTTGAGAGATTTTCCGGACAACAATGATGCTAAACAAAATGACTTAAATAACCCAAATAGGATACTGCAAGAAGGTGATGTGTTTGGGTTTAATTATAATATTGTCACTAGAAACCTTGGTGGATGGGGACAAGTACAATATGCTGGAAAACACCTAGATTTATTCGCTAGTGCTAAGGTAGAAAATGTTTCTTTTTACAGAGACGGACAGACAAGAGTAGGGACATTTCCAGAAAATTCTTTTGGCAAGTCGGAGGTATCAAGTTTTTTGACTTATGGTACTAAAGTAGGAGCAACTTATAAGATCAATGGTAGAAATTACTTATACGCAGTAGGTGGATATAGGACAAGAGCACCATTCTCTAGATTTGCTTTTATCTCACCTAGAACAAGACAAGATATTGTAAATGGACTTACCACAGAAAAGATATTAAGTGCCGAGGCCGGATATTCATTTGTTTATTCAAAACTAAAAGGTAGAATCAGTACATTCTACACTCAATACAAAGATCAGTTAGACAATAGCTCATTCTACTTTGACCAAGCCAACACTTTTGTTAACTATATAATGAATGGTGTTGATAAGCAACATTCAGGAGTAGAAGGAGGATTTGAACTTACTTTGCCATATGGCTTTTCGATAGAAGCAGCTGGAGCTATCAACCAAAATTTTTATACTTCAAGACCATTGGCTACGATCTCACAAGACAACAGTGCGACCGAACTTGTGGTTGACAGAACAGTTTACATTAAAAACTATTATGTGCCAGGTCCACAAACGGCAGGAAGTATCACTTTGGGATACAGAATGAACGGCTGGTTTGGAAACATCACAGGAAGTTTTGTTGGGGACAATTATCTTGATTTCAACCCTGACAGAAGGACTGTAAATGGTGTAGAGCCGGTCTCAAAAGTAGAACAACCGGAACTATGGAATGAAATCATTGCACAAGAAAAATTACCGTCAATATTTACCTTAAATCTATTTGTAGGTAAATCATTTAGAATAAACGGCCATTATACTTCGATCAATGCAAGTGTAGGTAATTTACTAAATAGAACAGACCTTAGGACAGGTGGATTTGAACAATACAGATTTGATTATGAAGAAAAGAACATAGACAAATTTCCACCAAAGTACTTTTACTCGTATGGAAGAAATTATAGTTTCAATTTCTCAATATCCTTTTAATTAAATATAGAACATAACATTCATATAACTTACAGATGAAAAATTTTAAATTCTTTTATTTATTTCTTGCTTTTGCATTCGTTTTACAGATTTCTAGTTGTGTAAAAGGAGAATTTGATGAACCTAGCACGACAGGAGAAGATCCTAATATTGCTGAAAGCGATATTGTGACATTGACTGAAGTCTTAGCTAAATATAAATCAGGTCAATTTATAAAACTTGATTTAAACAAATACTTAAAAGCGGTAGTCGTGGCTGATGATGCGTCTGGTTCTTTTTACAAGGCAATAGTAGTTGAGGATGAAAATAGTGATTTAGGGATTACTATTCTTATTGATGAAAATAATTTAGCTGCTAAACTTCCAATTGGTAGGAGAGTGTTTATTGACTTGTCCAATTTGTGGATTAGTGACTATAATGGATTGCCTCAATTAGGGTACGGATCATATCTCGATAATAATGGTAATCTTAGAATGGCAGGTATACCTGCAACGTTATCTGATGAAGTACTCAAAAGAGGTCAATTTGGGTTAGTTGTAGAGCCAAAATTGGTAAATAGCTTTTCAGTACTAAATGACAATATGTTAAACACTCTTATCCAGTTGGATAATGTCCAGTTTGCTCAATCAGAGTTGAATACAACATATGCAAATGCAATAAACCCAGCAAATGGCGTTAATAAAACTTTAGAAGATTGTAACGAAAACCAAATTATTGTACGAAATTCTGATTATTCAGTATTTGCTGGTGAAACTATTCCTTCAGGAAATGGAAGTTTGATAGTTATATATACGAAGTTCGGCACTACTAAACAATTGGTGATTAGAGAACTAAATGATGTAGCATTAACAGCTGACAGATGTGGATCCGGCGGAGGATTAGAGGGGTCCAGAATTAATATAAAAGATGTAAGAAATCTGTTCGCTGGTAGTCCTGTGAATGGGAAAGTTGGATATATTGAAGGCGTTGTGATTTCAGATTTTGCAAACGGAAACATTACAGGTAGAAACGCAATTGTACAGGATGAAACTGCTGGAATTGCGGTTAGATTTGATGCAAATCATCCATATAAGTTAGGAGATAAAGTACAAGTGAGCACAAACGAAATTGAGATTAGTGAGT
>JBBKVK010000294.1:0-2813 GCA_037968395.1 Saprospiraceae bacterium | reverse complement strand
CACTAATAATCAAAAACTTAAATTTTTATAGATAATAAAAAAAGTCTTAGATCTCTTTATAAGAGCTAAGACTTTTTAATTAAAATAAATTTATATCTATCTATTATTTAAATTTTCCCATCTGACGATTCATATTGGCCATGCCTTTGCCAGTACTCATCATATGCATCATCTTTTTCATTTGATCGAATTGTTTGATAAACATATTAATCTCATGAATACTCTTCCCGCATCCGATAGCTATTCTTTTTTTTCTACTCATATTAAGTAACTCTGGATTAGACCTTTCAATAAGTGTCATACTTAATATTATAGCCTCAACCTTACCAAAAGCACTCTCATCAATATCGAGGTTTTTGGTCATCTTACTCATACCAGGTATCATCCCGATGAGTGACTTAATATCACCCATCTTCTTAATCTGATTTAATTGACTCAAGAAGTCATTAAAATCAAATTTATTCTTTTTAATTTTTGCTTCTAATTTCTTAGCTTCTTTCTCATCATATTGCTCTTGGGCTTTTTCTACCAAAGACACAATATCACCCATACCTAATATCCTTTGGGCCATCCTCTCAGGGTGGAATACATCTAAGTCTTCCATCTTTTCACCTGTACTTGCAAATTTGATAGGTTTGCCAACTGTATACTTGACTGTAAGTGCTGCTCCACCTCTCGTATCACCATCTAATTTGGTCAATACTACCCCATCAAAGTTAATCCTATCATTAAAAGCCTTTGCTGTATTTACTGCATCTTGACCTGTCATTGAATCTACAACAAACAATGTCTCATTAGGTGTAATCGCTTCTTTAATAGCAGCGATCTCGTCCATCATTTCTTCATCTACTGCCAATCGACCAGCTGTATCGATTATAACAACATCATACTTGTTTTCTTTAGCATATGCTATTGCATTAGATGCGATCTCTACTGGATTAGTATTGCCTACCTCTTTGTATACACTAGCTCCTACACCTTCTGCTACGACGGTCAACTGATCAATTGCTGCTGGCCTATATACATCACAGGCAGATACAAGCACTTTTACATTTTTCTTTTCTTTCAGCCACTTGGCTAATTTTCCAGTGAAAGTAGTTTTACCTGATCCTTGTAGACCTGAGATAAGGATTACGCCAGGTTTACCTTTAAAATTAATACCCTCAGACTTGCCACCCATTAGCTGGACCATTTCATCCATGACGATTTTGACCATCATTTCACCTGGCTTAACAGCACCTAATATATTCCTACTTCCTAAAGCCTCTTCTTTTACTTTATCGGTAAATTCTTTTGCAATTCCATAGTTTACATCCGCAGCCACTAATGCCCTTCTTATTTCCTTTATGGATTGGGCAATATTTATTTCTGTTAGTTTTGCATTACCGGAGAGTCCCTTAAAGGCTCCTTCTAGTTTTTCACTAAGACTTTCGAACATGTTATCTTCTTTTTATAAAAATTAAGGTCACAAATATACAAATTATTAGTGTCCTATATATGCCTCTTTTTGCTAATTAATCATAGAGCAATTTAACATCATCTTGCAACTCGTCTACAAGACACCTGCTTATTGAACAATTTTATTTAGTAAAAAGGGCGTAAATCAAATCTGCATGAAATGAAATCACTTCATTAGCTATTTCCTTTCCTGAACTATCAATCCTTTAAATTCATTCCAAACTATATTTTTGGGAGGTGGAGCAATTATATCTACCTTTTCTAGTTTCACAGGGTGGATGAATGACATCTTACGGCAATGTAAGGCAATAGATTGATCAGAAAAAACCAAATTACTGCCATACTTTAGGTCACCGTTAATAGGGACGCCTATTTTCTTTAATTGTACCCTAATTTGATGAGCTCGTCCCGTCAATATATTAACAGAAAGTAATACGTTTTTATTAATTTCTCCAACCAATTCATAGTCCATTATGGCTTTCTTCGAGCCATTCTTAGGTGTATCGTAAGCTTTCACTACATTCTTTTCCGTATTTTTGACGAGGTAGTGTTCCAATCTTCCTGAAAAAGGGTCAGGAATACGTTCCACAATCGCCAAATAAGATTTATCTATATTCCCTGAACTAAATAACCCACTCATCCTTGCCGCTGCTTTACTAGTCTTCGCAAAAATGACAACACCTGATGTAGGTCTATCTATACGATGCAACGTGCCCAGATATACGTCGCCTGGCTTTTTATACTTGGTCTTAATGTAATCTTTTACAAGCTCCTCTAGTGTGACATCGCTATCTTTAGCTTCATGTACCAAGAGACCGTTTATTTTGTTGATAGCTATGAGGTGGTTATCCTCATATATTACGTCTAATTTATTTGCACCTTTCAAATTCTATAGCATTTTTTCTAAGAAGTGAAACACTTCCTTTTCCATGACTGAATATTCTCCATCGATAAAAAACTGAATCTTGATATTATCTAACAGTTCTTGCTTTTTTACCTCTTCTGGATAATATTCTTCTTTATAACTCAATATTTTTTGAAGCGCTTGATAATCACTCATTTCGTCAAATACAGCAAAAACTTTATCATATACCTCCTTCGAAAACAACCGATTTAGTCTTTCTTTTTCATCATCAGAATAATCTATATCCACATTAGATACATATATCAAAAGAAAACACAAAAACTCGTCGTATGACCATTTACTATTATCCATACCAATACATTTTGCACAAAGGTAAGGACTTTGATGAGATTAAATAAATAAATAGTTCAGAGATACTTGAGAAAATCTTGAATTCTTTTAAACATTAACAATAATTCAATTAGATAACATCCTATGTTTATTATTATAT
>JBBKVK010000293.1:0-3343 GCA_037968395.1 Saprospiraceae bacterium | reverse complement strand
ATGTAACATGGTGTAAGATGATCAGACATCAGCTATCGCTGTGTCCGCCACTTACACTGGGACGTTACTTTCCACCAACAAACTTGATTTTTCCTAAAAGAGGATTCTTACTCTTTTTGTTCTTGGATAGTACAAATAGTAAAAAGTGAAATATTTGATTCTTACTTGCTCAGGTAATCTTTAATTTAGTATCTCTTTACTAGGTTCCAGTTTCAAATAAATATATCTTTATGGCTTTTAGGATAATTGCAAATACGAATTACATGAAAGTAAAAATAGAAGTTTTGAAAAATCATCTTTTTAGTATTTTAGCTGTATTTGTTACATTATCGATATTTAGTACAACAGTAGTAGCACAAAACGAATTAGTTGAAATACTTGCAGATTCTATATATAGCTCTGAAGTTAATGATCAAACATCAACAGGAATAGATGCGCCCCTCACAATTACTTATGATGTTTTTGGCGGACAATCGTTTATTATAGATACTACTGGTAATTTATCAAGAATAGAAA
This sequence comes from Saprospiraceae bacterium, assembly GCA_037968395.1. Lineage (GTDB taxonomy): Bacteria > Bacteroidota > Bacteroidia > Chitinophagales > Saprospiraceae > JADKBO01. The sequence goes on along the minus strand of JBBKVK010000293.1, from coordinate 2,827 downwards.
TAAATGCTAAAAGAATAGGTTCTAATGGAAAGTCTACTCTTTCACTTGAAATTAGAACAGGTAGTGACCCTGCTATGGGTTCTTCGTTGATTACAGAACTATTTGATGTAACAAGCGATGTTGATTCTATTTACTCTATTGTTTTAACAACAGCTATTGCGGTTACAAAAGGGGATACTCTGGTAATGATAGTAAAGAAAATCAGTAGTAAGGATGCTGAATGGAAACGATCATCATCAGATGTATATGCAGGAGGTACTGCATTTTTGAACTCAAGTGGTTGGCAACCTCCATTGTCTAATCAGGATCATTGGTTCAGTTCTTATGTTGAAGTTCCAGACAGTGCAATAGTTTCTTATTTTTCTGTTGCTGATGATGGTTTAATCAAAGCAAAGAACAGGATAACTAATGTTACTGATCCTGTATCTGCCCAAGATGCTGCGACCAAGGCTTATGTAGATTTACTAGAGGCTAAGGTTGAAGCTTTACAAGGCGTCAAGGATATAGACAATAACAGATATGACATCATAACAATAGGGACACAGACCTGGATGGCAGAGAATCTAAAAACTACGAGGTACAATGACGGGACGTTAATTCCACCAATTACAGATGAGATGGCTTGGATCACTGCGAGTAATGATGGAGCTCCAGGATATTGTTGGTATGACAATGCCGCTTCAAATTTGATAACATATGGAGTCCTATACAACTGGTACGCCATAGACACGTTGTCAAATGGCGATAAGAATGTATGTCCAACAGGCTGGCATGTGCCCACAGATGTTGAATGGGATGTACTAAGAGACTTTGTTGATCCAAGTGCAAGTGGAAATAATAATATCTCAGGCGGTAAAATGAAAGAGGCAGGATTTGCACATTGGGAATCCCCTAATGCCGCAGGTACTAACGAAAGTGGCTTTGTAGGGCTTCCGGGCGGCAGCCGTTTCACCGATGGTACATTCAGCGACATTGGTAACTTCGGCGTCTGGTGGAGTTCTACCGAGGACGGTATAACTACTGCCTGGGATCGAAGTCTGCACTATTTAGTTGTCAATGTAGCGAGGGGCAACCCCGGTAAGGGTAATGGTTTTTCTGTTCGTTGTCTCAGGGATGACTGACTGGTCGCGTAGCGATTAAAGTGACTAAATGTCACTTTAAAAGGAAGGAACCGATTTATTAGAATCGGGCGGGATAGTCTTCGCTTGATTACCTATTTATTCATACTGTGTATGTCAGTTGATTTTTGAATAATAACATGAGCTTGTATAATAAATTGTCTGTATACAAAGCCACTTACGATTTATGTATTGAGTTGTTTCGATTTACAAAGGAATTAAATAAAGACTGTAAATATACAGTAGGAGAAAGTCTAAAGAAAGAGACGATCGAATTGCTGACATTGATCTTTCGGGCCAATAGGCGAAAAGTAACAAGTGGTGATGATGGAAGAGTTCCTTCGTCACTCCTCCACATACCACAGAACCGTTGAACATCTATCTACACTTAAACTACTGAATAACAGCATAATAAATAATAAAAAACTTAATTAAGAAGTATCTTTACATCATCAATTAATCACCAAAAACACACGATAAGATGATAGATGTAACGAATGAAATCAGGGAGTACAAAGCGTACCTTACCCTAAAGAATTACAAGACCTCCACAGTAAAAGCATATTGTAGGACGTAGTATTATTTTTATGAATACAAACAAAAAGAATATGGAGATGAGCTACCCAATAGTTCATGACAAATCTAGCTAGCTATGCCCCAAACCAAAGAAAAGCAGACAAATCGACTTTCAACCATCATTAAATGAATGAAAAGACCTTCTGTAAAAATCAAAACCAATAAAGAATCCAATCAAAACACTAGCAAAAGTCAATCAATCTAACTATCTTTATTACGAAACAAAAATACTTTCAAAAGGAAAAACCCTATAAGGATAGCTGTCCAATTTATGCCGTCTTTTCGGTACTAAAATACATCCACCACTTTTGACATTTTATCACATGCTTAAGTTTGGAAGGGGTGTTGGATGTATTCCTTTGTGTTGTGCACAAGTAAAAAAAAACAAATCCGAGAATAATGAATAAATCATTTTTAACCGCATTAATTATAATTTTACTTTTCTGTAGTTGCCAATCAACAGATAAGAATTCGATTTTAGAAAAAAACAAAGAAGTTGTTTTAGAGTATCATAAAGTATGGAACGAAGGTGAATTTAAAAATTTAAATGATATACTAACTGCAGACTTTGTTTGTCATTATTTAACAAGTGAAGAATGGACAGGTATTGAAGAAGCAAAAAAGGCAATTTTAGACTGGAGAACACTTTTTCCAGATTGGAATGAAGAAATAGTTGATATTATTCAAGAAAACGATAAAGTTGTAACTCGTTATAAAGCGACAGCAACTCATACGAAAACTTACGAAGGAATTGATTCAACTGGAGCTAAAATTGAAATATACGAGGTTTCTATTTATAGAGTAAGTAATGGTAAAATAGCAGAACAATGGTGCTTTCCTGATGACCCGAGCATAAAAACACAAATTCTTAATTTGAAGAAATAACAGAAATACCTGTGCACAACAATGTATATAAAAAATAGGTGATTTAGTGCTGAATTTAAGTCTTTTAGCTCGTATCAAACCTTGTGCTTAACTGAAAGTTTAGTGTTTCGAAACCGCCTATTTTTGATATACTAACCGTTGTGCATAATGCAAAAAAACAACGTGAAATCGACAAAAAATCTGTGATAATAAAATCGGAATTTTATAATACAAAGTGCAGAATTAAAGTATTTTAAGTACAATCAATT
>JBBKVK010000292.1:0-13904 GCA_037968395.1 Saprospiraceae bacterium | reverse complement strand
GTAGAAAAATATACATTGTCTATATATAATGTACCTGCACCCGTAGGCAGACCAGAAAGTATCAATTGTGCAATATTACTTGTACCTGTCAATCCTGTAAAATCAGCCATTGGAATTTTGTAAGTATTCCATCCAGAAAGTGTAGGTGTGAATGGGATTTCATGTTCTGAATTTCCTCCAGGTCCAAAGTTTACCAATTTCACTCTAAAAGTTGTCATATTTGGTGTCCATACATCAATATTGAAATTTGTCATGGCTGATGCATCAATCTGGTTGGTAACAGTTTCAATACCTAAGAAGTCTACATTTTCATATAGTCTCGTGTCATTACCTGCAATAGGCACGATTCCGCCTCCAGTTGCATTTGACCACGGAGTCAACCATGTATCTACAGGCACATCAGTATATGCATCACTAAACATTGAAATTACATTGCCAGGAGCACAGGTTGGAGTCGGTGCAGCCATTACTGGAACTGTTGGTAATGCACCACCACAAGTAGAGAAATATACATTGTCTATATATAATGTACCCGCTCCTGTAGGTAGACCAGAAAGTATCAATTGTGCAATATTATTTGTGCTGTTTAATCCAGTAAAGTCAGCAAGAGGAATATTATATGTATTCCAACCCGAAAGTACTGGAGTAAAAGGTATTTCAAATTCAGAATCATCTCCACCACCAAAGTTTCCATCAGCTCCAAAATCTACTAATTTCACTCTGAATGTTGTCATATTTGGTGTCCATACATCAATATTAAAATTGGTCATGGCTGATGCATCAATCTGGTTGGTAACAGTTTCAATACCTAAGAAATCTACATTGTTATATAATCTTGTATCATTACCTGCAATAGGCACAATTCCGCCTCCAGTTGCATTTGACCAAGGAGTCAACCATGTATCTACTGGTACATCTGTATACGCATCACTAAACATAGATATCACATTACCTGGTGCACAAGTTGGAGTAGGTGCAGCCATAGACGGAGTAGTAGGAGCACAAGTAGAAAAATATACATTATCGATGTATAATGTACCCGCTCCCGTAGGCAGACCAGAAAGTATCAATTGTGCAATATTATTTGTACTGTTTAGTCCAGTGAAGTCAGCCATTGGAATATTATAGGAATTCCATCCCGAAAGTACTGGAGTAAAAGGTATTTCAAATTCAGAATCATCTCCGCCTCCAAAGTTTCCATCAGCTCCAAAATCTACTAATTTCACTCTAAAAGTTGTCATATTTGGTGTCCATACATCAATATTAAAATTGGTCATGGCTGATGCATCAATCTGATTGCTTACTGTTTCTATCCCTAGAAAATCAACATTGTTATACAGTCTTGTATCATTTCCTGCTACAGGCACAATATTACCACCTGTTGCTGATGACCAAGGTGTCAACCATGTATCTACTGGTACATTTGTATATGCATCACTAAACATAGAGATCACATTAGCTGGTGCGCAGGTTGGTGTTGGTGCTGCAACACCAGGAACAGTAGCCGCACAATTTGAAAAGTACACATTATCAATAAACAAAGTACCTTGTCCAACTGGTAATCCCGAGAGTATCAATTGTGCTATATTACTAGTACCAGTCAATCCTGTAAAATCAGCCATTGGTATATTATATGTATTCCATCCAGAAAGTGTAGGTGTAAACGCTATCTCATGTTCTGAATTCCCACCAGGACCAAAATTAACCAACTTTACTCTAAACGTTGTCATATTTGGTGTCCATACATCAATATTAAAGTTGGACATACCTGATGCATCGATCTGATTGTTTACCGTTTCTATCCCTAAGAAATCAACATTTTCGTACAATCTTGTATCATTACCCGATATAGGTACAATATTACCTCCTGTAGCAGAAGACCAAGGTGTCAACCATGTATCTACTGGCACATTTGTATAACTATTACTAAACATAGATATTACATCAGCTGGTGCACATGTAGGATCAGGTGCAGGCGTTAATGGGATGTCATTAGTATAAGGCGCACATGGTTCAGCAGAGAAATAAATATTATCTAAAAAGACTTTTCCCATGCCAGCTGGTAACCCTTGAATTTGCAATTGAACTATTCCTGTTGAAGGAGTAAGGTTTACAAAAGCAGCAATAGGAATTTTAAATTTATTCCATGCACATAGTTTTACATTTTTGCAAGAATATTCCATTTCAGCATCATCATTACCACCAATTACACCATCAGCTCCAGCATCAAATATTCTAAAAGTAACAATGTCTAGGTCTGGCGTCCAAAAATCAACATTTAAGGTATTCATCCCAGAAATATCAATAAGATTAGCTGCATCAATCTCTACATAAACAATATCTAAGTTTTCATATAATTTAATATCATTTCCACTCATTTGAATATCTGATAATAATCCAACAGACCCAGCTCCAAACCATGATGATACTGGAACATTTAAGTAAGAATTACTAAATAAAGAAACAACATCACTAGAAGCACAGTTAGGAGCAGGTGCATTATTTAATGGTGCTGTTAACTGACATTTTAGATCGCAATTAGCCCAACCAAAAGTTACAGTTTGAGGTTGTTGCGCTACAACTGTAATCACTCTGTTCGTATTTGCTCCTGTTGTTTTAGTACAAGCTGCATCTTCTGGAATAGTCATGTTTTCTGGCCCTTGCTCTTGGAAGAAAAATTTAAATTCTTGGTCTCCTACTTGCATAGCGACTGTAGCACAATATATGCCATCACCATCTGGATCAGATACAGGATTTGCTCCCGCATTCCAACCATTAAATGCCCCAAAAACTGTAGGTGCTGTTACGGATGGAAAACAAGATAAATCTACACAAAATGTTATATCTGTTGAAATCGGAGCTGCGCCACAACTAGGGTCACAAGTCTCCCAACCAAAAGCAACAGTTTGAGGAACTCCATCTACAACTGTAAGAACCCTATTTGTGAAAGATCCAGTAGTTTTGGTACAAGCGTCATCTTCAGGAGTAGCCATATCTTCAGGCCCTTGTTCTTGAAAGAAAAATTTATATTCTTGTTCTCCTGGCATCATACCAACAGTAGCGCAATAAATACCATCTCCATCTGGATCAGTTACAGGGTTTGCTCCTGCATTCCAACCATTAAATGCTCCGAAAACTGTAGGAGCTGTGACAGATTGAAAACAGCTCAAATCTACACAGAAATTAATGTTCGTAGCAGCAGGAGGTGGGATACAAGCTGGACCACAGACTTCCCAACCAAAAGTAACTGTTTGAGGAACCCCATTAACAACGTCAATCAGTCTATTAGTAAACCCAAAATTTGTGACAGTACATGGATCTCCAGGTGTTAAACTTTCTTGTCCTTCTTCTTGAAAAAAGAATTTATATTCTTGAGCTCCATCAGGCATACTAACAGTGACACAGTAAATTTCATCTCCATCCGGATCTAAAAGAAAATTACATCCTGCACACCAACCATTAAAGCTGCCCATCAGCGCAGGTGCTGTTACCGAATTAAAACAAGATAGATCTACACAAAATGTGATATCTGCGTTGGCATATCCTTTAATTGTTGAAAATGTTAATAAGATGAAAAGTAAAAGGTTCTTCATTTGCTTAGTGTTTCTATTTTAGTTGGTATTCAAAATACTAATTACTCTTGTCTTTATCCTAACATTAAGTTTCAACTTTTTAAAAAGCTAAAAAGGATTAAAATACAAGGTTGGTTCAAATATAAAAAACTGAATATTGTCACATCATCATACATCATGTATATAAAATGTATGTTTCAATCAAATCAATTGAAACGCACATAAAATCAATAAACAATTACTACAAAGATAGTAGCTCAATTAGATTATCAATACTTTAGGGCTACATCATGACTACATCAATTCATATTAATGCAAAATATTTTGATTAAATTTTCTAGTGCATTCCTACAATTAAAATACACACTAGTTTAAGCATTTAGTTTGCGTTTTTATACTCGAAAATATACTGAAATGAATCAATGTACCGTGGAGGCCAAGAACTGGCTTTGCTATTATGATACATTATACAAAAGTGAGTCAAATACCCTGAGGAAAAAATTAGTTTAACCTACTCATACAATCATATTACATTAAGAATCATTTTCTTTAAAAAATAGAAGGCGATGCTTTGTAGCCTCGCTTTCAATTATAAATATGGTATAACCTAAAAGATTTCTTATATTTGAAATATATAATTAACAGATTGAAAATTTGAGTTTTTTTATTAGATACATTAAAGGGTTTTTGAATTATGTCTTAGTATTTATTTTACTTAGTACTACTTACAATTCAAACTTGTTTAGCCAAAAATACCTTGAAAACTACAAAGGGCAATTAGATAGTGCTACCTACCTTAAATGTAAGATCATTTCTGATTCTCTGCCTTTTTTTGATACTAAAACTCAAGCTCAAAAACTGATACAAGCTCGAGGATATGTGGATCTGACTAACATCAAATTAGCATTAGAATATCAATATGATGCAATTAATAAATATAGATCAATTGGCGAAGACTCATTGGCAATGGCACGTTATACCAATACATCATTCCTACATATGGGGTTAGCGGAGATGGACACTTCTCAAAGTATATTAAATATTGCATTTGCATATTGGTCTAAGAAGAATGACATCAATTGGCAAGCCAATACATTACGTAATATGGGACACCTTGAATATATCAGTTCTAGGTATCATAAAGCGCTAGAAAATTTTAATAAGTCATTAAATCTAGTTATAAAGCTAGACCCATATCACTCTTTACTTCCAGACTTGTATAATAGAATTGGGCTACTATACCTTGCAATTGAAAATCCTCAAGCTGCATATGATATCCTTAAATCTGCTATTGATCAAATAGAGTCTGGAAAACTACCAAAGAAAATGTATGGTACATTACTCATAAATCTAATAGATGCCATGAAACAATTAGGCATAACAGAAAGATTTGATGAGTACCAAGAATACACTATGAACCTTTGGTTGAATCGCAAGCAGATAAAGCGAAAAATGTATGGCTATGGAATAATGTTCGATCGGTATATGACTAAAGGTGATGAAGAAAAGGCAAAATTTGCAATAGAACAATACTTCAAATTTGCTTATGAATTTGATGATCCCAGATTTAAAGTTCATGCCAATATAAAGCAATACAATCTTCATAGAAAGTTCTACCCAAAATCAACTGATTTAAAATATTTGGATGAAGCCCTAATATACGCTGACAGTAGTAAAGAAAGCCGTTTAACAAAAGAAATATTTAACAATTATTCGGCATATTACAACTCAATTGGTGATTACAAAAAAGCTTATTTGTACTATCAAAAGTACGACAGTCTTAGAAATGAAATATTCTCAAAAGATAAATTGATGTTTATTTCGCAGCTTGAACAGCAAGAGATATTAAATCAAGCTGCTCGAGAAAAAGAAATTCTCATCATTCAAAGTAAAATTAATGAAAAGGAAATTCAGGATGCAAAGAGGGATAAAATAGGTTTAACTATTATTTCTTTTCTACTTCTAATGGTTGGAGCATGGATTTATTATTTATACAGAGCTAAAAAAGGATATTCTAAGGCCCTTGATGAAAAAAATGATCAGTTGAAATTAGCCTTAGAGGACAACAATGATCTTTTTAAGGAAATCCACCACAGGGTTAAAAACAATCTTCAATTAGTATCTTCATTTTTATCATTGCAGACAAGGTTTACTACTGATGATAAAAGTATTGAAGTACTAAAGTCTAGTAGAATGAGAATACAATCGATGGCATTACTTCACCAAAACCTATATGGTAAAGAAGCTATTCAAAAAGTATCGTTGGTAAGCTATTTCACTGATTTATGTTCAAACATCTTCGATACTCTCGGAGCTGATTCATTAAATATACAATTAGACCTCGACATTGTAGATGTGGAAATAGATATCGATATTGTTATTTCTATGGGTTTAATTGCCACAGAATTAGTTACTAACAGTATTAAGCATGCGTTTGATAATAAGGTTGGGCTCATTAAAGTGATCATCACTTTAGAAAACAATGAAATCTGTATGTCAATAAGTGATAATGGCAAAGGGTTTTTACCCAAGCCAGAGGATAATAAAAAGTCATTAGGTATGCTATTAATCAGCTCGTTTATTGAAAAATTGGATGCAGATGTAAAGTTTGTAATTAAAAAAGGCACTACGGTCAATATTCGTATCCCTATTGCAAATAAAGATTTAATTGAAAATTGATTATATTTAATACAGTTAAATCCTTGTTTTTTACTAGAATCTAGTTCGAATAAATATCATTAATCAATTCCTTTAACTTTTGAATGGGTCTCTAGGTAAAACTTGACCTAAGGAAGATACGAATAAGAAGCTATAATTTAATAATTACCACCAAGTAATATCATTTAGTTAAAATATCCCTCAAAAGGGTGACAACCAAATGATAATTATAAAATAATTTTAACCCAAATTACTAGAGTGAGAAAAAATAGAATTAAGACTTACTAAGATTGTCCTATTACATTGTTAATAATTACTTGCTTTAGAATTATTATGATTAAATTAGATTCAAAATAACAATCAAAATTCATGAAACTTAGGTTAACAATAACATTATTTACACTTCTAAGTATCATACCATTGGTCTGGTCTCAAGTGTCAATGGTAGAAATGAAAGATGCCTTAAACTCAATGAATTCTGCCCCTAATAATCTTGCAAAAATAGATAGTATAGCTGTATGGAACTTTAAACTTTTTATGAATGGCCGTACAAAAGAAGCTGGTGAATTAGTAAGCATTGGAATTAATATTGCAGAAAAAGATCGATTATTAGATAAACTAACCATATTATATATAGAACAGGGAAGAGTATTGGAGAGAGAAGGAAAGATAAAAAATGCTATAGAAGCGTATAATAAAGCAAGCCAATATCTTTCGTATAATGATAAATTGGCAGGAAAACTGTACTTACATACAGGTAGGTCATTCCAACTCCTAAAAGAAGTAGATTCTATGGTTTTGTATTACACCAAAGCGATTGACTGGTTTGAAATCAATGAACCTTACCGTAAATGGATTATATATGAAGCATGGCATAATACTTATGTCGATCATTCAGATTTTGACAAGGCGATGGAGTATCTCATGAAAGCATATGATATCACAAAACCTAAAGGTAAAAGAATGGATCATGGACTAATACTCTATCGTTTGAGAGCAATTTATGACAGAGTAGGTGATATGACCAATTATGCCAAATATACTAAAGAGTATCATGACCTTGTTGTCTCAAGTGGAGGAAGTCCAAATATGATCCATGGATATGAACAAGATTCTACTCTAACATCAAAGGAAAAAGTGGAGAAATTTAAAACCTTAGCTTCTGAATATAAAAACATTGGTTATGAAGATGCTTATTTAAATACCATTACAAAACTAGGTGATTTGTATTATGACATAAATGACTTAAGTAAAGCTAAAGCATCCTTTCTAACTGTATTAAAATACAAAAGTAAAACAATAGACAAAGTAGTAGAAGATATCTATGGAAAACTTCATGAGATAAACAGCAAGTTAGGAAACTATAAGGAAGCTTACCAATATGCCATTTTAGAGAAAACGATGAAAGACTCTCTTTTGAATGAGGATAAAAGAAACCTTTTATTTAGTTTAGAAAAAAAATACGAAACAGAAAAGAAGGAACAACAAGTAGCATTGTTAACAGCCGAAAACGACGTAAAAGATCTGCGAATAAAAGAAGGAAATTATCAACGAAACATTTTCTTTTCCATCACATTAGGCCTTCTGGGCTTACTTTCGATATTATATTATAGCTTTAGAAAAAACAAAGAATCAAAAAGGCTATTAGAGGTACAAAATAAAATTATTGAAAAAAATCTTGCTGAAAAGGATGTCCTCTTACGAGAAATCCACCACAGAGTAAAGAACAACTTGCAAGTAGTATCAAGCTTATTGAGTTTACAATCTAACTATATTAGTGATGATGCAGCCTTAAAGGCAATTAATGAAGGAAAAGATAGAGTCAGCTCTATGGCATTAATACACCAAAATCTATACAAGGAAAATGATATTACAGGAATAGAAACTACCTTTTACTTTACCGAGCTCATAGACCACCTTTTTGATTCATATAACATCAGAGAAAATGAAATCTCACTCGTAAAAAACATTGAATCTATTAAACTTGATGTAGATACCATGATACCTTTAGGTTTGATCGCCAATGAGCTAATAAGTAATGCTTTAAAACATGGGTTTACACAGTCTCTGACTGGCACACTTACATTTACGCTTAAAATGAGAGACGATCAGCTAATAATGAGTGTAAAAGATACTGGAAAAGGAATTAATGAGGAAGAATTTTTAAATTCAAAGAGTTTTGGAAACAAGATGATAACTGCATTTATGCAAAAACTTGGAGCTAAAATGATAATCTCTAATGATCAAGGTGCTCATATCGAACTGGTCATTAATAAATTTAAACTTGCTGCATAATAAACCCCACATATAATGAAAAATGCTAAAATAATTAAACTCCCAAACGCAAATGAAAAAAATTTGATTACTCATGACATAATAAAGGATCAGTTAATTAATGAGATAATTGTAGAGCTTAATATGATGAATGAAATACTATCCTCAGCATTAAACCAAAAAGATAAAAAGTGTCAATAAAAATAGTCATAGTAGAAGATGAACCGCTCATTTCAGAAGATTTAGCAATCATTCTAACTAAAGAAGGGTATAATGTTGTTGCACAAGTTTATGAAGGATTAGAAGCATTAGATAAAATTAAATCAACTTCTCCAGATTTAGTTTTACTTGACATTTCACTAGGCGACTCAATTACTGGTCTAGATGTAGCAAAACATTTAAAGGATACATACAAGATTCCATTCATATTTATTACATCATTTTCAGACAATTATACACTCGATCAAGCAAAAGATCTTTATCCTGAAGGCTTCATTGTCAAGCCATTTAAAAAAAGAGATATATTAGCTTCAGTTGCAATGACAGCACATAAAATAAAAAGTCAAAGCAAATCCATGTTTTTAAGCCTTGCTGAAATCAACAGCAAATTATTTGATCACATCACGCCAAAAGAATACGAAATCTTACTAGACCTTTGTGGGGGGTTAAGTAATAGTGATATAGCAACAAAACATTTTATCACAGTGAATACTGTAAAAACTCACTTAAAGAGAACGTTTATTAAAATGAATATTGATAGTAGATTACAAGTATCACAACAATTACTTCGAAAATAATTTTATATGCTATTAATCTAAAAGTTGGTGTTTACTTGTCCATCCATTTAGGATTTAATTTTGCTATTTCGTGATAAATTGAACAACTCTCATGATGTGTCCCATATAAATATCCTGTACTCATCAGAAATTCATTAGTTATTTCTCCTCCCGTAAACTTAAATGTCGTTTTAAATAGCCTAACCCAAGATTCTCTTGACATGGGATGATGACTATCCAACCAATAACCAAATGACCCAAATTTTTCCTTTAATTCTAGGATAACATTAGCATTATAAATTGCGGCGTTTACCTTTAATTTGTTTCTAATAATCCCCGCATTAGAGAGCAATCTCTGTTTGTTTGTTTCATCATAATTTGCAATAGAATGGATATCAAAATGGGAGTACGCATTGTAGAAATTTAACTTCTTTTTCAGTATTGTATCCCATGACAATCCTGCTTGATTAATTTCTAATATCAATCTGCCAAACAATTCATTATCCGTCAACAAGGGAAAACCATACTCAGTATCATGATACACCTTATGCACATTACCTTCTTCTTGCTTGCCAGCAAAAACGCAGTATGGGTTTACTTTTTTCATCTATTTATATTGATTTTATACTTTGATCGACAGCATAAATCCCTTACCACTTATATTACGCTAATACAGCTCTTTGTTCTTGCATCACGATCGTAAAGTGAGGGTTTTCTATTCTTACTATCCCAATTACTTTTCCTTCTTTAAAAGAAAGTTTAGATAGGTTTATTGATTTTACAACTGGAGTTAAATTAATATGTTCTAACTCCATAATCTCTGGAATTTGTTTTAGAATTTTTTCATCTATTAAAGACTTAATTTTCAATGGAAAGATTCCTTCTAATTTATTTTCAATAAACTTATTGACTAATGGTGCCGATAGTTTATACAAAAAGCTTTCAGGAGTAATTTCTACGTTAATGTCCTGCAAAATTAGCTCTTGTTTAGCTTCCACATATATGGGGGATGCATTAAATTTAAGGCCAGCTCTAATTGGGCTGAGTAAAGTTGATTTAAATTCAACTTTGTTCTCTAATATGGCAATATTAGAATGAGATATTTGGAGTGGTTTTCCACCTACTTCTTGATTACCAATTTGACTTTCTACCATCTCTAATAAGAATGGTTCATCTAGTTCAAAACTAGTAAGAATCAAACTGTCTTTTTCTAATTGTTGAGTCCATTTAAATGTAAGTGGTGCTTCAATTAAATTAGAAGTTTTTGCTATGGCTGTATCTACTACTACTCCACCAGCTAAATGAATGATATTATCTTTATATATAGGCTTTTCAAGGACTAACATGGTAGGGTTTACATTCAACTTTATCCCATGAAAAGACTTTTCATTTAAGTTAGCTTTCATAGTAGAAAGCTGAGCATTGATTATTGACTTTAGATCAATGTTATCTCTTACTACACCATCCATCTTAGCAGTAATTATTCCTTCATAATGCTTCAATGCTAACTCAACCAGTGACTCTACTGGCATATTAAGTATACCAATTTCGAGAGTGGGTTTCTCTATCCATTTATGATTTAAGATTTCACTTTTTGTTGTAATTCTAAAATTTGTAGAAATGTCATATTCGATAGCTAAATTAATATCTATCACACCCTTTATCTCAGAAGAGAATAGGCCTACAGACTTATAAACTTCTATATCTGCTATTGTGTTTATGAAAATTATATTTCCATCGATATTCAAAAAACTGTCACCTCTACGTTGCAACTTCAAAGTAACTCCATGAGTCTCATACTTATCATTACCAAATGCATTGTCTATGGCATAATCTAGATAACCTGACAATAAGGTGTATGGACATTTAAAATCAAAGGAAAGCATAATTTACAAAGACTAAGAGGTTCAATCAATCTGCTAATATATGACAAATATTTTACATATGTGTTATATTTGTCCTTAATAAATATTTGACAAACATCTTGTTATGGATTTTACAATCTAAAATGCAATATCTAAGCCTATTACTTATAACTTATAGAAAAAGTCAAACATTAATTAGTTAGAAAGCATGATTGACGTTGACTTGAAAATTACCTATTCCTTGTGATTTAATACCTTGCCAATTGTTCCAATACTTGCCGTAAGTATCGGGGTCTAAAGAGCGATAAGGATTTCTCAATCTATAGCCAAAATCAAACCTAATTAAGAAGTAATCAAAATCAAATCTAATTCCCCATCCTGTTGCAACAGCTATTTGCTTTAAAAAAGCAGAGGTAAACTGACCTTCTATTTCGTCTCCTTTGATAGTCCAAATATTACCCACATCTAAGAAAGTACCGCCTCTAATTACACCCCAAATAGGAAACCTATATTCTACATTCGCTTCTAACTTAATATCGCCCTTTTGAAAAGGGATGAAATTAGGTGAATTTTGAATTAGCCTAACCCCTCCTGGGCCAAGCTCTCTGATCCCCCAACCTCTCAAACTATTAGGTCCACCAGCATCAAATTGCTTGATAAATGGGCTATTTTCAGTATCTGCAATTGGTACAATTATGCCGGCATTTATTCTGGTGGCAACGACATTCTTTCTGCCAAGGTTCTTATAAAATCTACCATCTAATTCTAACTTGGTAAATTTTGCATAATTAAATCTATTATCATTTAAACTCCAAACATCATTTGTACCAGAGATTAAATTTGATAACCTATTAGCACCAAGTATTTCTAAACCTGATAATTCAAAATTTGAAATAAACGACCATTGATATGACTTATCTTTAAAGGATCCGTTTTTTGTGAATATTAGATTCCTAAAAAGAAATCCAGTGAATAAATTATCTTGAAAGGTTCTAGCTATCCCAGTTGTCACTTTAAAAGAATCCCTCAATTCATAACTATTTAGGGTTAATCCAAGCGTATTAATAGTCAATGAACGATCTAATTGATCTGATAATTTATACCCATAGGTGGCATTAATAATAAATATTTGATACAGATTTCTAAAATCCGTATTACTAAAGGATAAGTTAACTGTTGATAAAGCTTTTTCTTGTAGATTAACATAAGATGAATTTCTTACAAACCCCATTTTATGGAGTAATTTAATCTGGCCAAGATGGTCCTTAAATATTGGATATTCTATATAATTAGAAAGTCCGTAATTATAGGAACGTAATCTAAAAGGAGATGCCAATTCTAATTGTCCACCAATCTCACCTGTCAAAGTATATCGTTCGCTACCGCCTAAAAAATTTCGATTGATTAATTGACCATTCAAAGACAGTCCAAATATATTCCTTCCAGATAATGGTGTTCCTGATGAACTACCGAGTCTAGAGTACAATAAATCGGCTCCATAATCTGCAATCCATTTACGAGGGTATGGTGTTAATAGCACATCATAATCAATTGTGTTAGAGTCAGATTCACTAAACTTTGGGTTAATCCCAGTAAACCGATAACTACCTAAGCTTGATAATTTGTTGAATGTTTTTAATCTTGCGTCTTTATTAGCTCTTTCTCCTTCTCTGAACAAGAGTACGGCATTAATTACACTTGGCTTAACAAGGTACTTGTGCGATTCACGTTTGAATATCACACTTTCGATTGTATCCGTTATCAAGCTAAACGTATCTTGCTTATTGTAATAGTCAGTATAGACAGTTATTTTACCTACATTATATATTTTGTGTGCTAATTCATTTTCTGGTGGATACACCTCTACAAAAAGATCAATAATAAAATCTCCTCCGGTACTATCTCCTTTTACATCAATATACTTAGTTGCGAAGTCAGCATATCCCTTATTTTGAAGAATAGTCGTTATTCTATTTCTTTCATTATTAAATGCGTCGCCATCTACAGGTGATCCTGTTATAATTGGACCTTTGGACCAAAGTTCTCTTACCTCATTTATAAGCGAGGTATCTACACTAATAAATGTCACGTCTCCGTATTTGTACCTCTTGCCTATTTCAGCGGTATACACTACATCCGTTTTGTATCTTCTAGTATTTGAAGAATATGTCACTTCTGCATTATAAAACCCTTTATTGAATCTTAACCAAGATTTCATCCGTTCTGCGGTTTGTTTGGTTATAGATTCATCATAGATTGAAGGCACTACTCCAAAGACATTACGCATAATACGATCGTACTTTGATGTATCATTTGGCTCGTTATGAGAAAAATAAATATACTCTTTTGGTATAAGTCCTTTATTTTCTTTTTGATCCACAAAGTAACTAAGTCCGTTAGCCAACCAGTCTTTATTGA
Source organism: Saprospiraceae bacterium (assembly GCA_037968395.1). Taxonomy (GTDB): domain Bacteria; phylum Bacteroidota; class Bacteroidia; order Chitinophagales; family Saprospiraceae; genus JADKBO01. The sequence continues at coordinate 341 of JBBKVK010000292.1, read as the reverse complement.
CATCGTCATATTGGGAATTGACTTCTATTTTAACTTTATTGACTAAGTATTCACCTTCTTTTAAGAATTTTTGGACCTTACATGAAGATACTGTGACCAATATTACTATCAATAGTAAATATGAAGTGCAATACTTTTGAATCCCTAAAAAATTACTTATACCTTTACCCAAAATTGCGGTGTTGTGCTATCTAAAAATCAAATTAAACATCTTAAATCACTTTCTAGCCCAAAGTTCAGGCAAATGTATAATAATTTCATTGCTGAAGGCGATAAAATAGCCTCTGAAATTATTAACAGCCAAACTTTTGAAATAGAAAACATTTATGCTTTACCTGAAT